>QCSN01000001.1 GCA_003211515.1 Synechococcus sp. AG-670-F04
AGGGAACGTTGACTGGCTGGATCAAATTCCCGCAGCTTGTCCAGCTCCTCCCCGAAAAATTCAAGACGCACCGGCAGTTCACTGCTCACCGGATAGATATCGACAATGTCTCCGCGACGACTCCAGGTTCCTTCCTGATCGATGGTGGACACGCGTTCATACCCCAGGTGCGCCAGTCGTTCCGCCAGCTTCTCGAGATCGATGACGTCCCCTTTCTTCAGGGTCTTGCATTGTTCAGCGAGGACTTCCGAAGGTGGGAGATGGGGTTGCAGACAGCGTTCTGTCGCAACAATGGCGCGGTCGGCGCAGCTTGGATCGGAGAGCAGATCACTGAGCACCTGAAGTTGACCCCAGATGATTTCACTAGTGGGGTCGAAAGGCTCGTAGGGGGACCCTTCGCTGGTGGGGTAGAGGCTGGTGTTCTTCCACCCCATCAACTCCAGTAGTGCGGTCCATCGCCCCGCTTCCTCCAGGGTTGGCACCACAATCAGAATCGGACGACCGTCCCGCCGGGACAGGGCACTGGCGATCAAGGCTCTCGCTGCCCGACCGGCACCTCGCAAGATCAGACGATCTGAACGACCCGATCGCTCAAGAAGCTCTCCAGTCAGAGGGGAATCCTGGAGTTTCTTGACGAGGGATCTAAACGGCATCCAGTCCGGTTCTGCAGTCCCTGATCCTTGCAGCGCCGACGAACGACTGTGAAGCGCTGCAAATGATCGAGCTCAAACAGCGGATAAACAAGCCACCAGACCCCAAGCTCATTGCACACCCAAGTGGATCTCGCCAATGATCAGCTGCAGGTTGTTGGAATCGATGGTTGATTGTGGCTCGTTGAACGCAGTGCCGAAGAGTTCAAACAACTTTTAGAGTGACGAGCACAGCTCGAAGAGAACTTTTAGATGCTCATCGAATCAATGCAAAGGATTGATTCGATGCTTAGGGCTAAAGAGTGATTGATGGACTGGAGGCCTATAGAGTTCTGTTGAAAAGAGTCCGGAATAAACTGTGACAATGCACCAACGTCAGTGGTGATCGGCATAATCAAAAAACCGCGTTTGAACAGATGCCGCGATACCGCTGTCCGTCGTGTTGTTGTGGACCAGCGATCGTTTTACGACCACCCCCGGGCGCAGTGCCGATCTGTGCCCAGTGCCACACTCCGCTCGAAAAACAACCGACGGTTCGGTTGATCCCCTTGCTTGTTTTGCTGGGTGTGGGAACCGTTCTTGTCCTTTCATCATTTCCAAGTCTGATGGTGCCGAGTCCAGCTCCGGAGCCTGACCAGCAACCAACAACGGACTCCATCGTGTGATGTGAGCAGCGTCACAGATGATTGTGTCTCGCAACAATGAGAAATACCTGAGAATGCGGAATGCTTTGGATGTCAACCTCAAAGCATTCAGTGATTCTGATAACAATCAGGATCCATTGGGAGCTATTAACCCTTGCAGATCATGCATTTTCTAACGCGTGAGGAATTGCAATCGATTCCGCTTTTTCAGTCGTTATCAGATCAAGAAGCAGACTGTTTAACAACCCGCGTGTACCGATCAGATCACGACAAGGATCAACTTCTTGCAATGGAACAAGATTGGGGGGATTGCATTTACCTTATTTTTAGTGGATTTGCGAAGGTCAGATCGTATTCCGAGCAGGGTGATGAGCGGGTTTTTTGTCTGCTTGGTGCGGGAGACATTTTTGGTGAAATGTCATTCCTCGATGGACATGCAAGATCGGCAGATGTCGTCGCTTTAACAGGAATCTCTCTCATCAAATTCCCAGGTCAGATGCTAATGAATATGATGCATTCCAATCCAGACTTGGCACTGGAAATTGCAAAGCTTGAGGCTGGCAGGCTTCGCGATCTAAACAGAAGATTTTCACTGCGAACGGAGGATGCGCTGACAAGAATTTTGGACGCTATTGCATATATCGCTAATAAGTCAGGAGATCAAGTGGAAGGAGAATGTACATCTCTTCCAGATATTGCCCAGCAAGAAATTGGGCTTCTGGCTGGGGTGTCACCTGAAACGACAAGCCGTGTCTTCAAGAAGCTGCGAGAGCGCGGTGTGATCGGCAAATATCAAGGCAACTTAAGTATTCTCAATTCAGGGCCCTTAACCAAACGTGGACTGTTGATTCGTTGTTAATTATTCATCCAACCTGCCAGCGGCCTCCACAGACGGCCACATGGCGGCAAATTCCTGATCAGAAACAACTGCCGTTACCTCAAACTGAATGCCAAATCCCTTGATCCAAGGCGCAAGATGAGCCCAAACCTTGCCAATATCGGTCGCACAGGCGATCGCAACTCCACTGCCACTGATCGGTTCACAGACGCGATATTTCAGTTCAAATCCTTCAAAACGATCACCAGGACAGCCAGCATTGATGTACTCCGTAAAACCAGAGGATGAATTCCAGGCACCTTCTACCGTTGGGAACGTCCAGACAATCAAGTAATGCTGCATGGTGGGAGCTGCGAAGAAGTGATATGAAATGAATAGATTGGTACGGAAAATACATGCCTTAGAACATTCAATCGCCGATGACGAGTTCTCAAGCTTGATTCAGCACATTTCTACAATTTAATTCTGTAATGAATCGGCTGAACAACAAGTGAATGTGAAGCGATCAACACAGAACGTGTCGGATAACCTGGCTAGTCAATGCGATCAACACTTATTTATCAAAATTGTTTGATCACGTCTAACTGGCGTTCAGCTGGTCTTCGAGCAGGATATTAAATTGCAGGAGCTGTTCATCGCTTAATTGTTGGCGGCTATTGGCCTGTTGGTGTTTCAACAGAAAATCCCGAGCCTGTTCCCTCGTCCATTGCAGCTGATGCAACATCTGATCACCCTGCTGGATGAGATCACTGCGTCGTATCGGCACCGATGCAGTTTCAGGTTTTTCTCCTGGCTCGATCTGGCGCAACTGACGCAGAAATGCCACAAGATCGGCGTAACGGGTTAGCCGGTGTCGACTGCCATGCCCGAAGGCCCGTTCGAGATAAAGGCGTTCGAGCGAACGGTCCCATCCGATTCGGCGGAGTTCAAGATCAATGGCCGTCAGTTCCTCACTCCAGTCCTCCGGATCCGTTGGGGCTTCCGAGGGCAGATCCGGCTCAGTGGCCTCTGAAGACGGCAGATCTGATGATGGTTGAGTACCTGCATTGGGTGCAGAACTTGTAGGGGCCACTTCAGCAGTAGGCCGCACAAAGGAGTCAGGGCTTGTCGCTTCCTGTTCCGTTGACGTCTGTGGAGCCTTCACCACAGGGGAAGGATGATCAGGACGATGCCCTTGGTCGTTGTGCACGCTGCCGAGACGGGCCTTCAAGCGTCTGATCGCGCGATCCTCAGCCGCTTCAGAGGTTTGATCCTCACCCAGAGCGCTACCAAGGCTCTTGTTCCCATCCCAGGCTTCCACGCGGACAACACATCGCAGCGTGTCGACATGACAAAGCACGGCCTGGATCTGCATAGCCATGGCTCAGCTCTGCACTTTCTAGGCTGCCATGATGGATGTCACGACATTGCCCTCGATCAGCGATCTGTTTGAGGGCGTTGACCAGTGGGGAGAAGTGTTGACACTTCTGCCTGTACTGGTGCTGTTGGAATTGGTGCTTTCTGCTGACAACGCCATTGCGTTGGCAGCCCTTGCCCGCAACTGCAAAGCCGCCAACAAGGAGCGCCAAGCTTTGTCGATCGGTATCAGCTTGGCGCTCGTGCTCCGAATCGGATTGATCGTTGTGGCTCAGTGGGTTCTCAAAAACCCTCTGATCCAATTGGTGGCTGGTTCCTATCTGCTCTGGTTGTTTATCGATCATGTGCGACCCAAACAACTCACTGAGCTCCAGCCGGGGCTTTCTGAGCAGGAAGACGCAGCACCAGCCGTGTCTCTGATTCGTACGGTTGTTCTGTTAGCCCTGACAGATCTCGCGTTCTCAATCGATAGTGTCGCCGCGGCGGTGGCCATCAGCGATCAAATCATTCTGGTCTCCACTGGTGCCGTCATCGGAATCATTGCCTTGCGATTCACCTCTGAATTGTTTATCCGTTGGCTTGAAATCTTTCCTCGGCTAGAACGGGCCGGATTTTTAGCCGTTGCATTTGTAGGGTTACGACTGATGATCCATGTGGTCTTGCCTGGACTTCAGCAACCGGATTGGGTGATCTTGGTGGTCGTTGCCTTTCTGTTCAGTTGGGGATTTTCGATGCGATTGGCCCCATCTCTTGATACAGAACATGCTGGTTGAACTTCGGCAGGCTGAAAGCCGTGTACTGCTGAACCGTGTTCAGATTGAAGATCCACCCCAGCCTGGACGTTGGATGACTGTTGAGGGTGAGAGCTACCTGGTGCTTCAAAGGCGGCATCGCTACCAGCTGCGTGGTGGTCGATATCAGATGGCCTCGATCACGCTGCTTGTAAAGCGGCAGAGGCGTCCCGAAGATGCTGTGGTGTGGGGACAGAGCTGGGTGATCGGGGATCCGAATTGTCGTTTCAACGCAAGGAGCCCATTGCTTCGCTGTGCGGTTCTGCCTGCAGGCCCCTGCGACCGATGCAGCCATCGTGAGCCTCGCTGAGAGAACGATGGTGATTCTGAAGGGTGTTGTTCAACGCGGCCATGGAGTGGCTTCTGGACGTTCGAATCAATCGCCATATCCAGTTGGAAGCATTGAGATGCAGAAGCCTTTTTTTGCTGCTGCTGGAATCAATCTGCACAATTGCTGGCATGGAACCATCAATCTGAGTTTTTCACCTTTTGAAGTCCGCCTCACTCATCCAGACCATTGCATCAAACAACTGCACTGGACAGACCTTCATCCACCTGAAACATTTTCGTTTTGGAAAATTCAATTGCGCTTTCGCGATTCGCAAAACATCCCAGGGTGGATCTACAGACCACACCCTGAAACCAAACAGCGGCACTGGCAACCAGACACCATGGTTGAATTGCTGGCTCCCTATCTGGAGGGAGTTCAGACAGGTGAGTTCATCGAAATCATGGATCCTCAGAATCGCCTTCAGCTGGTTGACAGTGTTCGACTAAGTCTTCGGCTACTAGAGTTTTTGAAATTCCGAGTGTTGGCATCGCAAGAGCAATTTTTTTTGGAAACATCAGGTCTAACAAAACGGAAGTGGCTGTTTAATATGGCTCCTCAATTTCTTGCTCTCTCTGATAATGACTTGAATTCGGTGTGGGATCAAGCACGGAATCTGTACACGGAGAGTTGAAGATCAGCACAGTTATCATCATTCCTAACAGCAAGACGGTTGACCAGCATCACTGCTTTAAGACGCAAATATTTTTTAATGTTAAAATAAATTGTCATTATTAATTGACGTGCCACTGAAATTAACAGCAAATATCTTGCTAGGACTCGCCTTGTGCGCTCATCCACAAGTGATGGCGAGCGATCCTGCGTCACATGATCAGCGGGCACAGCAGAATAAAACCAATAAAATTCTCGAAAACATACGAATACCAATTGAATTCAATGCGTTCCCAGATACACAATGGGCGCCTCGTAATATTGATCCATATGCACGACATAATAGAAACTATTTCTCGCTCAAAGTCAAACCTTTTATTCCAATAAAACTGAACAATAACTGGACGCTTCTTAATTATACAGTTTTAAATTTCATTTCTCGACCCTGGGGTGAACCTGTGGTTTCACTGGGCCCAGCAGGTGTTCCGGTCCTTAGTGGCTGGTACCCAGCCACTCGCACAGGGTTATCAAGCATCAGCCCTACATTCGTACTCTCGCCGAAGACCGGGCCAAACCTTGTTTTGGGTATCGGCCCATCCTTCTCTGCGCCCATAGGAAAGTACCCACTCAGTACAGAACAATGGAGCATTGGACCTGCCCTGTTCGCGGCTTTTCAACAGGAACGATGGTTCGTTGGTGCGCGTGTACACAACATGTGGTCTTTTGCGGGAAATCAAGAAGTGAATGCTGTCAATCTATTGATTGTAAGGCCCCATATTCAGTATGGACTCAACAAAAATTGGTTTCTCATCTCTTCCCCCTTAATCACAAACGATTGGACGAAACCAAGCGGGGAAGGATGGTTGCTTCCGCTTGGCGGTGGAGTCGGCAGAAGATTCAGAATGGGTTTGACGCGTGTCAATGCTTCCATACAGGCTTATTACAATGCAAAGAGACCGTCGACAATGGAGGAACAACTTCTTGGCGAGTGGAATATTCGCACAGAATTCAATATTCTAATTCCAAGATAAATACGTGCAATGATATAAAAAGCCGAATCGATAGAAGGGATTTTGTGAGTTGATCAGCGCAATCAAATTAAGTATCAATCTTGGTTTTTGAGATCACTTCTAAGGGTTTTACATGTCCTGGCTATCTTTTAGGCTCAAGCTCCTAATACCTCACCGATCTGAGGAGTCAATTGTTGGACGAGGGAGTAGCCTCGGCTTCGTTTCTTGCCTTCTAGCTGTCCTTCGCGGATCAAAATTGGGCATCCGGATGTACTGACGACAATTCCAAGATTATGTATAACTTCAAGAATTTGTCCTGGTTGATGTGTACCAGTACCCCAACGACCCACAAGAGAAATAACATCTTGACTCAACTGGTCTTTAAATCGTTCTATTAATGGCTCAGTATCCAGTACTTTGAAACGTTTTTTTTGGTAAAAGGTGGCAACACCAGGAAACAGTCCCATCACTTTGCGGTGAATTTTCAGCGCTGATGCTGACCAGTCAATGGTGAAGTCCTCTTTCTTAAGTAGTCGCGCATAGGAACACTCTCCTGCCTGAGGTTTCACATTAAGACGCGAAAGCCGATCGGATTCAGGGCCTTGTCCAGCGGCCTCAATGATTGGCATGGCTTCCACCATCAATTGAGCCGTCAGCTTGCTTAATTGATCAGAGAGCTGTTCTGCATTATCCAGAAGACCGATTTTGATTCGACGCTCCATCAAAACAGGGCCGGTGTCGAGACCTTCTTCCATCGCCATCACACCAACACCTGTTTCAGAATCTCCTTCCAAAAGACACCATTGAATTGGACCGGCCCCTCGCCATCGCGGTAGAAGTGAGCCATGTCCGTTCCAACAACCGAAGGGTGGTTGTTGGAGAATCTCTTTCGGGAGAATTTGACCAAATGCCACAACAACTGAAAGATCCGCCTCTAGAGAAGCTAGATGAGAGCAAACAGCAGCATCAGTGCGAATCTTTTCAGGCGTGAAGATTGGACATCCGAGTTGTTCAGCTGCGACCTTGACCGCTGATGGAACCAACTGCTTGCCTCGACCGCGTCTCCTGTCAGGCTGAGTAACAACCCCAATGATCTGATGATCAGCTCGATGTAGCTTCTCTAAAGTTGGCACTGCATAGTGTGGAGTTCCCCAAAAGAGAATCCTCACGCCTCGCCCGTAATCGACAAACCTTCAACCCAAACATGTGGACAAACACCACGGGTTGTAACTTCTGATTCGGATTCAAGCTGAAGAATAGTGTTGAGAAGAGTTCTGATGTCACCGGCAACAGTGGCCGCTTCAACTGACGATTTCACTCCATCTTTAACAAGCCAACCGTCAAAGGGTAAGGAAAACGAACCCTGACTAGCCTTGACTCCTGCATGCAGCGCACTGAGATCTTCGACCAGAACAAAAGAATCGCTTGCAGTGTGGTGATCGAGATTAGAGCCACTTGTTGTGCCTTCAGTAGTGCTAACCACAAACCAATCCGCACCCACAGACACTTTTGCACCGAGCCCGGCATGGCCGGTAGGTTTGACATTGAAAGCTCTTGCAGTTGCTTCTGAATGAAGGAAACTGCTGAGAATTCCTCCCTCAATCAAACACAACTTCTGAGTCGGCGTTCCTTCACCATCGAATGCAGCGGCTCCGATATTTCCAGGATGAAGTCCATCATCATGGAGTGAGAAAAATGGAACTGCCACTTTTGATCCCACGGAGTCACGCTGGCTCAAACTGACACCATCAAGTACCGCTCGTGCATTCAACATGCTGCTGAAGGCACCAATTAAGGAGAGGAATGCTTCAGGAGTGAAACAAACCCGATAAGTTCCCGTTTCAATCGGGCGATAATCAAGGTGGCTAATGGTGCGATCGGCGGCTTCCTGAATGCAGCCCTGTACATCGAGATCGGAACTGCCCAATGCGAGACGAACGGCCCCTGAACTTCTTGGTTTGCGCCCGGACTGTTCAGCCCGGGCGTACAGATACAGGCTCGCCTGGGTTCGTTCCATTTGCCGCAATGCCCCTTCACTATTGAGATAGAGGCTTTGGGACAGTGATTCGGCTAAACCGTTGTAGGGAACGGTCTGAATGGCGTCATGGCGTCCAAGCAGATCAGCTTCAGCTTCTCGCAGTGTTTCAAGAAGGGGCAGGATCCCTTGACGTTGTTTGAGAGGGCGATCCAACGCTGGCAGTGGTGCTGTCGCCAGAGGGGAGAAAGCTGGGATCTCATCTGGGTTACCGAAACGACTTGCCTCATGGGCACCCACCAGAGCCTGTTCCAGTCCATCGTTCGAAAGATCTGTGGTGCTGGTGATGCCCACAAGTCCGTCGCTGTTCCAAACCCTCACGGTGATTGAACTTCGTTGGGCAGCCTTCATCTGCTTTGCTTCGCCCCGATCGACCTGAACAGAGCAGTCATCACTGCAGGCAGCACCAAGATCCCATTGCTTGATGCCTTGCTGGTTGGCCAGAAGCTGGAGACGGTCTCTTAGGGCTGCAGCATCAAGTGAATTGGTGTTGCTCATTTTCAACGGCCTCCGACCGTGATCGAATCCACCTTGATGTGGGGTTGTCCAACGGTGACGAAAATGCTGCCGCTGACCGATCCACAGAATCCCGCAGCGAGTTCAAGATCATTTGCACACATGGAGATGCGTGGCATCACTTCCTTGGCATCACCGATCAACGTTGCTCCCTTGACAGGTTTAGTGAGGTTGCCGTTTTCGATGAGGTAGCCCTCCTCCACGGCGAAATTGAATTGACCTGTCGGTCCAACACTTCCACCACCCATCGTTTTGCAATACAAACCTCGGTCCACCGAAGCAATCAGCTCTTCCGGTTGATGGGGGCCAGCATCGATGTAGGTGTTGCGCATGCGGCTGGCAGCAGCAAACGCATGGCTTTGACGTCGTCCACTTCCCGTTCGCTGGTGACCGGTCCGTAGCTCCCCAGCACGGTCGCTGATGAACCGCTCTAAGACACCATCTTTGATGAGGACAGTGCGTTCCGGGGCCATTCCTTCATCATCCATCGATAACGATCCGAAAGCACCGCCACTAAGGCCTTCATCGATCGCCGTCACAGCTGGATGCGCAATCAGGCTGCCGACGCTGTCGGCGAAGGGTGTCGTTCCTCGTTCGATCTGGGTGGTTTCCAGAAGATGACCACAGGCTTCATGGAAAATCACGCCACCAAAGCGATTCGCCAGCACAGCGGGCATCTGTCCTGCATCGACATAGTCGGCACGGAGCATGGTTCCTGCGCTTTCACAAACCTCCGCAGCACTGGCCTGACAATTCCAGTTGGCCAGGTCATCGGGGCGGTCTGTGCTTCCGTACCGTCGGCCGACACTGGATCGATGATCTCCATCGGCTGCCAGCACAGACAGTCCGGTGGACTGATGCAAGCGGATATCGCGGGCGAACGTTCCATCCGAGGCAGCCACCATCACCTCCTGCCAGTCCCTTGAGTAACTGCCCCGACGCACTTGCAGGTGCTGACCGAGCCGTTGCAGCTGATCTGTCCCTTCCAGCATGCGAAGACTTGCCGATGCAAGATCGGGACATCGCTGCAGCCAATCCTGCTTGCTCAAGCCGTAATCGTTGAGAGCCTGCAAACCTGAGAAAGCTTCGGAATGCTGCAGTGCCTGGGACTCGAGCCCCAGCATGGCAAGGGCCTGATCAAGGGCACGGGTCAACCCATCCCTACTGAGATCATTGGTGCTAACAAAACCATCGCGACCGTTGAGGAACACCCTCAAACCTGCCCCACGCGTAAAGGCCGGATTCACACTTGTGATGCGGTCTTGCTCAGCGAGGAGACCGAGATGATCCGTGCGTTCGAGAAAGACCTCAACAAGGTCTGCTCCGGCACAGGATCCACGCTGGAGAAGATCCTCCAGGAGATCCTTCCAATTCGACGTAAACGAGACAGTCAAGAGATCTCCTAGTGAAAGTCCGTCTCAGCGGACAGCGGGTTGAAACTTGTCGCTTGGTATTGGAGCCATGAAAAAGAGTTTGGCCATGATGGAAACATTCCCAAGCCAATGTGGAAGTTTGCGAACCAGCTTTATCGGGGCTGGTGCCTTACTCGCATCGGTCTCACTCAGGGCAGCGTTGTTGCTGACAAGTCGTTCTAAACGGTCCCAGAACTTGTCGTTACGAACATCAAGAACAACCGGAAAAACTCGGGCTGATGTTTCGTTTGTCTTGTCAATGACCATCCGGTCGTAGGTCCGAGCGTCGAGTCCCAATGACTCGTAGAACTCCTTGCGTGCCACATCGCGCACATACATAGTGGCGAACACAGCGAGCAGGAAGAACCGACACCACAATTTGGCAATGGGCCCGCGAACTGTGCTGGGCTGAGCCTTCATCAGAGCATCAAAGAAATCACCATGACGATTTTCGTCTTGGCACCAATTTTCGAAGAAATTGAAAATCGGAAAAATCTTGCTGTCTGGATTTTGCTCAAGATGACGATAGATGGCTATATAACGCCAGTAACCAATTTTTTCTGAAAGGTATGTGGCATAAAAGATGAATTTAGGCTTGAAGAAAGTATATTTTTTATTGGCTGTCAGAAAGCCCAGATCAAGCTGAACTCCAAAGTCGCTCATCGACTTGTTGAGAAATCCTGCATGGCGCGCTTCATCACGAGCCATATGTGCAAAACACTCTGCAAGAAGAGGATTTTTTTGTTTGATCCTTCGACTCAACTCCTTGTAAAGCAGAAATCCAGAAAATTCCGACGTGCAGCTTTGCTCAAGGAATTCGACGAAAACCCTGCGTGTCTCGGGATCTAACTTATCGGCAGCACCGTCAAACTCCTCGTTGCGGACGAAATGGTGACGGTTGTAATCCTTACGAAATTCTTCACAGATGGCTTCCAGTTCTGCCTCATTCGGACGAAGATCCATGGCAGCCATGGCGTCGAAATCGGTCGTGTAGAAGCGTGGTGTGAGGATCGTGTCCTTGACGGGATCCTTGATGGAAACAGCATTTCCTGCTGTCTGATTGGCCACGGCAGTGGGAGGGACCATCAGCTCCGGTTTCACGGTGCCAACCAATGTAGGGCTGACACCTCGAGTTTTGATGGCTTTAGTTGCCCCCCAGCCACTTCTGACCGTTTAATCGTTGCATTAGGCGCGAGACCAGCAAGGCAAGCGATATCCGCTTTTCATCGATCAGAAACGATTCCAACAGGGTGGGTTCACTGCCTGGATCGGCAAGGGTGATGGTTTTGCCGCTGGCGATGTCATCTTTGGCAAAACAAAGCCAAAAGCGTCGCCCGCCAGGCAGCTCTCCCACCACCATCGGGCATGGCCCTCCGACTACGGGCCGCTCACCTTGCAACAGCTCGAGACGGTCTGCTGTTAATCCATGCCCCTTGAGTTCCTTGGCAATGCTCGGCAGAAACTCTTCAGCCATGAATTGATCAAAGGGTTTGTCCTCAGGCTTGGGGGGTTTGGGTTTCGCCTTGGGCTTCGGTTTTGGCTCCGCCTCTGCCTGAGGCTTGGGGTCTTTCGACACCTCTGCAGGGGGTTCGCTCACTGGCTTTGGCTTTCTGCCCAAACTGTACGCAGATCCAGCACATATTCACCAATCCTGATCGATGTCATTCCCCCAGTCATCGCTTTCAGTCCCGGGCTGCCGTACTTGTTCGGACGAGCTGGCCGATGATCTGGATGGATGCCGCGACGCAGTGGCACGGGGTTGGTGAATGATCCGAAAAGGGACTGCAACGGTGGGAGCCGGATCCCTGATATCACGCTGCAAAAGATTTGGATCCGATTGTTGAGGGAGCGGGGTATCGGTTTCAGGCGTTGAATCGACGGGTTGGCGGAGTGTGCGTCGGAGCGACTTGCCGGATGGGGCTAAGAGAAGTGCTGTACCCGCACCGATCGAAGCTCCCGCGGAGACGGCAAGCGCAGTCCAGACGCCCAGGGGCAACAATGGTGATTTCCAGATCAAAATCTGAATCGAAATCGATCGTCCCGGGTTGATCCCAGAGAGGATCAACACGGCAAGAACTGGTGCCAGGCAAGGGATTAGTAAGAGTTGACGCAGCGTCATAAGAGCGGACCTGTCCAACGGTCCAACGGAGCCAGATCCTCTTCAAGGCCGTCAAAGATCCGAACCACCATGAAGGTCACCATCTCATCGAGGGATTTGGGTTGGGTGTACCAGGCTGGAATCGGTGCGGCGATCGACGCCCCCGCCTCGGCCAGCGCAGTGAGATTCCGTAGGTGAATCAGGCTGAAGGGCATCTCCCTGGGCACGATGAGTAGGGGCCTTCCCTCCTTGAGGTGAACATCGGCGCTGCGCTCGATTAGATCCGATGCAAGGCCAGCATTGATGCGACCGACCGTTCCCATGCTGCAGGGCACGATCACCATTGCCTTGGAACGAAAACTGCCACTGGCAATACAGGCGCTCTGGTCATTCCAGCGATGGCAGATCAACTCTCCGTGTGTTACTCCGAGATGCTCCCTCCAAAACATCTGCTGGGTTAGGGGATCGACAGGGATGCGAAGCCCCTGCTCAGCCCGGAACACTTCATGGGCGCCACGACTCAAAACAAGGTGAACCGTGCGACCACGATTGAGAAGCAATTGAAGAGCACGCTCCGCGAGTGGCTGAGCGGAAGCTCCAGTAACCCCCAGGACATAGGGGCGCATTAGATCGAATCGCTGAGCATGACGGTGATTGGTGCATGGCCGTCGGCGCCGGCAGCATCAGTGGACGTCAGATCTGGCAGAACCTCGAGATCGATCTGATTGCGCAGCACGTCGACCTTGATCACCTTGACCCGAACCGCGTCACCCAATTGGTAAGTCCTGCGGTTCTTTCGACCGACCAGTCGATTCTGGCGCGATCGATATTCGTACCAGTCGTCGTTGAGAGAACTGACATGAACCAGACCTTCCACAGAGGTGTCACCAACCTCCACGAAAAAGCCATAGCTCTGCACACCGCTGATCTGACCCATGACTTCACTGTTGACGAGAGGTTCAGCCGAGCGAGCCTTCACCATCGCAATCAGATCGCGCTCCAGTTCCTGCCCCTGACGACGACGACTATTGAGACGTTGAACAAAACGATCGGTGCAGACGCTCCGAAGCTTGTCCTCCTGGCTGGCTGTGAACAATGGCCAAGTCAGATTGTCAGCACAGCCATGCTGACCGAGAGCCAACCGGTTCTTATGGCGCACCGTGGGACGATCCTTGCCATCCTGCAGAAGTGAGACAAGCACCTGTTGATTGATCAGATCGACATAGCGAAGGGCAGCGCAAGTCCAAGGTGTAAGGGGAGTTTGTGATGCTGTTGTTGACACTGCTTCCGTTGCTTCCTGAGACTCAGGGGCGTTGTCTGAATCCTCGGAAACCGCAGCTTTCTCTGAAACGGAGACGAAAGAGTTGTCAGGGAAAGCATGACTGAGCTGTTGTTCGAGAACGCGTCGTTGATCAGCCTTGGCGATCACGTCCAGCAGTTCAATTGCGGATGGACTTCCGTCGTCATCCAGTTCAAGGGGAAGGTCGAGGGCAACGGCTGTTTTGGCCACATCCGTGAGAACCGAAGCATCCGGTTGCCCTCGCAAAAGTTGAATTGCGGGTAAATCCAGTGATGTTGCATGGAGGCCCCAGGCTCGATGGGCGGCTCGCAGGAGTGGTTGGAGAATTGACTGTGGATCTGCGACGTCAAGCTCATCCAGCCAGCGATGCCGGAGCCCGGAAGGGTCGGACCAGACCAAATCTCCCAATGCATCCAGGGCGGGTGGTTTCAGGTTGAGCTGAATGGCACCACGGCGCTTCTCACCCTCAGTCAGACAACGGGCACAAAACAGAACCGTCTCGATCTGACTGAGCTGATCCTTGATCGGTTTGAGAACAGCGGGAACGGTGCGGGCTTTCGGCTTGCGTTGAGCAACAGCCTTGAGGTGATCCGGTTGGATGGAAGCGGCCGGCTGAATCGTGCTCAGCATGAACTCCCAGTCCGTCAGGTCTCCCTCAGCGGAGATATCCATCCGGACGCTGACGGCATCCGAAGAATTGCCAACACCAAAACGGGATGCCTTGTTGACAGAGGCGCTCAGCAAAGGCTGCCAGGTTTCACCAAGACAAATCGCTTCACCACGATCACGGAGCCAGAGGTCAAGACTGTTACCAGCGCCGATGCGTTCAGAGACCGCTGGAGCATGAACCCACAACCGACTCCCACCCGCATGCGCTTCAACGTGGATCGCTGGCAATTCGGGGGCATCCATGACCGACCAGCTGCGCAGGATCAATGCGGGCTGCGATGTGAGATTGACCCGTCCCTTGGCTGAGGGTGCCTTACCTGATGATCTTGGGGCAGCTGGTCGGTCATGCAGACCTGCTTTGGTCAGCAGCAGATCCCGATCAGCCGCTGCACCACCATTGAGAGGCAGTGGACGCGCCACATGGCCCTCCGCGGCATACTGCGCCACCGGATAACGGTCGACCCGGACCTCCACCAGGGATGTGGGCGGGTCCTCAGGGAGATGTTCCGCATCTTGATCCGGTAACCGAATCGTGGTCAGCAACCGATCATCGAGTGGGATTGCCAAGAGTTGATTGTCCTGTCGTTCCACCTGTCCAATCAGGGTTGTAGTGGAGCGCTCAAGAATGCATTGAACGCCACCTTCAGGTGAACGGCGCCGCCCACCATCCCGGGTGATCCGCACAAGAACACGATCTCCGTTCCAGGCGTGATTCAACTGATGGTCGCGGATGTAGATGTCATCTCCGCCGTCATCCCGGATAGCGAAACAGAACCCTTTGCTGCTGCATCGCAAACGCGCTTCGATCAGGTCGGGATGACCACCAAGCCTGATTCCGTCGTCTTCCTGATGGTCGATGACCCCAAGCCGTTGCAATGCGTTGAGGGCTAGATCAAGGGTCTGTTTTTCATTGTTGTTGGAAAGTTTCAGCGTTTTGGCCAGCGTTGCTGTGCTCGTCGGTGCATCGATGGACAGCTGATCCAACAGGTCGGCAACCGTAAATTTCATTTGAGTAGAGAGCGGAATCGATCTTCAAGATCGGGGGAAACCGAGAACGAAGGCATCCGGAACCAATGCCGCGGACCTGTAGAGAACTCCGTTCCTTCTGAAACTTTAGGAGTGCGCAGTCACTCGGATTCTGACGATTCCTCCCTGGTGCTCCAAAGAGGCCTCAGCAGTCGTGCACCAATGATCAGAAATCCGACGGAAGCAGCCAGTTGCAGGAAATCCGAGGGGATGACCGTGGACATCGAACCACCCGCAAGAGCCCCGATCAAGCTGGCGAGCACCAGCGCTGAGGACGATCCCAGAAACACGGCGAAGGGTCGGTCGGATGTTCCACTCAGGGCCACAGTGGCCAGTTGTGTTTTATCACCCAGTTCGGCGAGGAAAACGGTGACGAATGTGGAGAGAAGAAGAGCGAAATCCATGCCTCAAGCTGCCGTGGATGAGATCAGCAGCGAACGACCAGCCTGGAGCCCTAGCCAGATTCCCAGCCCGATCATCAGCACGCCGGCCATGGTCTCTAGGCGTTCAGGTGGAAGCACCTTGGCCAGCCAGCGTCCAACAAGGACGCCCACAAGGCTTGATGCGATCAGTGCGGTTGCCGCGCCAAGGAAGACGAGCCATGGAGTACCTGACTGAGCCGAAAGGAGAAGAGTGGCCAATTGGGTCTTGTCACCCAGTTCGGCAACGAAAACAGTGGTGAACGTGCTGAACAGAACGGCCGTGAAGGCCGGTCGTTCTTCGGCACCGGTGGACGTCACGACGGAGGGCGCTGGGCACGGTTGAACCTACGCATCACGAGGCTGCGACCGCCATAAAGGGAGCGGATTTGCTGGCGGCAACAGCTGATCGCAAAGGCATCAAGCTCGGAATCAGGCACCGCAAAGAGAGCACCGAGCTGTTTCACATCGCAGAACTCAGGCCGGTCCTCATAGATCCGGCAACGACGTCCGCCGCTGTCGTAATGGATGCACCAACCATCCTCACCCACCATTGATAGATATCTTGCCCGCTGAATGTCAGTCAGGGCCTGCAGGGCTTCCTGCCGTTCTTCAGGACATAAACGACAGCAGGCACCGCAATGGCTGATGCAATGCCAGTGTTGCTGGACATGATTCATCACGGGTGCTGTAACAAGCGGTCACATTGGTTGAGGAGCATGGTTCATGAAGGGATAAGAGCCCCGTAGCCTGTAGGTCCATTCTCCTTCTGAGAGCGCCGTACTTCCATGGGCTTCGACATCCATCTAATCGCCAATTTCGCCGCCCTTGCGCTGATCACCATCGCTGGTCCAGCTGTCATTTTCATTCTTTTCTATCGGCGCGGAGCTCTCTGAACCCATCGTCAGGGACGCAGGCCCAGCCCCAGACAGGCTTCTTCCAGCAGCTGTCTGACCTGGGGATGGTTCGCCTTCGTGTCGCTGCAGATCAATTGCCCGTTGTTCATCAGCTGCGCTTCGAGTTCGTCTCCGTCGCCATTTCGTAGCTTCAGCCCTGATGGGCCAAGTCGTTGGGCCACATAACTTTGCTGTCCCCTCTGCAGCGCCACACTGCTGCTGTGCTGACGCAGCGCCTTCACATCCAGCTGAAGACGATTCTCTCCCTGCCAGCGGTTCATCCCGATCTGAAAGGCGACATCACAGCGTTCTGGCACCGGTTGATGCATCGGCCATCGCCATGCGATGGCACGCCGTTGTTCCGCTTCCTGGAGAAGGGTGATGGAAAGGTGCCGACCCTTCAGGAGCCTGGATTCAACGATTTGACAATCCCGACACCAGAACAACGGTTGTGCGTGGCCAGCACCGAAGGGCTCAAGACGAATGAGATCATGCCAGAAGTCCCAGTTGACATCGCTTAATCGGATCAAGACTTCAGGCTGCACAGGAATGCCGTCACCCTGTTGCGACAGCCATGAGAGAGCGAGGGTGTTCAACCGTTCATGCAACCGATGCACCTGTGGTGCATCGACGGTGAACCCGCCCGCTGCAGGGTGGCCCCCATAACGATCGAGCAGATCCCCGCACTGCTTAAGGGCAGTATCAACTGCAAAGCCGTTGGGAGCGCGAACCGAGGCACGCATCCGTCCATTGCCCTCGCCGGCGAGCAGTGCTGTGGGTCGGTGATACTTCTCCACAAGCCTTGCGGCAACAATCCCGATCACACCGTGATGCCAGTGCCCCTGGGCCAGCAGTAAAAAGGGTGGCAATGCCTGTTCATCCGCTTCAACAAGCGCGATTGCTTCGGCCTCGATGGCATCGCAGAGATCACGCCTCTGGCGATTGAAATCATCACAACGCCGCGCCAGAAGCATCGCTTCCTCCGAATCCTGAACCGTGAGCAGATCGACAATCAGTTGAGGCTCTCCCAACCGGCCGACGGCATTGATGCGCGGGGCGAGTTGAAAACCGATGTCCTCCGCACGCAAGGGGTGTTGACCAAGACCCGACAGCCGTTGCAGTGCGCGCAGACCTTCGCACTCACTTCGATGCAGTTGCTGGAGCCCCTCCAGTAACCAGAGCCTATTGGCACCGCTCAGGGGAGCCATGTCGGCAACGGTTCCAATGCAAAACAAATCTCTCGCTGCAGCAATCGCATCCGGCTGCACCAGCTGCTCAGCGACGGCTCGTGCCAGCACATAGGCCAACCCCACACCTGCCAACCCACGAAATGGAGATTCCACCGGCGTTTCCGCCGGATGCAACAGGGCCGTCATCGGAGGTCGTGGATCCGGGATGGAGTGGTGATCCGTGACGATCACTTCCAAGCCAAGCTGCTTGGCCAGCTCCAGGGCATCCCAGGCAGCGACGCCGTTGTCAACTGTGATCAGTAGGCGGATGCCCTGATCAAAGAGGTCCTGAACCATCCCCGGATTGAGGCCATAGCCGTCCTCCATTCGGGATGGAATCGCGGCGATGGGGTTTGCTCCAAGGGGGGTGAGCGCACGCAACAGCAAAGCGGTGCTGGTCATGCCGTCGGCGTCGTAATCCCCGCAGATGGCGACCGACTCACGCTCGTGACAGGCCTGACAAACGCGTTTGACAGCGGTGGTCAGGTCAGGAAATTGTGTACTTGGCTCCGGAAGGTCATCAGGCTCGAGCAGCGTTAGCGCAGCCTCAGTCGTTGCGATCCCGCGTCGCGAAAGCAGGCATCGCAAAGGGAGAGCAAGATCGAGCCCAGGCAAAGGATCGTGGTGCAACACCCTCGGCAGGGACCAGGACCAGCGGGTGGTGAGATCAAGCAAGGAGCCCACGCATCGGAAGCTTCAATTGCACAGTGCAATCAAGCATTGTGGCTCGATTCGGTTGTCTGATCAGCGATGGCGGAGCTTCGGGCCGTGTTTTGGGATGTGGATGGAACACTTGCGGACACCGAAATGGACGGTCATCGGCCGTCATTCAACGCAGCCTTCGCAGAACTCGGCCTACCGATCGTCTGGGATCCGAAGCTGTATTCAGAGCTCCTTTCGATTCCCGGCGGACTGCGTCGCGTCCGTACCCATGCCGCACAACTAGGGCTGACCATCTCTGAATCCAAGTTGTTGGAGCTCAGAGATCGCAAACGGTTTCATTACCTGCGGCGGGTCCGTGACGGCCACGTCGGCTGGAGACCAGGCGTTCTGCGCCTGCTCCGCGAACTGCGCGACAACGGCATTCAACAGTGGATTGTCACCTCCAGCGGGAAGGCATCGGTCTCAGCGCTTCTGGACGCCGGTCGCGCCGAACGTCCAAGCTTCAATGGAATCGTGAGCTCCGATGATGTCCGCCAGGGAAAACCCGCCCCTGACGGATATTTCAGAGCGTTAGAACTGAGCTGCTGCGATCCCGAAAACGTCCTGGCGATTGAGGATTCGGCGGCGGGCCTTCTGGCAGCTTGCGCTGCCTCGATCCGTTGTCTGTTGACACCTTCCCCGTGGGACGGTGATCTGAAGCCGCTGCTTTCCAAGGCTGCAGCGGCCTTTGACCATCTCGGCGAACCGTCTCAACCCGCGGCGTTGTTGTCAGGGCCCCCTTGCCCGGGGAGAAAAGTGACGCTGGAGTATCTGAAGTTGTTGCTTCCAGAGTTGACCAGGTGAGATCCGTTCAGGACACACGATTGGCACGTGTTCAAACACGGGTCGGGCAACGCCTCCGTCTAGGCATTTCTGGTCCCTGGGCCCATCGAAGTGCTGTTTTGATTGCCTTGTTGGCCGGATTCTTTCTTGGTGAAACCACGACGGTTCACCTGCTGAGTCAAGCCAGTGTGAGAACGATTGTGGCGCTTTACCTGGTGACCTTCTTTGAAATGTTCGTTCGACTTCGCTCGCGTGTTGATCGTGTTCCCCTTCCCCTTCACTGGCAGGTGATGGACAACATCCGGGTTGGGTTCGTCTACTCCGTGGTGCTGGAGGCTTTCAAGGTTGGATCCTGATCGTTGCCTTGATCTTTCAAAAGCGGAGCTGGATGCTCTTCTCAACTATTTGGAACTCGATGAGTTTGATCGTTGGAAAACTGGCTGGAGCGATCTAGGGGCAGCCGAGATCGGTCGTGATCTGTGGGCAGAAGGCACAGCGGCGGACTGGCTGTGGTGTCTCGCTTTGCCCCTGCTCTCGTCCGCGCAAGCCCAACCATTGGGACAACGTCAGTTGATCGGACTAAGTGCCCTGCCTGGCTGTGGCAAAACAACGCTTGGCAACTGGTTGGAGGCTGCTGCTGTCCGCTTTGGCATCTCCCTGTCGGTGGTCTCAATCGACGACTTTTATCTAGAAGCAGCAGCGATGGAGCCTGCCATGGCGGGAAATCCATGGTCTGTACCCAGAGCACTGCCAGGAAGTCACGATCTCCAATTGATGCAGGATCGAATCGCGGCTTGGAAATCTGGACAGTGTGTTGAGCTACCGATGTTCGACAAAGCTCTCCGAGATGGTCACGGAGATCGGTGTGGCTGGCGGCGCTGTGATTCCGAGTGTCTTGTGCTGGAAGGCTGGTTCCTTGGTTGCAACCCACTAAGCGAAGGTTCAGCATTGGACATGGGTTCTGAGCATCTCAATCCTGAACTGAATACTGATGAGCGCGATTACCGAAAAATTGTTCAGGCGCGACTGCACGATTACAAACCGATCTGGAATGCAATCGATACGCTCTGGCAGCTGGCAGCACCTGATCTGAATGCTCCCGTTCTGTGGAAGAGACAACAGAACGAAACCCAGAAAACCGATCGGGGCGTCGGCCTTCCGGATCAGGAACTGAAAGGATTCATACGGATGATCACAGCATCGATTCCGGCGAACTGCTTCCGGATCGATCAGGCCGATGTTGTGATCTCGGTTGACCTGGAGCGTCGATTACGGCAACTCCAGGTCAGGAGCTGATTCAGGATTCAGCGTCCTCACTCTCTGCAACCGGATAGACAAAGCCCTGGGCACGGCCACTCAGCACGGATTTGCCGATCGACATCGCTCGGTTTGCTGCATCCGCAGCTTTCGCCTTCCAAACCGCGTGCCGCTGATTGCGCTTGGCCTTGGAGGTTTTCTTCTTCGGGACGGCCATTGCGGCTACGACATTTGCAAACGCTGATTGTCTCGTCCGAATGGGCCTTGCGTCAAATCGCTAGGCTCACTGAAGAGCAGCGTTGTTGTGAGTTCAGGCACCGACGGTTCGAACACTTCCGCCCAACCCGAGGCAACTCCTTCGTTTCTGCTGCCAATGCAGAAACGAAAGGAACCACCGAGCTATTCAACGCTTCTTCGACAGATCGAAGACGAGAAAATACGTTCACTTGAGCTGATCCCTCAACGCAGGGAGGTCAAGGCCGTGTATCAGGACGGAAGTTCCGTAACGGTGCCGTACTACATCACACCCCAGCAGATTCTGAGGGCAGCGGAGGAATCGAATATTCCCCTGACCTCCAAGGACATCCGCCAGGAACAGGCGATGGCCGGAATGATTGGCAACCTCGCGTTGATCCTCCTGATCATTGTTGGGTTGACATTTCTGGTTCGGCGATCGGCACAGGTCGCCAATCGAGCCCTCGGGTTTGGACGCAGCCAGCCAAGGGTCAAACCACAGGATGACCTTCATTTCCGTTTTGAGGATGTTGCCGGGATCAACCAGGCCAAAACAGAACTTCAGGAGATCGTTACCTTCCTGAAGCAACCGGAGTCATTCATCCGCCTCGGAGCCAAGATTCCTCGCGGTGTTCTGCTGATTGGTCCTCCTGGTACCGGTAAAACCCTGCTTGCTCGAGCCATTGCCGGCGAAGCAGGGGTTCCATTCTTTTCCATGGCCGCATCTGAATTCGTCGAATTATTTGTGGGAGTCGGTGCCAGTCGCGTCAGAGATCTATTCAAGAAGGCAAAGGAAAAAGCACCTTGCATTGTGTTCATTGACGAAATCGATGCTGTAGGGCGCCAACGCGGTGCGGGAATTGGAGGCGGAAACGATGAACGTGAGCAAACGTTGAATCAGTTGCTGACGGAGATGGATGGATTTGAAGACAATTCAGGCGTCATCCTTCTGGCGGCAACCAACAGAGTTGACGTGCTGGATGCCGCTCTAACAAGGCCGGGACGGTTCGACCGTCGCATCGAAGTCGGCCTGCCAGACCGCCGCGGTCGTTGCGAAATTCTGTCGGTGCATGCACGCACAAGACCTCTCGATGACAGCGTGAACCTTGAGGATTGGGCCCAACGCACCCCTGGTTTTTCAGGTGCCGATCTATCCAATCTGATCAATGAGGCCGCGATCCTCACAGCCCGTCAATCAAAAGTTGCTATCGAAAATTCTCATATCGAGGCTGCTCTTGAACGCATCACCATGGGGCTGACTGCGGCCCCGCTTCAAGACAGTGCCAAAAAAAGACTGATCGCTTACCACGAGGTGGGTCACGCCCTTGTGGCAGCCCTACTTCCTGACGCTGATCGCGTGGACAAGGTGACTCTTCTTCCTCGCAGTGGCGGTGTTGGTGGGTTTACGCGCCTCTGGCCCGATGAAGAAGTGCTCGATTCAGGCCTGATGACCAAAGCGATGCTGATGGCCAGACTCGTCGTCACCCTCGGTGGTCGCGCTGCCGAACTTGTGGTGTTCGGCAAGGAGGAGGTCACGCAAGGTGCAAGTGGTGACCTCCAAATGGTGGCCCAACTAGCCAGAGAAATGGTGACCCGATTCGGTTTTTCGACCCTGGGGCCCGTCGCACTGGAATCAGGCGGTGGTGGTGAGGTGTTTCTTGGACGCGACTGGTTCAACCAGAAGCCGGCCTACGCCGAAACAACTGGGCAGGAGATCGATCAACAGGTTCGGCAGCTTGCCTCACAATCACTGCAACAGGCCGTGGATCTTCTTCAATCGAGGCGGGATGAAATGGACCGTCTCGTCGATGCATTGATCGAGGAGGAAACCTTGCAGGGCGACCGGTTCATGGCTCTTGCCGGGCTCACATGAACCGGGCACTCCTCTTCCTGCTGCCGCTCATTTACCTGACGGCACGCATGACGGTGGAGTGGATGTGGTTCAGCCAATTCGAATGGGAAGCAGTTGTTCTGGACAGGTGGCTGCTGCAATTGCTGTTCGGGTTTATCGCTCTCCTACCTGTTTGGATTGCTCAACGTTGCCGAGAGCAACTTTGTCGGAACGATGCAGAGAATCCCCAGAGCCATCCTTGGCTTTCCGGTAAACGCTTCAGCGTGGTGCTGCTGGTGTGCTTTACGGCGATGGTCGGCAGCTGTGTGCTGATGGCATGCCTGATGTTCCTGGCAATCAGTGATCCTTTTGCCTTGGAACACTGGCATCAGGCCATCGCCGTTCCCGAATCAGGAATGCATCTGGTCATCCCTATTTGTGGGCTGCTCTGCACCATGGCGGTTCTGCAACGGAGATCAATTCGCTGGCTTGGCACCAGCGTCGGTCTAGCGATGATCGTCATCGTGGCGAGGGCTTGGGGGCTTTGGGCCTTGGCCATGAACATCCCTGCGTCTGGTTTCAGGGATGAAGTGCTGCACTCCGACTCCAGCTTTGCGCTCGCACAATTCGCAGCCTTGCGCCTTGCCGTCGAACTGATTTTGTTGCTGGTTGTCTTCAATCTTTCAGCAGCAGTTTGGGAGCACCTGACGGGTCGCAATGCACTCACTGATTGGCGTGTTAACGGCTTCGGACCTGAAAATGTCAATCAGCTGCGCCGTTGGTCAGCCACAATCCTGATTCTGGGCGCAGGATGGATCTGGTTATCGCGCCATCAACTGCTCTGGACCGCTAATGATGTTCTCGCTGGTGCGGGTTGGCTTCAAACGCATTTGACATTGCCCTTTCGAACATTCTGGAGTTACTTGTGTTTAGCGATCGCAGGTTATCTTTTGGCAAGTAGTTATGGATTGCGAGTAAGAGGCTTAAAAAAAGCAATTCCAATCAGTATTGCTGTTCTGATCACATTGGAGTACACCATGACTCCATTGATCAACTGGCTTTGGCTTCGGCCTCAAGAATTAACGCTGCAGACCCCTTACATAGAAGAAGCAATTCGCTCGACAAGGCACGCCTTTCAGTTGGATAAGATTGTCAAAAATACTCAAAATCCATCCCAAGAAATCACTAGAAATGATCTAATTAAAGGAGCAAGCACACTGCTCAATGTACGACTTTGGGACACGCAACCCCTTCTGGAAAGCAATAGTCAATTGCAACAGTTGCGGGTCTTCTATAAATTTTCCAATGCAGCCGTCGATCGATATCCCCTTCTTCCAGACGAACGCACGTCACAACAAGTGATCCTGGCTGCACGTGAGATGGATCAATCAGAACTACCATGGCGTTCACGATCATGGTTAAATCGGCATTTTGTCTTTTCCCATGGTTACGGATTCACAGTCAGCCCCGTTAATGCTTTCAGCTCTGATGGATTACCGGCTTACTTCATCAGCGATCTAGGCTCTGCAACCACAATTGAAGGGAATAAAACCTTAGGGATCACCACAGAGGATGTTAAAGCAGCTATTCCTGTCGATCGATCCGCTCTGTACTTCGGAACATTGCGATCGCCCTATGTTGTTGCCCCAACAGAAGTCGCTGAGTTTGACTACCCCGAGGGTGATGACAATGTTTATAGTCGCTATGACGGATCAGGGGGAATTCCAGTGGGTTCGATCTGGCAGAGGCTAGCTGCCGCGACCTATCTGTTTGAGCCGAGGTTGTTAACCACACCAGCGATCAAAGCAGAAACCAAATTGTTAATGCGTCGTGAGGTGAGGCAGAGAGTACATGCTTTGGCACCTTTTCTTGATCTTAGAGGTGATCCGTATCTTGTTTCAGTGCCAATGAACGATGATGTTCGTGGATATGAACCATCTCAAAGCCAATTTTGGATTGTTGAAGGCTACACAAATTCAACATCTTACCCCTATAGCTCGGTTGTTGAGGAGGGTGAGTCAGAGCGTTATCTGCGGAATGCAGTCAAAATCGTAGTGGATGCATACAACGGAAGCGTACACTTCTATATCAGTGAACCCGATGATCCACTAATTCAAGGCTGGGCCAAAGTCTTTCCTCAAATGTTTGAGCCAATTGATGCAATGCCGTTTGCTTTGCGAGAACACTTAAGAGTGCCAGTGGATCTTTTCAACGTTCAAGTCAACCAATTGCAAAGGTATCACGTTACTGAGCCTAGAAAATTTTACAGTGGTGATGATGTGTGGCAGGTTCCAATAGAAACGTATGGACGTGAACGTGTTCCTGTTAAGCCGTATCACATCACAGCACAAGTTGAAGGTCGTGAGGATTCTGAGTTTTTACTGCTTCAACCTTTAACACCACTGGCACGACCCAATCTGAATGCTTGGCTTGCAGCTCGTAATGATGGCGATCATTACGGAGAACTTCTGCTGATTGAATTTCCACGGGATACAGCCATTCTCGGACCAGAACAGGTTCAGGCCCTGATTAATCAAGAACCTGAGATCAGTCGATTGTTTGGTTTATGGGATCGTGCAGGATCAGAAGTTCTTCAAGGGAACCTTTTGGTTGTTCCTGTTGGTCGCAGTCTTCTCTATGTCGAACCTGTCTATCTGACGGCAGAAAAAGGCGGTTTGCCTTCACTGGCTCGCATCGTTGTCAGTGACGGACGAGATATCACGATGGGGACAACATTACGTGAGGCTATCGCCAATTTATTAAAAAAGCCCTCGTCGACGGAAGCGTCGGACGAGGGCTTAAATGGATTAATTCCTAAAGAGATCTAGCCAATAGCTGAGAAATATTCCTTGCTACCAACGGGGTCTTCCTTCATGGTCTTATCACCAGGGGTCCAGTTAGCTGGGCAAACTTCGTCAGGGTTCGACTCAACATATTGATAAGCCTGAAGAATGCGCAGGGTCTCATCAACGTTGCGTCCCACAGGAGCCTTGTTGACCGTCATATGCATCACCATGCCCTGGGGATTGATGATGAACAATCCACGATCTGCTTCACCATCCTCATTCAGGACGTTGTAAGCAGCACAGATCTCCTTCTTCAGGTCAGAGACGAGGGGATAATCGATGTCACCGATGCCGCCCTGATTGCGAGGCGTCTGGATCCAGGCGAGGTGGCTGTACTTGCTGTCAACGGACACCGCCAGAACTTCGGTGTTCTTGCTGGAAAAATCTGACATCCGATCACTGAATGCAGTGATCTCAGTTGGGCATACGAAAGTAAAATCCAGCGGATAGAAGAACAGGACGACGTACTTGCCCCGATATTGGGACAGACTGATCTCCTTGAACTCCTGATCGACCACGGCAGTGGCTGTGAAATCGGGAGCCATCTGGCCCACACGCAGGCAACCGTTTTCAGGCATGTTCAGGAAGCGGTAGTGATCAACCGAAATCAGAGCGCGACTTATACGTAGTCGGACCGACTTCCAGTTGAGTAATTCAATTTATCACATACTCAACCAGCCGACCCCATAAACTGGCCACAGCCAAAGACAACAATGAACTGGGAACCCACATTGCTGCGAAAGTTCAGTACAACAGGTCACTTCAGGCTCCTGAATCAGCTGAAAGGTGATCTCCGCAAAAAGCCTCTAGATCGTGATTCTCAGACTGGAAAACTTCGAGTATCGGGCTCCGGCAGGCCTGCACGGATTAGCAGTCCACGACAGATCAACCCTCCAGTCACTGCAATGCGGATTGAGCAGACAACCAGAACTCAGACCGAATCCGTCAAGGAGAGTCCAAGAACATTTAGAGAGCGCCTTGATGCCATTGAAATGCGCTAAATAAAGTCATCGGTGTGTTGAAGACACCTGTACATCCAGATTAAAAAATGGCTCGGGGGAGACTTGAACTCCCGACCTTGGGGTTATGAATCCCACGCTCTAACCAGCTGAGCTACCGAGCCTTAAGACCACGAAATTTTAGACGATCGCTCGACCAGGGTTCAGACTTTTCGGGCAGGCAATTTGCTGAGAGGATTGACGGCTGCACCACCGGAACGACGAATCTCAAAATGAAGGTGTGGTCCAGTACTGCGTCCAGTACTGCCCATTAGAGAAATACGAGTGCCTTGCGCAATCGGCTGGCCTTTCTTGACAAGCAGTCGACTGTTGTGGGCGTAACGAGTTGATTCACCATCGAGGTGGGCGATTTCAACCAAATAACCATAACCACTGCTCCAGCCGGCATAACTCACGATTCCATCCCTCGCAGCATGGATCGGAGTACCTGTGTTGTTGGCGATGTCGATTCCCTTATGCATGCGACCCCATCGCCAGCCATAGCCAGACGTGAACACACCTTTGGTTGGCCACACATAGGTGTCAGTGAGACGATCCAATTGAGGAGCACCCGGGAACTGAAGCGTGTCGGGCCAGCTGGCACCGCCACTGAAGGAAGGGCGGATCGCAAGAAGTTTCTGAGTGGAGGACGCCTTTGTGATGCGGACTTCCCGTCCAGCCGTCATGGTCGCGAGATCAAGACCTGGATTGAAAGCACGAAGCTCAGTACCGGTGATGCCGTGTCGCTTCAAAAAGGAATGAAGGGTGTCCTGTGCTTGAAATTCGGCGTTGTCTTCGAGCGGGGGCAAGGGTGCGACAGGCGCTGTATCCCGGAGTGATGAGGCATCCAAACCAGCGATATTCAGATCGATCTGCTGGTCGGAAACAAGCAACTGGATCCACTCACCACGCTTGAAGACTCGTCCCTCACTTGTTTTATTCGTCGCAGCAAGATCAGATACAGGCAACTCAAGCCGCCGTGCGATTGAAGCGAGGGCGACACGATCGCTGGCTTTGATCCAGACAGGTTCAGGATTAGTGGCAGGGAGTGAGGAAAGCTCTGGAAGCGGAGGAAGTTGGGCGATCTGAAGCCGACGATGATCAGCCTGGCCTGGCAGAGCACTCCAGAGGGAAAGCACCAAAAGAGGAGTGGCTGCAGTAACCAGGGTCAGCGAAGGCTGCATACAAAGACCACGACGTGCGAACTGAATGAGTCCAACAAATTCAGTCGGGCAAAAAGTAACGACAAGAACACTCAGGTGCAAGCCGAGCTGGGGCAGTCAAGGGATCACCACATCCCAAGGCGAGACCCAGCCGAGAAGACCGCAATGGCGCAGGCAACAGAGAGATTGAGGCTTCTGACCCCTCCCTGTCCGTCAGCATTTGCAGCCCCCGGCATCGGAATCGTGAGCAGTTCCGAGCAACGTTCACGGACTGGATCTGGTAATCCGGTGTCTTCACGCCCGAACAGGAGGACATCCCCTGCTTGGAAATCAAAGCTGGGAAGCGCTATGCCTCCATACCGGCTGCAGCCAATGATCCTGCTTCTGGCGGGCAGCTGCCCACACAGATCACTGAAATCGCTATGGGTCGAGAGCTGAACATGAGGCCAGTAATCAAGACCAGCGCGACGCAAGTGACGATCATCGATGCTGAAACCGAGGGGTTCAACAAGTGCGAGTGGAACCTGAAAAGCAGCGCAGGTTCTTGCAATGTTGCCCGTATTGGGAGGAATCCTCGGCTCATAGAGCGCCACCCTCAGAGGGGATTCAGGACAAGGCAAGCTCATGGCACGGCGTGACCGAGATCCCGAAGATTGATTGCACGACCTTGCACAACCAGCCAGCTGTCATCGGCGATGGACTGAATGCGTTGCGTGAGTTCACCAAGACGATCACGGAACAGGCCTCCCAGAGCCGTGGCAGGCACGACCCCCCAACCCGTCTCCTCAGCCACCAGCACACGGGTTTGAGGCATTGCCTGGAGTTGGTGAATGAACGTGTCAGCGGTGTCGAGCCATTGACCCGTTGGTTGATCCAGGCAGGAGGCCACAAACCCCCCAACAGCATCCAGGAGAACGGAGTGTTTCCGCTCAATGCTGGTCAGTGCGGAGGTCAGGTTTTGATCAGCCTCCAGGAGACACCAATGCTCTGGACGGCGGCGGCGGTGTTGGTCAATCCGTTCCTGCCAAGACACATCATCAGGCCTGTTGGGCAATGTGGCGACATAGGTCACGTAGGGATCCCCATGAACAAGATGTTCAGCCCATCGGCTTTTCCCACTGCGGCTCGGCCCACTCACGAGTACGAGTGAACCGCAGAGAGGTTTGTGATCAACCTCCGCCATTCATCCCCTTGAGAGTGGCCACCGAAGAAGGCGACACACGATTGAGGTAGCGGAAAATCCAGTATTTGAATATTGTTGCCAGAATCACAGGAAATGTGGCGATAAACAGCATGATGAAACCCTGCTGTGCTGGTATACCAATGTGATGCGCAATTCCCTCCAATAAAACAGTCCAACCTTCCGGACTATGGTATCCAACAAAGATATCGGTAAATAAAATAATTGCGAATGCCTTAGCCGAATCACTCAATCCATAAACAGCTTCGTCAATAAAGCCACGCAGGACCCTTAAATCATCTCGACTGAATAGGCAAACAAAGACAAAGGCAAAAAATGCTGCAAGGTCCGAAAGCACATTCTTAACGGCATGCAAGCTCTCATCTTCTGATGTCTTCTTTAACTCTTCCGCCTTGACGCTTAATTTGGAACGCAACTCCTCCTGCGTCGGAGGTGCGCTTCCCTGCAAGAGGGCCTCAAATTCAATTTCTTGCTTGTATAAACTAAGTTTTTGAACAGCTTTGTCCTGAAGGTTTGGTTGCGGATAACTCAGAAATGTGAGCTCAGGGGAAAGTCGATTCACAAGTGGTGAAAAGACATATGTATGGGAAATCTGTTGAACAAGAAGAGGGATCAGAATAAGTAGAAGCAGGATTCGCAGAGACACCAAAGTGGAATCCCTACGTCTTCTGAACCCAGCCACCAAAGTCTCTTCCGAGGTTGGGTCCAGTTGACTGCGAACGGAATCGAACAACCCCAACAAGGAACGGGGTAATGGGTTAGGAGGCCGACTGAGCTTTGGGCTATTGGCTATGCGCTCAGGGGAATAACGCTGGACCACAGCTTCAATCAACTGAAGCTGACGCAACTCTTGCGGGTCGAGTTGGCCGCGATTGGGCTCCACAATCACACTGACTGATCTGCAGATCTTCAGTGCCGTTCGAAACCTCCTGAGGATTGTGGCTTGAACCGAGCGGGGCACAGTGAGTTCAAGATCCGGACGAATCGGTCGATCGTCGTAAAACTCAAGTTCGAGGCTCTGAATCAACAACGCCGCTTCATATCCCCGTTCCAGTTCATTGGTGAGGTCGAACGCCTGGCTGTCCGCGAAAAATCCAATCCAGTTGCGACGACTCATGGCGTGGGCTCAATCAGCGGGAGAACACCCACCAGGTGGCCATCGGAATGATGGTTCCCAACACGAGCAAAACGATGATCCATGTGGTGGCATTACTGCTCTGGGTTTCCTCCTGTGTCGGAATATTGGTGGGGATCGTTGGCCGCACCATGTCTTCTGGAGGGCCTGGATCTTCACCACCGTTCAGCACGGTTGAGAGGCGATTGAGACCATCGAGGGAGGACTGACGAAACCGTTCACCCTCACGCAACGGGATGGCCATCGTTGTGCGACCTGTGCTGGACAGAAGCGAATCGGGCAGCTGTGTCTTCAACGTCGGATCGGCCACAACAACGGCACGTTTGTTCTGAGTTTCAATCAGCAAAAGCAGCAGAGGGTTGCTTGGATCACCATCAACAGTCCACTGATCGATCAGATCACGACCGAATCCATCCAACGTGAACCCGTAATCAAGCCGTCTCAACGTCACCAATCGTGCATCGAGGCGGTAAGCACCGAAGTCCTCAAGGCGCCGTTCAAGTTCCGCACGACTGGAGCGACTCAGAACGTCAGCCTCGTCAACGATGCGATTTTCAGGGCGTTGGGCAGAGAAGTCGGCCGGTGCGATCGCCATGGCAGCCTGAACACCCAAACCCAGTGCAAGCCCAAGAGCTACCAGAGACAGCAGGATCGGTTTGAAGCGGTTCAGGAACATCGAGAGCTAATCCACAGAACATGAGCCCCAGTTTGCCTTCACTCGTCCAGGCTGTCGCGATTCAAAGCCTCGATTGCTCGAAGAATGGCCTGGGCCTGACCATCGGCAAGATCAAGTTGGTTGGCCAGCTTCTGGAGAAACTCCGCTTCAGCAGCCATCACTTTTCGATCGGCGTGGACCAGTTGGGCTGCAACTGCCAATGCGGATTCCTTCTGAATCCCTGTCAATACAGGCAGAGCTTCACTCACCAACCCATCCACACCGTGTTCACGTAGACGGCGCAGAAGCAAATCGAAGAGATCTCCCATGTCCGCCTCGCTTGACGCGCTGTACAGCGAACGAAACTCCAGCTGACGGCGAAGCGCATGGGCTTCATCGCGCCCCAACGTGCCATCACAAGCCACAGCAGCCAATGCAACGGCCGCAAAAGCTTCCTTCCGATCCATGATCAACCCCCTCTTTTTCACATTTGAGCAGGATGTGTCCGATCTGACAGCCATCAAATCTGATGCCAGGACCTGCCCGCGTTGTACTCGGCGTTGCCCTGTTGATCCTGGTGCTCACGATCCTGAACGCCGCCTTGGCCTCGGCGATCAGTCCTGAACTGCAACGGGCTGAAGTGCTCAGCGGACTAGCCGCAGTTGGACTGATGTTGGTGTCTGTCCTTTGGACACGTGCCAACCCTCGTAGTGCTGAACGGCGGGAGTTGAAAGGGGAGCAAGGTCTGCAGCTGGCTGAGAATCTGGACGCACTCCAGCGTCAGGAACTGGCCTGGGGCAGCCACATGCTTCTCACGGCGACACCGGCAGCGACGGTTCTTGTCCAATGGAAAGGCCAGATTGTGCTCCGCCGAGGTCTGCTCGGCACAGGCGAGTTCAAACCAGGACCGATCAGTCGCCGAGTTCTGGATCAGCAGAAGCTCATTTCATTAGTCAATACAGGACTTTTCCCTGGTCGAGTGGAATTTGATCCAGTCCTACCGGATCTCCCTTCAGTCATCGTCTGTCCGGCAGGATCGATGGGACTCGTGATCATCGGCGGCTGGTCCGAACGATGCTTCAGTCGATCCGATGAGCTTTGGCTTCAGGGATGGAGCGAACGTCTCAGAACGACACTCGAGGCTGATCCCGCTTCTCCCCGGTTGAATTCTCCTCCAGCTTGATTCTTGACTGCACTCGTTGGCCGGGTGTTCCAAAACTGAGTGCTCCGTTCTCTCCGATCCGACCCTCCAACCGACCAGCTTGGGTTGTTTGATTCAAAGCATCGCGGCGAAGAGTTACATCACCATCGGCAATAACCTGCTCGTTGCTCCAGTTCCAGCTGCATCGTCGGGCCTTCAGCTGTTCGCCGGGCTGCTCAATGAAACAGTCCTCAGGAACAATCACGTTGCTGTTCAACTGATTCACGACGAAGCCGGTTCCAGTCGCCCGACCCTTCTTCAACGCAGCTTCAAAGGGCGAATCGGATTTGAGTTGCTGCTTCACGTAATTCCATCGTGTTGTTCCGGCTGAAATTTGACCCTTCCCCTCGCTCAGGGTCATCCGCACAGGAGCAAACAGATCGATGTAGCCATTACGAGTATTGCCGGCAATCCTGGAGGCCGTCACGACCTGACCATCATCCTGGTCAGCCTGGACCGGCCCAGAGGCCACAAGCGTTCCATCCTCGAGATTCCAGGAGCCGTCGCCACTGCGAACGACAGTTTGCGGAGGGAGATCTGGCTTTCGTTCTTTCAACCACCGTTTCAGTTGGGTTGGGCCACGAAAAACGAGTTTGTCCTTGTCCTGATGGAAGGTGAGGTGGTTCACCATCAGGCTTGAATCGCGATCAACGGCTCCCGGGCGCTGATCAATCACCATCTTTGAATTTGATGGGGTCCAGACAAGACGGTCGCCAGTGATCAAAACCTTGCGCTGGTTTAGTTGTTGCAGGCGCACCCCACCCTCGAGAACAACGAGGGCTCCGTCATCGAGAACAACCGCCAGATCAGCACGAATCCGATAAGCAGGTTTGTTGTCGCGATACAACACGCCACTCGGTTGCCGGGCGCGGACCGTGCGGCTGTTCAAGTCGTAACGGGCCTCTGGACTTTTCAGATCCCAGTCCTTCGTTCCATCTGGATGACGCTGATTGAGATCAAGGGCGCGCAGCACAAACGGTCGGGGGGCCTCAACGGGCTGAGGTGGACCATCGCGGCAGGCTGTCAGTGCAAGTGCAAGTGCAATGCAGAACAGAGCCAGACGTGGGGAGGGAGACAGCATGAATCTCAGAGTGGTTCCTCCAGCTCGAGACGCTGCATTACGGGGCTGGGTTTTGGCAGAGCGGAACCGGATTGGAGCACTCCCCAGACAAGCTGATCGCTCCAGGGGCCTGAGCTGGATTGAAAGCCGAGCTGCGAAAGAATTCGGCCACTCAGATCGGGAAGAAGTGGAGCCAGGAGAACACCCACGACGCGAGCCGACTCCAGGACGACATAAAGATCATCGGCAACCTCCAATTCCTGGCCGGGTTGTTTCATGCGACTCCAAGGTGCCGTTTCATTCAGATGGCCATTGGCCGCGATCGCCAGTTGCAGAATCGCCTCAGCCGCGGGTTTGAAGGCAAGCTGATTGAGGCGATCGCGAACAAGCTGGATGGTGTCATCAGCCCTCACAGCGAGAGGATGTCCATTGAGAGCAGCATCGCTGCAGGGGGGCACAGCATCGTCGAACCACTTTCTCGCCATCGACGACGTGCGATTGAGAAGGTTTCCGATCGTGTTGGCAAGATCATTGTTCACAAGATCTACAAAACGCTGCTGCTGAAAATCACCGTCATCGCCGAACTGGATGTCACGAAGCAGGTACCAACGAACGGCATCGGGACCACAACGTTGCAACAGCGTTTGTGGATCCAGCACGTTTCCAAGAGATTTGCCCATCTTCTGCCCCTCACGGGTCAGGAAGCCATGACCGAAAACCCTCTCCGGCAATGGCAATCCTGCTGAGAGCAACATCGCTGGCCAGTACACCGCATGAAATCGCAGGATGTCTTTTCCGATCACGTGGACCGAAGCCGGCCAGCCCGCCTGCACGAGTCGATCCAAATCCACGGTTCCCCCATCGTCGAGGAGAGCACTGAGGTAACCAAGCAACGCATCAAACCAGACGTAGAACGTATGACCGGGCTGATCAGGCACTGGAAGCCCCCAGGTCACATTCGCTCTTGAAATGGAGAAATCACGCAGCCCCTGGGCAACGAAATTGCGCACTTCCTGGCGACGGCTTGGCGGAGCGATGAAATCGTCTCGGGCAACGAGCTCCTCAATCTGCTTTTGATAACGAGACAGCCGGAAAAACAGGTTCTCCTCATCTCGCCACTCCAGTGGGCGTTGATGGATCGGACAGTTCGGCTCGACAGCATCTGCCGCATCGTCTTTGTACTCCTCACAACCAACGCAGTACCAACCGGTCTGCCGTCCCTTGATCACATCTCCGGAGGCCTGAACGCGGCCGTAAAACTGTTGGACCAGTTCCAGATGACGTGGGTTCGTTGTGCGCACAAACCGGTCCTGACTGATTTGCCAGCGGCTCCAGAGGTCCTGGTAAGTGGCACTGATCCGATCACAGTGTTCCTGGGGACCGACCCCCTGGTCTTCCGCTGTGCGCTGAATCTTTTGGCCATGCTCATCAACACCTGTGATGAAGACCACCTGCTGGCTTTCCAGCCGCTGAAATCGCGCTAACGCATCACAGGCGATTGTTGTGTACGTACTTCCCAGATGTGGACTGGCATTGACGTAATACAGCGGAGTTGTGAGTGTGTAGGTCATCCTGAATGTGGTCTCTCCACAGCTCCGCGCGACGCCGGATCCTAACGACCAACTTTCTTCCCAACCGTTGGCTGTCTCTTTACACGTCAAGAATCAGGCCGGCAGAACAGAGAAACCTTCAGGATTTCCACTCGGTCGTCAGGAAAGGATCGGCTCATGCCATGGGATGTCATCGTCTGGGGAGGTGGATCCGGAGGCATCGCCGCAGCGCTCCAGTCCGCCAGATCGGGGGCAGCGACCCTGCTGCTCACGCCAGGGATCTGGCTAGGGGGAATGCTCAGTGCCGCAGGTGTCAGCGCTCCTGATGGACATGAACTCAGCTGCTGGCAAAGCGGTCTTTGGGGGGCCTTGCTCAGGGAGCTGGATCGACGTGTTCCCGAAGGCCTTGACCAGAACTGGGTGAGCTGTTTTGGTTTCAGACCCGATCAGGCGGAAGCGGTCCTCCAGGACTGGGTGGATCGTGAGACGAAGCTCTGTTGGTGGAACAGCACCCAGCTGCTGGACGTGGTGCGAAGCCAAGATCGCATCGAGGCAGTGGTCGTTTGCCGCGACGGGGTCACAACCCAACTGAGGGCTGATGTGCTGATCGATGGCAGCGACCTCGGCGACCTGATGGCTCTGGCGGAGGTTCCCTTTCGTTTTGGCTGGGAAGCTCAGGAGGTCTGGGACGAACCCAGCGCTCCATCGCAGCACCGGCTGGAGCGGGACCCTTTCTTCAAGGCCCAACCGATTCAATCTCCAACCTGGGTTGTGATGGGCCAATGCAGTCAAGGACACGCACCGGAGCACCCTCTGCACCCGCCTCAAGGTCCCTTCGAACACTGCTTCGATGGATTCGGTCTGGAACGCATGCTCACCTACGGCCGCCTTCCCGGTGGTCTGGTGATGCTGAACTGGCCGATCGATGGCAATGACTGGCACCAAGGTTTGGAGCGTTGCATCGCAGCCGAACCCGACCGCAGGGCTGAGCTTGACGCCGAAATGCAAGCCCACAGCAACTCTTTTCTGAACACCTTGCAGAGTTGCAGTGGCGGTTGGCTGCAGCCAGGCCAGGGCTTCCCAGGCAAGAATCCTGAACTCGCCTTGATGCCCTACTGGCGTGAGGGCCGGCGACTGAAAGGGCTGGAGGTGGTGTCGGAACGCGACATCCTGCCGCTGCACCCTCAGGCAAAACGTGGCCCCCTGCCCCTGGATGCAGGTGGACTGTGCACAAGCATCGCTGTGGGCACCTACGTCAATGACCATCACTACCCAGGCGATGACTGGCCCCTTGCACCGAAAAGCTGCCGCTGGGGAGGGCGTTGGACCGGCACCCCCTTTTGCATTCCCTACAAGGCGCTGATCAGCCCATCCACCGCCAACCTTCTGATCGCCGACAAAGCCTTCAGCGTCAGCCACATGGCCAATGGCGCAACGCGGCTGCAACCATTGATCATGAACATCGGCCAAGCTGCTGGATTGGCTGCTGCCATGGCAGTGGATCAGCGCATGGCGGTTTCAGATCTGCCGATCCGACCACTTCAGGAGGCGTTGATTCAGGAGCCGCAGGCGCCCGCCGCCGTGATGCCGATTTGGAGCTGGCCCACCTGGCATGCCGATTGGCGAGACGCTCAACTGCGGGCCTGCAGAGATCCAGGAGGGCTGACGGATGAAGGGGAAATTAGTCATGAACTGGCGGCCGGACTGAGGCTCCCAGCACCAGATCAGGGGCCATCTGCGCCGCGCGCAGAGACAGTGAAGGGAAGGCTACGCACAACTGCCGAGGGCAGTTGGACACTCGATACAACGAAAGCTTCACTCCCCTTGATCACGCTCGAACCGGGAGTCCAGGCTTTACTCCAGGACACCCGAGACGGCCAAGCCCTCACTCTCCTGGCTGCTCACAATCCCTGGGGACCGTGGCTGCGGGTGCTTCGGATTCTCAGCTGACAATCAAGCGCAATTGCTCTGACTCATCCCCATCGGCGATGACACGCAGGGTCAAGGCGTCGCCGGCAATCGGATCAGCCCCTTCGAGAATCCCGACAAGGGCCATCGCCATGGCATCCACGTGAACGAGGGCAAGACGATCCTGAGGGCGTAACCAACGCAGAAACTGCGTCGACCAGAGCTGGTCCATGCGCTCAGAAAACCAGATTCGTTGCCAATGGCGTTGATCTTCGCGACTGATCTGAATCGATTGCCGCAAAGGATTCTCGAGATCGCTGATGCATTCACTCAGTTGACTTTCCGTCATGGCTGGCGTCTCGTCCAAACAGGCAATCAGTTGTCTGTGCACAAGCAGATCGGCATAGCGGCGAATTGGTGAGGTGGCCTGCACATAAGCAGAGAGACCAAGACTGAAGTGGGCCATGGGGGTGGTGCCCTGCACACCGCGACTCAGACAGCGTTTAACCGCGGTGTCCCGAGCTGGTCCTTCAGGAATCCGCTGCAGTTCCTCCGCTGAAGGAAGTTCTGCCGGCGCCTGGCTCCGAAAGGGGAGCGGCAGATCGGAATCACGGCCGAATTCAGCAACAGCAGCCCCCATCAACAACATCGCCTCACTCACCATCAGGCGGGACGGACACGGGTCGATGATCTGAATGTCCAGCTGGTCGTCCTTGCGCCGAAGGCGTCCTTCAGAACGATCAAAAAGCAACGCCCCCTGGGATTCCCGCCAGCGTTGTCGATGTTGAAGCAAGGACGCCAGACGAGAGAGCGCGTCATCCCCCGGCGGGGCAAGCTCGATCAAGTCGTCGGCATCCTCGTAGGTCAGTCCGTAGCGAGGCTTGATCCAGGTGCGTTCCAGGCGCTGGTCCGCGATGGCGCCGTGATCATCGAGGCGAACAGCAACACTCAGGGCAGCGCATCGGTGACCTGCCCGAAGGCTGAGCACACCCGCAGCGAGCGCCATCGGCAGCATCGGTTGGGTTCCATCAGCCAGGTAAAGGCTTGTGGCACGTCGTCTGGCTTCGACATCCAGCGGGCTGCCTGGGGCGATCAACCGCGCAGGGTCAGCGATGTGAATCCAGATCCAGAGGCCATCGTTGGCGACTTCCAGCGACAGGCCATCGTCGATTTCCCTGGTATCGGCGTCATCGACGGTATAGACGCTGTGACCAGTCAGATCCAAGCGCAGCCCATCGCCGTCGCAGAGCTGCAATGAGTGTTCAATCAACCGGTCTGCTTCAGCACAGAGGTCGTCTGAAAAGCCTGCGGACCAGACGCTGCCTCGCAACCCGGCGGGTTGATGGGGGTCCAACAAAGCTCGCTTGATCAGCCACTGACGCAGAGCACCACGCTCCGGACGAATCCCCAGTGCCTTGAGATCGTCCTGAATCTCCGTATCGGCTCGAATGCTGGCATCGTCAAGACACGCCAGATCAAGACACTGCTCCAGGGTCTGCCGCCACCGGGGCGTCAGCTGTGCCAAGCGATCGACACTGATCGGGCCTTCGTTAGCAAGAAGGTCAAGCTGGTGCTGAGCTGCCTGCTTGGCCAGTTGAGCGTGCCGCTGCTTCTGTCGATCACGGCGAATGTCGTTGCGATTGCGAGGCTGAACTGTTTTGTCACGACGCAAGCGGAACCATTGCTGCTCCCCATGCAGCCAACGCCATAGCGCCGCAAGCTCGACCAAACCAACCTGATCGAGCAGGAGCTCAGCAAGATCCTCCACAGAGAGGACAGGACTTTCATCTGGGGTTGCAGAGGCCTTCAGGTCTGAGGCGAAAAGCCACCAGGCAGCTGCCAGATCACGTTCGGGTAATGCGTAGGCCTGAAGCACATCCACCGCAGGCAAGACATCGCCTTTGGTGTCATCACTCAGCGCTGCAAAATGGTAAAGCTCCCTTGCAGGAACATCCTGGTCCTGACGGGAGCCGGCAAAACCGACGACAACCCGGTTGCCCTTGACGGATTTGACTTTGCCAAGGACTGGCTGTCCCTTCAGAACAACACCTACGACATCCTGGGGGTTGAAACCAGGTTTCTGAGAAGTTCCGATCAGCCTTCGGGGTTCACAAAGGGAAGCAGTGCAACGATGCGAGCACGTTTCACGGCGTTGGTGAGATCCCGCTGTTGTTTGGCGGTGAGACCAGTCAGGCGACGGGGAAGAATCTTGCCGCGTTCGGTAATGAACTTCTTGAGAAGATCGACATCCTTGTAATCGATGGGATCCCCGGGCTTGATTGGAGAAAGGCGCTTCTTGAAAAAGGAGCTGGACATAATGCTTAGAAAGGGTTGGTCGGCTGAATTCAGTGACAGCTCACTTGATTTCTTTGTGAAGAGTCATCTTGTTGAGCTGTGGGCAGAACTTCATCAGTTCCAACCTTTCAGTGGTGTTCCGACGGTTCTTCTCAGTGGTGTAACGAGACACACCGGGAGAGCGTTTTTCGGAAGCGGGAACGGACCGGCATTCGGTGCACTCAAGTGTGACAACGATCCGGACGCCCTTGTTCTTAGCCATGAAGGACGTAGCGCCGCAGTTGCGAAGCGAATTGACAAACAACAATCTTACCTTCTGGAGCAGAATGCTCCCGCAAACGCACTTGGGTGCGATGGATGTTCGTAAGATCTCCTGTTTTTAACGCGACCAACCCATGCGGGTGTCCCTCTCCTGGCTGAAGCGACTGGTGCAGCTGGATAGCGATGTGGACACGCTTGCCGACCAGCTGTCCATGGCGGGCTTCGAGGTTGAGGAGGTCGACGATCTGAACAGCCGGGCCCAGGGGGTGGTTGTGGGATATGTCCAGGAGAGAAACAAACATCCGGATGCGGACAAGCTGAGCGTCTGCAAGGTGGATGTTGGAGATGGAACACCGCTCCAGATCGTCTGCGGTGCCCCCAACGTCAGAAGCGGCCTGCATGTCCCAGTGGCAACGGTGGGCGCTGTTCTTTCGGCTGTCGGACTCACCATCAAGGCCGGCGCTCTCCGGGGCGTGGCCAGCGAAGGAATGATCTGTTCCTTGTCCGAACTCGGCCTCGCCAACGATTCCGAAGGCATCGCCGAACTCAACACGATGACCGAGACCATGCCGGAGCTTGGGACGCCTGTCGCAGCCATGCTGGGACTGGACGATGCGGTGTTGGAACTGGCCATCACCGCCAACCGGCCCGACGGCCTGTCGATGGTCGGAATCGCTCGGGAGGTCGCCGCCTTAACGGGGGGAACGCTCACCCTGCCTGAGCTAAACATGAGGCCCTCGCACGACGGACTCAACTGTGATCAGGAGAGTGCGAGAACCATTCGAAAGGGCGGCCTCTACAGCCTGACCTTGATTGAAGGCGTTGACGGATCCAGGCCTTCACCGCCAGCAACCAGACAAACCCTGGAGCGAGCAGGAGTTAACAGTGTCAATGCTGTTGTGGACATCACCAATCTGGTGATGCTCGAGCAAGGGCAGCCCCTACACGCCTTCGATGCCGATGCCCTCGAATCATTGACGGGGGAATCAGTGTCTGCCGATGATTTCGGAGTCCGGCTGGCCCGTGATGGGGAAGCCTTCACCGGGCTTGACGGCCGTGAACTCAAGCTGACCAACCGCTGCCAGCTCGTCACCTGCCATGACCTCCCGATCGCCTTGGCAGGGGTGATGGGAAGTCTGGCCAGCTCCGTTACTGCATCCACTCGACGAATCTGGCTTGAGGCGGCGATGTTCAGCCCCGCTTCCGTTCGCAACACCGCCCGGGCCGTGGGTCTTCGCACAGATGCAAGTGCCCGTTTCGAGAAAGGACTTCCGGTGGATCTCACCCTTCCCTGCTCAGCGCGGGCTTCCGGCTTGCTCTGCGATGAATTTGAGGGGTCGGAACAGGGACGTTGGGTCTGTGGAGACGTGCCGACGGATCTCGCACCTGTCAGGCTTCGCCGGAACGCGCTTCAGCGACTGCTCGGGCCGCTCGCCACCGAGCAGGGACCAGAGACACTCAACGACCAGGCCATCGAACAATCCCTGACAGCGTTGGGCTGCCAGCTCACTCCATGTGATGAAGGTTGGCAGGTGGTGCCACCACCCTCCAGGCGCCAGGATCTTCATCGGGAGGTTGACCTGATTGAGGAGGTAGCGCGACTGACTGGCTTTGATCAGTTCGGCGCTCATCTGCCCGCTCCACTTGAGCCAGGCGCCCTGACCGCCAAACAGCAGGCTGAACGGCAACTCAGACGCCTTCTCTGCGCCAGCGGCCTGCAGGAAGTCACAACGCTCTCCCTTGTCGGCGCTTCAGATCAGGATCCGGATCGCATAGCGATCAGCAATCCACTTCTCGCGGAAACCAGCCACCTCCGAACCAATCTCTGGGAGGAACACCTCCAGATATGTGCCCGCAATATTCAGGCTTCACGCCCCGGCTGCTGGATTTTTGAAATTGGCCAGACCTACGCGGGGACATCTTCAGCCGTAACGCAGCATGCCGTTCTGTCGGGAATGATCTGCGCCGAACGTCGACTGGAGCGTTGGACGAGCAGTGGAAAACCAGCGCTGCCAACCTATTACGACGCCCGTGGCTGCCTGACCCAAGTGATGCAAGGACTGCATCTGGAGATCAGCGATCGTGTCCTCAATGATGATGAGCGGCTGCACCCAGGCAGGGCTGCAACCCTTGTGCTCGAAGGCCGTCCTCTCGGCTGTTTCGGTCAGTTGCACCCCTCCATTGCCGAACAGCGAGATCTCCCCGAAGCCACCTATCTGTTTGAGCTCGATTTTCAACGGTTGCTGGAGGCGGCAACACGGAGCAACCGCTGGATCCCAGCGTTCAAACCTTTTGCGACAGTTCCTGCCAGTGAACGGGATCTGGCTGTCGTCGTCGACCGCAACTGTCCTTCAGCTTTGTTGATGCAGGCAATCCGCAAAGCCGGTAAACCACTGCTCGAGCATGTCGATCTGCTGGATCGCTTTGAAGGGGCACAACTGGGGGAGAACAAAGTCAGTCAGGCCTTTCGTCTCCGCTACCGCGGCGAAAGCACCCTTAAGGATGAGGACGTCCAACCTGTTCATGACAAGGTTAGGACGGCGCTTGTGAAGCAGTTCAAGGCTGAACTCCGCAGCTAATTCGCTCCAGCAGAGCCAGTGACTCCAGATGGGTGGTCTGAGGAAAAAAATCCACCGGCTGAAGGCGATGCAACCGGTAAGCACCCTCTGGGCCCATCAGGGCCTTGAGGTCCCTTGCCTGGGTTGCGGGATCGCAACTGAGATACGCCAGCAAGGGAGGAGGGCTGCCCAGAATGGTCTCCACGACGCGTTGGTCCAGTCCACGCCGAGGCGGATCCAGGACAAGAGCGTCTGTGCCTGGCAACGCCTGCGCCAGTTGATCGGCGACGTCTCCCGCGATGAAACGACAGCGTGGGGCCAAACCGTTCAACGCAGCATTGGACACAGCCTGATCGACGGAAGAGGCATGCAGTTCGATGCCCAACACATCAAACCCAACCGCAGCCAAGGGAAGACTGATGGTGCCGACGCCGCAGTAAGCATCGACCAGCCTTCCGCTGCCAATGGTCTGCAGAAACCACTGGCGCAAGACGGTCACGATCGCCTCAGCCTGAAGTGTGTTGACCTGGAAGAAGGTTGTTGTGGCCAGCTGGAGCCGTTGACCGCAAATGCGTTCCTCAACCGTCTCGCATCCTGCGACCAGCCGCGTTTCCGTCCCGAGAATCAGGTTGCTCCGTTTGGGCTGCAGGTTGAGTGTCACGCCGCGGAGCTCCGACCATCGGGCCATCCATCGGTCAGCGAGAGACTTCAGACCCGGTAGAGCCTCATGGCTGCTAACCAGTGTGATCAACAGCTCACCGGAATGATGGGCCAACCGCAGACCCAAGTGCCGCAGTCCAGTGCCCGTCTGCAAGTCATGGTCAGCGGGCCATCCGGTGGCCTGCAAATCGTTTTTGAGTGGCTGAATCAGCGCATCGAGGCGCGGATCGAGGACAGGACAACGATTCAGGTTGACGATGCGATGGCTTCCGCGTTTGAAATAACCAAGACGCAGGCGACCATCAGCTGCGCGATTGAGCGGGATTAGGGCCCGATTCCTGTACCCGAACGACCGATGCAGATCGCTGAGAACGGGCTCCGGATCGGTGCAGATCTGGCCGAGACGGCGCAGTGTCTCAGCAAGGGAAGCATGTTTCCATCGCGCCTGAGACGGGTCGTCCAGATGCTGAAGTGTGCAGCCTCCGCAGTCAGCCGCGAGGATGCAAGGCGGCCGGCGACGGGCATCCGAGGGGTTGATCAGACGAACGCGACGGCTCAACCAGCGCGAACGTTGACGCTGCTGAAGCTGAACCTGAGCCTTTTCGCCAGGGAGCAGATCCGGAACAACGATCACCCAACCCATCCATCGGGCTAAGCCGCGACCATCTCGATCGAGATCCACGGCTTCCACCTCGATCAGCCGGCCTGGTCTTGGTGCCGCGTCGGTCGCTGACGTGGTCGGGGTCATGGATTCGCCGTCTCGGCATTGCAATGGCGTAACAGCAGGTGCAACTCAAAGCGGCTCCACCCCATATGAGCACTACAGTCGTCAAAGCCTGCCCAGTTCCATGAGTGTCGTCCGGGATCTCATCCTTCAGGCCGATGATGATCTGCGGTATCCCACCAGTGGTGAACTTCGCACCATGGTCGATTTCCTCGATCAGGGTGCCATGCGTGTCTCCGTTGTGAAGGTGCTGACGGAGAACGAAAAGAAGATCATCGATGAATCCGCAAAACAGTTGTTCAGTCGCAAGCCTGAATACGTCGCTCCGGGTGGCAACGCCTACGGACAACGACAGAGGGCTCAATGCCTCCGCGATTACAGCTGGTACCTCCGATTGGTGACCTACGGAGTTCTGGCAGGCAGCACCGAGATGATCCAGGACATCGGTCTGATCGGTGCTCGCGAGATGTACAACAGCCTCGGCGTCCCGATGCCTGGGATGGTCGAAGCGATGAAGGCGATGAAAACAGCTGCTCTTGCCCTTCTCTCCGACCAACAGGTGAAAGTGGCATCGCAGTACTTTGATTTCCTAATCCGAGGAATGCAGACTCCCACCTGACCAAACGTCTCAATTGAGACGCTTAAAGAGTCCAATCCAGCGTCTCAAGCTAGATCCTTGATCGGATTGCTTCTAGGGCCTTGCTTCCCGTCGTTAAACAGATCGGCAAAAGCAAGTCAATTTGAATCCATTGACCCAGGCAGGCTCACTCTTTGTCTTACTTCGAGTCTTGCCAGAGACTATGACCGCACTTCTGCACTCCTCTGGTTGCTCGTTGCACCATGGATGGCCTAACGCTGATCTACAACTCTGAGAGGGCGGTCTGCGACAGGGGACATCGTTTTGTCGAATCAAAACTTCGATTCTTATTGCAAAGGTTTTAAGGGGGCAGACACAACCTGGCCATCCCTTCCACTCCCTCTCGATCGACGCGAAACCTGGTGGGTCAAATGGATGGAGCAAACACCGGTGCAACAGCGCTGGTCGAAGCTTCAAAAACATTTGCCTCAACTCAGGATCCAACCTGGTCGCAACACGCGACGAACTGAGCGGTACAAGAGGCTTGTCTTGCAAGGCAAACAACCAAATACCGCCGATCGGGAATGTGCCCCCCTGCTGGCAGACCCCAGAGGATTCAACATGTTTCTGGCAAGTCAACCCTGGGGGACGGTGCCCGTCCTCAGCTTCAACAAGCAGGACGATTTCAAGTTGGCCCTGCGATGCCTGGCCTTCCGTTGTGAGGACGTCAATCTGCCAGCAACGGTTCACTCCCAGGCCATTAGCGGCTTGCCCCACTGGGGCTTGATAAGAGAAATCGACTCCAAGTGTCGCTGCCAGATTCTGCTCCTACATCGAGCCCCTTACAGCTCCATCCCTGCAGACCAGGTTCCTGGTGAACCAGATGCGGCGACATGGATTGAGCAATCGCAACAATGGCGACTAGCCCATGAACTCACCCACATTGCATGCCAGCGACTGGTGGGAGAAATGCGCATCAATCTCTTCGACGAACTGCTGGCCGATGCGGTGGGCATGCTTGCCGGGCTTGGCATGTATAGCGCCAAACTTTTTCGACAAGGATTAGGCCTCAAAAAAGACGCCACATTGATGCACAACGCTCGGGCTGAAGTTTATGTATCCAACCTGAAGCCAGAGGATCACAGGCGAGCGTTCCTCGCTGTTCTGGAACGAGCAGAGGAGCTAGAAAAACTTCTGAACGATGGCTGCTTGCCGCGCGAACCGATGCCTTTGCTGCAAATTCTTGTACGACAACGCCTCAATCAGCCGATCACCGTTTGTGGAGCTTGAAATCATGAACTGCATCGGCTCACCGCTTTCAATCAACACCAAGCCGCGAAATCCTTCCCAGATGCCTCACGCATGAACCAAAATGAGACACATCAATAGATTCAGATAAGACTAGCAAGACAAAGCGATCGAAGGCTTCAATAAAGTTGCGTACCTGTGTTTAAGACAGGTACGCAAAGGGCAGAATCATTTCCAGGACTGTCGTCCAACTGCAATGCCATGCTTCTGGACTGGACCTGGACAGCGCAATCCTGCTTTTTAACTGATTTGATGCTGACAAAACGGAAGCCGAACCCCCACCCCCCACACGCGCTTCCCACAATTAAAAACATCAAAAATTGCCAATTTAATATTCTAAAAAATCGCAAATAAGACCGAAAACAATTCTAGTCATAAGACTAGGCCAAGCTCTCTAAGAATCTTCCATCGATCCGCCTCTGCCTGGGAGCCAATCAAGGCAGTCAATCAAGAGGCATCAGCAAATCGCCCCCAACAACAAAAGAGAATGGCGCAAGTGTCTCGTATGAGACTAATTCTAGGTCTTAAGCCTGGAGCCAGCCGAGACTTGCAAGACAGAATCTCCCATGCCTCGGTTTACGGTCGAAACATCTGATTCCACTCCATGCCAAGCAACAGCGTCCTTGAGCGACGCTTCGAACGGCTGATCTGGCGTTTTCGCCTGGTCAGCATTGTTCCAGTTCTGCTCAGTCTGATGGGGAGTGTTGGATGTTTCCTCGTCGGGGCGCGGGAAATCCTGCAGGCCCTCGATGAATTGCTCTTCCACAAATCGGCCCAGGCACATGAGACCGCCCTCGAGAAAAGCGTCGCCCAAATCGTTGGTGGAGTGGATTATTTCGTCATCGGCATCGTCTTATTGATTTTTGGCTATGGCATTTACGAACTCGTGATCTCTGACATTGATCCACGCCATGAAGGGGAGCTGGAGCAACACCGCAATCTTCTTTCCGTCGGAAGCCTTGAAAGCCTCAAACAAAACCTCACCAACGTGATTGTGGTGGCCTTGATCGTCTCAGCGTTCAAGAAAATGATTGGCTTCCCGGTGGAAAATACCACCGAGATGCTGACCCTCTGTACCTGTGTCGCCCTCTTGGCGCTGAGTGCATGGTTAATTGTGCGAAGCCACAGCACCACACAGCAATTCGAACAAAACAATCACACGCCCAGAATGAGACGCAAAAAAAGACTTAATTAAGGTCTCATCCGGTTTCAATGCGACTTGAAGCAGCAACAGACTCTTGTGAGTTTCGAGAGCCTTGCCGATGAAGTCGGAAGATCAGGACAGAACAACATGCAAGTCAACTGAACAATGCAAGACGCAAGATGAGACCTGACCTGCGTCTCGCCTGAGACCAATGAATTAACCCTGGCGGTACACCCCGCTCAGCAATTGGTAAGCCTCAGAGACGCGACGCATTGATTCCTGAGAACCACCAGTATCAGGATGAGCATTTTTTGCAGCTGTTTTAAATGCATCCTTGATGGATTTCAGGGTCACCTCAGCACCTGGCTGGGTGGAAATCCCTAACAATTTCAGAGCGCCCAACACGGTCATGGTGGATTCAAGCGTCTCAAACGAGGTGACTTTCTTGCTGCGACGGAACCGATTCACGAACCGTCGAACCATCGTTGGCATCCGTTCGGCCAGGGTGCTCGTGGCAAACGGATCCTCAAGCGTTCCTGCAACCACCATCACGCGACCGAGACTGGGCTGATCCATTCCCCACTCCGAGCAGAGTCGCTGAACAGCCGAATTCGCTCCGGTCCACGTGAAGGGTTCCCCTTCACTGGCCTCCACGCTGGGCCACAGATCCCGCGAAAGCCAGGTGATCGCTGCCTCCACAACCGTGTTGCCGGGTTGTTGACCGTAGAGCGAAGTCCAGTGAGCGTCGGCTGCACGTTCAGCTTCTACAAGGTCCTGATGACACACCACCGAAACCACCGGATCAGATTCCGACGCTTTAACAGATGATCCTGCTTGAAGAGTCTGTTTGAGCGTTTTGCTGCGACGACGCACGAAGCCGGGCAGATCGATCCCCCCTCCTGAGTCTGCGCTAGGGCCCGCAGGCAGTGATGCGGAAGGATCGGAGGCCTCAGCGGATCGACTGTCTTTCGTCTTGATCAGAACCAGGCTGCTGGCTTCATGGACACTTGCCTGGGGATTGACGGAGACCGGATCCGATTCAGGCTGTTCGTCACTGTCATCCTCCTCAGGTTCAAGCAGATATCTCAACAGATGCTCAATGACCGCTCCACGGGAACGGACACCGTATTCAGGCTTTAGGCCATCCAACGCGCTGATCAGGTCATCCGACAGAGTCAGCGATGTCTGACGTTTTTTAGAGCCCTCGCCAGACAATCGGACTGCGTCGCTGCCAGCAGATTATCGACCTTGCAACTGACGTAACCACTCTTGTTGCCGACGAATGGCATTGTCATAACCCTGGTTCTGCTGGGGAATGACCGGCAGCAGCGGTGGCGGTGGTGTTGTCCGCATCGTGGACGTGCCCGCAGCGGGCGGAGCGATAGTTAATGCAGGAACGGACTTGATCGGCGGCGGCGGCGTCTTGGGTTGCACCGTGCGATCCTTCTGTTGATCCAGGCGCTCGCGCGCTTCTCGTTGCTGCTCCTTGCTGCGGTGCAGCATTGCCAACTGCTGAACGGGAACCACGCTGAGGAGATGTCCAGGGGTGGCATCAGCTGGGTAGACCAGACTCACTTTGACGGCATTGGTCTGCCCAGGGACCAGATTCAAATCGGTTAAGGCCAGGCTTTCACCGGAGCGGAGTCCAACATGTACCTCGCGGTAGCCCTCCTTAGTTTCAATCCTGATCGAACCTCGAAAAGCGGTGAAAGTCTTCTTTCCTGACACCACAGGATGACTCATAACCAGTTGGTGCGCACCAGAGCCGACAAGGTTGAGAGTGACGTCGTAACGAACGCCATAGGTCCCGATGTTGTTCAACGCTGAATCCACCATGCGTGTAGCCAGCTGATTCACCTGAACATCACGTGTGCCGAAATTGTGTCGTGCAGTGCTGGTCAACGGCACATGCAGTGCACCTTGCTGCAGATCGTGACTGATCGAGGCGCGATACGCATCGCCAAGAGCCACCCCAGCCACTCTTGAAAACACACGCCCCATCTGGATTTCACGGATTCGGTTTAGATAGATCCGTCCTGGAGCCAGTCGTCCAGCATTAAGAACCGAAAAAAGTTCGGCTTCATTCTTGGTTTCCTCCGCTGCAACCACCGCTAGGGAGAAGGGCCCATCACTTCGGCCACGCAACAATCCATTGGCGATGCCGCGCGCAGGGAGCACGGTGCTCACCACAACTTTCCGTCCACCGGGCGGGATGACAACACTGGATGGGAGCTGACGATCCAACTCATTACGAAGCATCTGAACAGCCGTAGCGTCACCGGGACCGGTGTTCCAGGGACGCTTCCCAAGGGGCTTCACCCCCATGAGGTTGTTGGGGTGATAGGGAGCCTGAAAGCTGTTCTTGACTGAACCCCGGTCAAATTTCAAGGTGACGGGGCTTCCACCAGGGTTGCTGGCAATCAGAGCCAGGGTGAGCAGGCCCCGCGCCCGACGTCCACCCAGTTTGCTGCGGTCGTCTGGGTAGTACTTGTGGTGCATATGCACCCCAAACTCACCATTGAAGGTGTAACCAGGATTTCTAAGGGGGCGCTTGGTTTCTGCAGCAATTGCTGATCCTGCAGCGGTATTCACGAGGATTCCTGGTCCAGTGACGATTTCCGGCTGATTGGAATGAAGGACAGGAACGTTATTGAAGTTGCCGTTGAGAGCTCTCGCACGTTGACCAGCCATCAGCGCGACGTAGGCCGACGCTGTGGGGGCGATCACCATCTCGGCGGCAACAACCGAGACTCCAGCCAGGACCAGAATTGGGACTCTGCTGCGCGTCATGAGCGGCTGTGGGTCTGTCGCTGCGGACGACTGGATTTGAAATCCCTTTCAAGTTCCAAACCTAATCGCCGCCTTTCAATGCGCCAAGCAAAACCACCCTGACGCAGCGGTACGAAGAATTCGCCAGGATTAGATTCTTGGATCCCATCTTCATGCTTCCTCCCTTCTGCTGCTCCGAAACTGGCGATCTCAATAGCCGTAAACACCATCATCAGAAGCGCAAAATGGCCATGCTCACGTTCTGGCGCGATGGTCTGGAACGCCAGCTGTCAGCCATCAATGCAGCAATCAGCACGCTCGAACAACAAATCGAACGTGATTCTCATGCAGCTGGTTGATACGACGCCAACGCAGGAGCAAGCCGTTGTAAGCCCTGCTTCAGGCGTCGTTGCACCGTCATGGCAGAGGTATTGAGTCTGTTTGCTGCCTGTCTCAAACTTCTCCCCTCGAGGATGACGTGCTGAACCGCCTCCTTTTCCCGATCTGGCAATCCAGAGAGGGCATGCCGAACAGCTGAAGCTCGTTCATGCTGTTGCACAAACTCAAGGTTGTTGGGTTCCTCTCCATGCAGTTCGTCTGTCAGAGGAACCCAGCGATTTTTGTTTCTGTAACCCAGAAGCAACGATTCCTGATCAGAACTAACGGCTGAATTCAGCGTTTCCGTACGACGGATCAAGCCTTGAGCCTCCTCCTGGACACGACGCGGAAGTCGAACAAGTCCGACGTGATCACGCAGGTAGTGCAGGATTGCGCCTCGGATGTGAGGCTTTGCAAACATTGAGAAATGGACCCCCTCCGTGTTCCGAAATCGCTGTGCTGCTTTGATCAATCCCAGCATTCCGACCTGGAGCAGATCGTCAGCGTCATGGCCAGTGCGTTGGGCAAACCGCAACGCGATCGGTCGCACGAGCTCCAGGTGCTGACGGATGCGAGCATTTCGCTGCGAGAGGTTGTTTGTGGTCATGGCTTGATCGGGGCGAAAGAGTTGTGCCCTCTAACAAGCGATGACTGACTGAACTGCGTCCTGCATCCGGAAAATCACGGAATCAGGGGTACAACCTCTCTGAGCAGAGCCTCTGGCCCCGCCTGTTCAAGCCACGGCAGATCCGACACGCTGGTACTCAGCAGGTACCCCGCAAAGCCAAGAGCGTTGACACTGAAGCCGTGGACCCCCTCCTTTGAGCGAAGGATCAACGCCATCCACTGTCGGTTGAACAGGATGTTGTAAGGGCGTGCGGGTTGGTCGAGCAGCTCCGGCGTGCCAAGTCCTGCCCTCGAGCAGAGACTCCTGTAAGCATCACCAAGACACTCGGCCGTCAGCATGGATCCCGGCAAGGCCTGCACGACACAACTTGCTCTCAGAGGGTCGCGATCACGATCTGCGGACGGACCGGAATGCTCCAGGAACCATTTCGCCCTTGGACAGATCGGTTCATCTGCGCGACGGGGCAGAAGCTGAAGATGGCGATGGGGTTGACTGGCGCCAGCGGTGGGACCGCTGTTGAAAAACCACAGACCGCTGGTGTCCTGATCGACGTGTGCCACCGCTTGCCAATCGACTCGACCCAACCAGCCGATCTGAGGCGCCCAATCCCTGCTGATCAACAGCATGTGACCGATCTGAACGGGATATTTGTTCAGGATCAAGACATGATGTTTGTCGATCTGGTCCACCTGAAGCCTGAGATCCCAGGGCCGAAAAGGATTCAGCCTCGGCCCTGCAGCGCGCAGATGACGGGGGGGAACTCCCGTGAGATGACGGATCTCAAAGATCACTCCCGCCTCTCCATTCAACGATTCAAGCCGTGTAGCGAGCGGAACGAGAGCTGATGCAGCCAGGGCTGCTTCGCTCTGAGCCAACGCTTGTTGCCAGAAACGCTCAGTCCCCATCAGGCCGCAGTCGTGCCAAGGAAGCACCCCTGTAGTAGCGCCCCAGAATTTCATTGAAACGCAGGCCCTTGGCAGCCAGATCCTGCGCGCCCTGCTGACTCATGCTGGCACCGAGATGGCCGTGGGCTTCAGCGCTGATCTGGCTGTTGGCTGCGTAAAGGCTTTCCACGATTCCGCCCCTGTAACTCAGGATGATGCCACGGGTCGAGGTTGCGGCCTCCAGGGTGCGCTGACTTCGACTTGCTTCGCCACCAAAAACCTGCCAGCGGGTTGTGTCACCCAGGTGGTAGTCCCTGGATGCAGGCCTGGCGAGATGGGCCATCGCGTAGGAGCGGGTCGCAACCGCCTGGGCCTTCAGAGCTTCAAGGTCCCAGCTGCTGGGCATTTCCGCTCCAACCACGGAGGCCACATAGTGTTCGAGATCGAGTTGGTTCACCGCCAGCCAGCCCTGATCGGCGGGAATTAGATCAACATCCTGTCTATAGGTGGAACCATTGATCTGAACCCATCCGCCCCGACAACGGATGGGTCTGCGAGGCTGAGAACGCAACACGAGAGGGAGTCGCATTTTTGGAATCTCTGGACCGTTCAGCTGGCGACAGGTGGTCCCTGGAGCAACGCGAACCGTCTGGACCGGCGCCTTGCTGAAGAGAGCCACGCGAACAGAAAGAGGCACGGACTCAGCTTCCGGAGGAATGATCGGAACCAGCGCCTTCGGTGCAACCGCTCCGACGCTGGACGGCTGCGGTTGCGCTAATCGGGACTCTGCGTCCGGTGAAGAAGAATCAGCTGAAACCGAATCCGAGTGCGTGTCCTGAAGAAGTTCCTGGAGCGTGAGTGATTCAGCAGTGGTCGCCAGCTGGAGCTCAGGACTTGGTCGACGAGACGCCAGAAGGACAGCGGTTGTCGCCAGACTCGCCAGAAGCAAAACAACAGCTCGACGATGGGGTGGAACCACCGACATCAGGTCCAAACTCGCCGAATCATGACGGAGTCAGAGGCGAAAGCTCCGATCAAAGTGGCAGATCAACGATGACGGCACCGACAAGACCGTCAACCATCAAGGCGTCATGGGAGGGGTTGGCTCTAATCGTTGGAGCTGGTGGCATCGGCTCAGCCATTGCTACACAACTGGCCCAACGCTGCCCGGCTCTCCAGGTTCTGACCTGTGGGCGCGGGGGAGCTCCAGATCAGGATTTGACCCTGAACGTCGAAAACGACGAATCGCTTGCGCGCTTCTGCGAAGCCGTTAGGCAACAGGCTCGCCCTTTGCGCCTTGTGTTCAACTGCAGCGGTCGCCTTCATGGACCAGGCCTGCAACCGGAAAAGCGGTTGCAGCAGGTGAACCGTCGTCAGCTTGAAGAGCAGTTCTCAATCAATGCAATCGCACCACTGCTGCTGGCCAAGGCGATTGAACCGATGTTGAACCGCCACGAGGCTTTTCACTTCGCCAGCCTGAGCGCCAGGGTGGGCAGCATCTCGGACAATCGCAGTGGCGGCTGGTACGGGTATCGCGCTGCAAAGGCCGCACAGAATCAGCTGATTCGCTGCCTCAGCATCGAATGGGCACGCCGTTGGCCGTCGGCCACGGTCACCTTGTTTCACCCGGGAACAACGGATACAGCCCTGTCAAAGCCGTTTCAATCCTTTGTGGCTCCGGAACAACTCTTCAGCCCGGAGCGAGCCGCAACCCAGCTGGTTGATCTGCTCCTGGAGCAGACGCCTGCGCAAACAGGTCGGTTTCTGGCCTGGGATGGTCAGGAGATTCCCTGGTAAGCGTGTTCCCTGAGCTGTTCCAGGGTCACGACCAGCAAGGCCGTGTCTTCTGTTGCCTCCAGCCGAACCTTCGGCGCCATGCCGTCCTCATAGGCCTGCTTCCAGCGAGGTGCGCAAACACACCAATGGTCTCCTGGTTTCAGCCCTGGAAATTGGAAAGCGGGCATGGGGGTGGAGAGATCGTTTCCCTGCGCCTTGCTGTAGCGGAGAAAGGCTTCAGTCATCACGCAGCAGATGCTGTGCTGGCCGCGATCAGCGGCGTCCGTTTCGCAAAAACCATCGCGATGCCAACCGGTCATTGGTTTACATCCACACACCAAAAGAGGCTCACCGAAAACGTTGCGAGCGGTGGCGCTGACCTGATTACTGCTGGTCATCCTGAAGGCCTAAATCCAGGGGAGTCTGCCGAAGGAGTGGCACATTTTGACGACAGATGGTTGACGGACCCCTAGGGGAAGGCGTTAAAGGTCAGTGAGTTATGTCCCCCCGATGGATTGGGAGTTCACGGAAGACGCCGCTTTTCTGGCGCTCTGCGACGCGTTTCGCGAGAGCGGCGAAACGTCAGCGATCGAGTTCCTAGCCAACGGTGAAGGGGCCTTTCATTTCCAGGATCTGGCGCAGAACGCGGCTGGAGAAGGCCTCGATCTCAGCGAATCCAGCGCACTGGAATCGTTTCAGCAGGAAGTGATTGAAACCATGGAGAAGCTCTGCCAGGACTGACAGGCAGAACTTCTCCATCGGGGTTAGCTGAAATAAAAGGCGATCTCTTTGTCCTTGAGGCCGTCCCAGCCGGCTTCAATCAAACGTTGGTTCAGCGTGGCCTGGTCGAAGTGCTTAGCGCCGGTCTTAACGACTCTGTTGCGCATTGATTTCAGAACGCCGCTTCGAGCCCGCTGACTCTCCAGTTCCATCACCTCCCTGTAGAGGGCCAGCTTGTCTGCAGGAATCGGAGAGCCATCAAGGTCGACCCCCGATTGAATGGCGGAATCAACACCGTCGGGTCCAGCAATCGCCATGTACAGCCTTTGAAACCGACCAGGCTATGGCGCCTAGATGCCGCACTGAGAATCGATCAAGCGCTGAAGTAACGGGCCTTGCTGTGGATGGCGACCAATGCGGTTGTGCTCTGCTCTGGGGAGAGTTGATCACTGGCATCCATTGTCAGACCGATGCGTCCTGCATCCAGCCAATCCAGTTGCTGACGAGAATCCGCCACGTTCGGACAGGCTGGATACCCGAAGGAATAGCGGCTGCCGCGATAGCGCTGGGCCAGAACGTCGCGAAGCGACATCTCAGCAGGATCGGCGAAGCCAAGCTCCCGGCGGATCCGTGCATGCACCCACTCCGCCAGCGCTTCTGCCATCTGGACCGCTAGGCCATGGAAATAAAGGTAATCGCTGTACTGATCGGATTTGAACAGCTCCTGAGCTACCTCACTGGCCTTATCTCCCATCGTCACAGCCTGCATGGGCAGCACATCGGTCGGACGATCGTCAGCCGGTAAGTCCTGGAAGAAATCAGCGATGCAATAGCGATTCCCCGCGCGTTGGCGCGGGAGATCAAAGCGACCGAGTTCCGTGGAGCCTTGAAGATCGAACACGCGCAGGGAATTTCCATCACGGCCGACTGGGAAGTAGCCATAGGCAACCCTTGGGGTGAGTAACCGCTCCGAGAGACACCTGTCAATCCATTGCTGCAGGACGGGCTCAGCCTTTTCCTCCAGTAGGGCCTGGTAGTCGTCCCGGGATTGCTTCTGCGTCTTGCGGATCTGCCACTGACCGGCGAACAGAGCATTGCGATCGAGATAGGGGAACACCTGATCGAGGGCAATCTCTTTCTCGTCCAACAGAGCTGCTCCAAGGAAGGGTGGGACGACAGCCGGCTCAGCCGGCACAGCTTCAGAGCGTTCTGTGCTCACAACAGCGGGCACCGTTGGGGGTGCTGCGGCGGCGACGTCTCCCTTGGCGTCGTTATCTGGAGAGCTGGGCTCATGATCGTCATCGAGCCCGACACCAGCGGGTGCGCCGTTAAGAAAACCAGCCTGATTGCTCCAGCTGTCCTGGTTCTTGGCCTCCATCAGGGCATCCATGAAGCGAAGATCCGCGAAGGCATCCCGGCCATAGACCACCTTGCCGTTGTAGGCGGCTCGACAATCCTTCTGTACAAAGCGGGGGGTCAGGGCGGCACCACCAAGAATCACCGGCACATCAATCCCGGCATCGTTGAAGGCTCCTAGGTTGTCCTTCATGAAAGCCGTGGATTTCACGAGCAGACCACTCATGGCGATGCAATCCGCCTGATGCTCATGCTGCGCATCAATGATCGCGTCACAACTCTGCTTGATACCGAGATTGACGACCTCGTATCCATTGTTGGTGAGGATAATGTCGACCAAGTTCTTGCCGATGTCATGGACATCGCCTTTCACGGTGGCGATTAAGAACTTGCCCTTGCTGCTGCTCTCCCCCTCCATCTTCTCCATGTGCGGTTCCAGATAAGCCACCGCTGATTTCATGGTCTCTGCGCTCTGCAGCACGAAGGGAAGCTGCATCTGGCCACTGCCAAACAGCTCACCCACCACCTTCATGCCATCGAGCAGGAAGGTGTTAACGATCTCCAACGGTTGATGGGTTTGGAGACCTTCATCGAGAGCAGGTTCAAGCCCGATGCGTTCACCGTCGATAATGTGTTGCTTGAGGCGCTCCTCAATCGGCAGATCAGCCAGGGAAGGACCTGATGCACGTGCCTCTTTGGTGCTGACCCCCTCGAACAGTTTGGTCAGTTCAGTGAGCGGGTCATAGGTGCAGATCCCATCGTCAAAACCACGGTTGTCATTGATCAGGTCACGACATACTTTCTGATGGTCGTCACTGATTTTGATCAGCGGCAAGATCTTGGCCGGACTGACAATCGCTGCATCCATGCCGGCCTCGCAACAGTCATGCAGGAAGACCGAGTTCAGAGTGATCCGCGCTGCAGGTGAAAGACCGAAGCTCACATTGCTCACCCCCAGGACCACATGCACACCGGGGAGGTTGTCGCGAATCATCCGGATGGCATCAACGGTCGCCTTGCCGTTAAGGCGATCCTCCTCAATGCCGGTGGAGATGGGCAAAGCGAGTGGGTCGTAAAAGATTTCACGGGCCGGGATGCCGAACTCCAGTGCATCGCGATAGGCCCGCTGAGCGATCGCGAACTTTTTCTCCGCTGTGCGGGCCATCCCATCCTCATCAATGGTGCCCACCACAACGCCCGCGCCATAACGGCGCGCCAATTCCAGAACCTTGAAAAAACGCTCGTCGCCGTCCTCGTAATTGGTTGAATTGAGGATGCACTTGCCACCGGCCACCTTGAGGCCCGCTTCCATCTTCTGCCACTCGGTGGAATCAAGCATGAGCGGCAGATTGACGTTCGTGACCAAACGACTCACAAGGTTGTGCATGTCCTGCTCACCGTCACGACCCACGTAGTCGACATTCACATCGAGCACGTGGGCGTTCTCTTTCACCTGACCACGGGCCACAGACACCAGGCCATCCCAGTCCTCCTCGGCAAGCAATTCGCGCACCTTTCGGCTTCCACTGGCATTGAGCCGTTCACCGATGATCAGGAACGAATTGTCCTGCTGGTATGGGGTGACGCCGTAAATGGAGGCGGCGGCGGGTTCATAGTTCAGTGAAGGCCGCACTGTTTCGGCCTCGGCTAGGCGCCTGGCGGAGCGTTCCGCCGGGGTGAGTTCAGAGGCCAGCTCCGCCAGGGCTCCGATGTGTGCCGGCGTTGTGCCGCAGCAACCACCGATCACCTGCACACCGAGATCTTCAACAAAGTGCATCAGCTGCATCTTCAGCTCGATTGGTGTGAGCCGGTAATGAGCCACACCCCCGACGTTCTCAGGCAGGCCGGCGTTAGGGATGCAACTCACCGTGAATGGTGAATGCTCGGAGAGATAGCGAATGTGTTCCTTCATCTGCTCCGGGCCGGTCGCGCAGTTCAGGCCGAGGATGTCGATCGGAAACGGTTCGAGGATCGACACCACAGCTGCAATGTCGGTGCCGACGAGCATGGTGCCGGTGGTTTCCATCGTCACCGACACCATCAAGGGCCGGCGTTCTCCTGCAACCGCAAAAGCCTCTTCAATCCCCTGCAGCGCTGCCTTGATCTGCAAAACGTCCTGACAGGTTTCAACGATGAAGAGATCGACGTCTCCTGCCAGCAATCCCTCCGCCTGTTCGCGGAAGGAGGCGCGCATCGTGTCGAAATCGATGTGTCCCAGGGTGGGCAACTTGGTGGTGGGACCCATCGAACCCGCCACAAAACGCGGTTTATCGGGTGTGCTGTACTCATCTGCCATTTCACGAGCCAGTTCCGCCGCCCGTCTGTTCAGTTCGAAGGCATCGGCCTCGAGCCCGTATTCCGCCAAAACAATCGATGCGGCACCGAAGGTGTCGGTTTCGATCACATCACAACCCACTTCCAGAAACTGCCTGTGCACCGCCTTTACGGCATCGGGCTTAGTAACAGCAAGGTTCTCGTTGCAGCCCTCGAGATCAGCACCCCCAAAATCGTCGGCGCTCAACTCCAGGCCTTGAAGGCTGGTCCCCGTCGCACCGTCAAACACGAGCACGGGTCGCTTCGGACTATGGAGATAGTCGAGAAAGCGAGAGGCGGTGACCTGTGCCTTCGACTGCGTCACCGTCATGAATACCCTGAGCTCGAGCTGTCCTCCAATCCTAAGAAAAGCTCAAACTGAACTTCAGTTCAGTGGAACGCGCGTCACCCAGTGTTCATAAGCCGAATCACGGCCTTCTGTAATCGCCACCAGCCGCTCCTTCAGGGCTTTCATCATGGGGCGAGTGCTGTTCAACACCGTTGATTCGATCTGACGAATTGGGGTGATCTTGGCGGCCGTGCCCGTGAGAAACACCTCATCGGCGATGAAGAGCTCAGTTTTGTCCACGGGCCGTTCCACCACTGAAATATCCATCGCCTTGGCCAGCTCGATCACGCTGGCACGGGTGATTCCTTCAAGGATGTCCTGATCAACACCCGGGGTGATCAACTCTCCATCCCGGACGATGAACAGATTCATACCGCTGGCTTCGCTGATCTTTCCGCGACTGTTCAGCAACAGCGCTTCATCGAAACCGCTCTGGACAGCTTCTGTTTTGGCAAGCGAACTAGTGATGTACGCCCCGGAGATCTTGCCGCGCAATGGCAAGGAACGATCTTCCTGTCTGGTCCAGCTGCTGATTCGGCAACTGACACCCTCGGGGGAGAGATAGTCACCCAGGGGTAGGCCGTAGATGAGGAAATCCGTCTCAATCTGATGAAGTCGAGGCGCAATCCCGAGATCACTGGTGTAAACGAATGGTCTGAGATAAATCGGCTGATCCGGCTTGTTCGCCCTCAGCATTGAGGTGAGCGCTTCAAGGATTGTGACTTCGCTCAGATCGGTCAGCAACAACCGAGCGCTCTGACTGAGACGTCGAGCATGACGATCAGCTCTGAACAGCAGCATGGTGTCGTCGTGCTGCGGGTCGGGGATGGCTCGCATGCCCCCAAAGGCTCCGGTGCCGTAGTGGAGAGCATGGGTGGCAATCGAGATCCTGGCGTCCTCAAACGGAACGCACTGGCCCTGGAACCAGGCGTAGGGCAGGAACTGATGCATCGCAGACGGGCCCAGTGGCTCTGTGCTTCAGAGGATAAGAGACCAGGGGGTAAACATCAGTTGTAGCAAGGGATCTAAGAGATCATGAACCGTGGGCAACAGCGGATCAAACCAAAAAACAGGATCCGAAGCGATGGACCGATTATTCAGATCCCAGCTTTGGGAATGCATCAAGCAATTGCTCTGGTGTGATGTCGGTGTTGAGGAGAGTGGTGTTGATGCCGTTGCTGGGATCCAGGAGGAGCAATTGATCGGGCTGGGGCTGGCTGATGCTGAGCTTGATCGTGCGTTTTGCTGAGCTGGTGGGTGGCAGCGTGATGCGATCAGCGTCGAGCAGATTGAAATCCAGGATCTGATCGTTGCCGGATGAAAGCCTGAACAGATCGGCACCGCTGCCGCCACTGAGGCTGTCGTCGCCCTTGCCGCCATCGAGGCTGTCGCGCTGCGGACCGCCAAGGAGCTGGTCATTGCCGGAGCGTCCTTTGAGGCGATCATCGCCGCTGCCGCCACTGAGGCTGTCGTGATCCAGGCCACCCTTGAGGCGATCAGCGCCTGAGCCACCGCGGAGGCGATCATCGCCGGCCAATCCCCGCAGGGTGTCATCACCATCGACACCTTTGAGGATGTCGTCTGCTGGGCTGCCGATGATTTGATCGGAACAGGAGCTACCAAGCAGCAGCGTGAAGCGATCGCGCTGGGATTCGCTGATGGCGTTGCCTGCCTCGGGGTCACAGGCGGAGCCGGGTCGCGCCGCTGGGGCTGGTAGTGGTGTTGGTGTTGTTGGTTTAGGTGTGGGTCGGGGAGATTCCTTGGTTGGTTGGCTCAGGGCTGCAACGGCACCCGGTGAGAGCGGAGCGGGAATGGATGTTGTTGTTGTTGTTGGTGTTGGTGTTGGGAGTGGAGCGGGCAGCAGCGTGGCTGGATCGATCACGGTGGAGTTGTTCTCGACGATCAGCCCTTGAATGGCGATGGCATCGTTGCCATGGATGTCTTGAATGGCAAAGCGGTCATCGGCAACGGTGGGATCGCGGTAATTGAGCAGAAGCGCTTGGCCATGAAACAAGGGAGCAGAGAGGCCCAGGCGTGCGGTGCTGCCGGCAAGGGAGAGGGAGGAGAAAGCGGAGCGCACCCCATCCACCGCGAGTGAAAAGAAAGAAGCGTGAGGAGCAAGAGGAGAGAGGGTGTGGTCGTAGCTGAGGGAGACAACCCGCCCATCAGCAGATGTCACCGCAGCGTTGATCGATGGTGGCGTGCCGGGAAGCGTGGAGCGGTTCTGAACGGGGAAGCGTGCAAAGGAGGCGAGATCATTGCCGGAGGCATCCCCAATGCTCAACTCATCGCGATCGTTGTTGCTGGAGCGATCGGTGTAGGCGAGAGCAACGGTTTGATCGTTGCTGATGCTGCGCGCCAGGCTGAGGGTGAGTTCGCCGCCACGGGTTGTGGCATCGATAACAGGAATGGATTGACCATCCACATCAACAACAAAGGCGGGTGAGACGTGCCTTGTTGTGGAGGCCAAGGGTTCATTGAATTTGAGCGATAAGGAGAGACCATCGCTGGAGACAACAGCGGATCGGAGCTCGGGAGGGGTGGAATCAGCATCGTCATCACCAGATGGTGTTGGCGTGGGTGAGGGCGCGGGAGTTGGAACGGGTTGCGATAACTGAATAATCTGAATTGCTTGATCACCATTGGACGCGATCAGCGCATATGACTTCGAATCGACGGTGAACGGAATGGCATCAACAGCTGTGGCAAGTCTTGAAAAAGTTGCGCCTTCTAAATCCTGGCTGCCATCAACAATGTTGCTGTCATAATAAAATTTCCCTAACCGCCCTGTACCGGGATTCAATTCTGTTGGCTTGAATTCGATAAATTCAACGCGATTCGATCCACTTTTGCTGTTTGGTAGAATCACATAATATTTGCCATCAACCTCAGTAAGCGCAATCTGACTAACCCCTTCAAGAAACGAATTGCTGTCATCCGGCAACAAAGCATCTAGATATTGAGAAGGATTAGAAGGGTCCGTGTAGTCATAAATTGCAATGACAGGTTGGGATTGCGTGTGACCGGGGTCATCATCTTTTGATACAACAGCCACATACCGCTTCGCACCTAAGATTCCAACAGCAACACCTGAAGTGACTCGACCGGGCCAACATTTTGGGTTTTGTACTTTTTGAAGTGAATTTTCTGAAGGATTAAATTCAAAGGGCTGATGAAATGTTGAAGTTCCACTGCAAGCACTTTCAGCTTTTTGAGATGAAATAAGAGCATAGGCCTTACCACCCTCAGAAAATGTTTTGATGTCCCAAGCATCGCTCAATCTGTTGGTAGTACTATCAACAATCTCGGAGACCAGTGCAGATGTATCGTTTCCATTGTTGCCATCAATGAGATTGTCGAAGTCATAAACCTGCAGAAATCCTTTGTCGTCAGTATTGCGATTACCAGTTGTAAATAAATACGTTTTTTCACCTAACTGCTGTAAAGCAAGGCCTCTCGCGTTTTTAAATTGTGTTTTGTTAGAACCGTGAAAAGAATCATCTCCATCCTGAATCTGCCGAACGACGCTGGGTGATGTGGCCGTGATATTTCCATCATTGTTTGTAAGCCTGACAATCGTGATCCCGCCCTTGCTGTTGACAGTACCAAGATTCTGAGAAATAACGGCGTAGGGAATAGAATCGACAACTGCCGTTGCGACATCAAAAGAACCGTTTAATAATTCCCAGTTACTGGAAGGATTGTCATTATCACCAGTTTCAAGATCAGTTTTTTCGACAATTTTAGTTGGGCTGCTCGGATTAGAGATGTCAACAACTACAAATCCTCCTGAGGCCTGATCTGTTTGATTTTTTGTAACGACGGCATAGGTTTTTGATTGATATTCAAAAATCGAAGCTCTATAGGCCTTGGCAATTGAATTTGAAGATGTAGATCCTGCTGCCTGGCGAACAAGGGCCATCGACGTTCGTCTAATGTCTTAATAATACTACAAATCAGTTCATTTGAACCTAAAAGCTTGAAATCAAAGCTAAGAGCCAATAGATCATCGGTATCGAATCACGAATTGATCAACTGGCAGCCGGCTCAAAAAACAGGTATCTCATAAAACACTAATACTAACAAGCATCCCCTAAAAGTGAATACAAAGTCTTCAAGCAAGCATTCCTTGAATTGGAACGACGAAAACCCATCCGCCTACCCATCATTTCAATGATCCGGGTGTGACCGGACAAGTCATCAATCACCAAACCATCAACAAACAGGATTTTGATATTGATGATGACGAAGTGCTTCCAGATGACAAGAGACTTCCAATTGAAGCTGACATGTCTGATCACTGATGCAAACCCGTCAAGCATCAGCGAACAAAGCATTGAACCTGGTCATCGTCAGCACTGATCCTGCTGAACAACGCCTGAAGCACTACTTGAGAACAGCAAAACAAGGCCATTTTTCACTACAGCAACAACCAAGCTCGAAACAGTGCAGAGAGCCCTCAGCAAGCTGGGTTCGGCAAGCTGTTATTGGCAAGGTGTGTCCCGCCAGCCAGACCCGTGATGGGGAGAATGGCGGCATGCACCGCCTCGCCAGTTGCCCAGGGCTTGACCCTCCAGAGGATGTGGTGCTCATCGAGCAACCGCCTGCTGACGTGTTGCTGCTCTCTAGCGCCGGCACCGACCTCAGCACCCTGGAAAGTTGTCTGCAAGAACCGCGGCATCACGCCTGGGTCGATCGCATCCGGGCATTGGAGTTGCCACAGCTCAGCCACCCCGCCCAGGTGGATCACTATCTGCGCAGCACCGCGCAGCAGTCCCGGCTGATCGTTGTGCGCCTGCTCGGCAGTCGAGGCCACTGGAGTTATGGATTCGAACGTCTTCAGGCGTGGCAGAGGGCTCAACCGAAACGCCACCTGCTGGTTCTGGCCGGGACCAGTGATCAGAACGCTGTTCTGCATGGCCTCGGGTCCATCAGCATTCCCCTGGCGGATCGTCTGGCGACCCTGCTTCGGGAAGGCGGTGAACAAAACATGGGCGAACTGCTGATCGCACTCGAGCAGCTCCTGAGCGGGGTGGAGCCCCAGCCCGAAGCAGTGGGCCTGCATCGCCTGGCTGACCCCCTTCCCTGGGACTGGCAACGCGATCCGGGCCCTCGGATTGGCGTCGTGCTCTATCGCGCCCTGCTCCAATCGGGCGATCAACAGCTGGCCCATGCCCTGGTTCAGGCGTTGCGTGCCCACGGCCTCTGTCCGCGCCTGCTCTGGGTCAGCAGCCTGCGCGACCCTGCCGTGCAGTCAGGTGTTGCGGACCTGCTGCAGGCTGAACAGGTCAGCGTGGTGATCGCGGGGACGTCCTTTGCCTCCGTACGCCAACAGGAGGCTGGGCTCGGCAGCCCGCTCTGGGAGAAGCTTGATCGGCCCGTGCTGCAAATGCTCACCAGCTCCCAACCGCGCGAGCGTTGGCACGCCAGCAGCCGCGGACTGGATCCCCTTGATCTCTCGCTTCAGGTGGTGATGCCAGAACTGGATGGACGCATCACCACACGGCCCTGCGGCTTTCGCCAACGGCGCTCGGACCAGATGCAGCTGTCGACAGCCGTGCCGCAGCTGGAGCCCGACCCCATCGGCATCGAATGGCTGGTGGAGCACTGCGAACGGTGGGTCGATCTGGAGCAGACGCCAACCGGCCAACGATCCATGGCCCTGGTGCTGGCCAACTATCCCGTCCGTGATGGACGCCTGGCCAACGGCGTGGGGCTCGACACACCTGCCAGCTGCATCTCGATCCTGCACTGGCTTCAAGCGTCCGGTCACGATCTCGGCGAGGAGCTCTTACCGGCAAACGGAGCTGAGCTGATGCAACAGCTGCTCAGCGGACGCACCAACGATCCCGAAAGCTTCTATCGCAAACCCCTGGCTCATCTTCCGGTCGACACCTACAACCACTGGTGGACAAGCATTCCGCTGCAGGCCCGCACGCGGATCGAAGCCCGCTGGGGACCGCCCGATCAGGCCTGTGATCGTGATCCACAGGGCTTTCCGATCCACGGCTTGCGGTTCGGACGCGTGGTGGTTCTGATTCAGCCCGACCGGGGCTACGACCCCGATCAGATCGCCGACCTACATTCGCCCGATCTGCCACCACCGCATCGCTACCTCGCCCAGTACCGCTGGCTGCGAGAGATCCATGGCACGCAGCTGCTGGTGCACGTGGGAAAACATGGCAGCGCGGAGTGGTTGCCCGGCAAAGGGGTGGGACTCAGTGCGGGGTGCGGCCCACAGCTGGCGTTGGGAGCGATCCCTCACCTGTATCCGTTCATCGTTAACGACCCAGGCGAAGGATCCCAGGCGAAACGGCGTGGTCAGGCCGTGATCCTCGATCACCTCACGCCTCCGCTGGGTCGAGCCGGACTGCACGGCCCGCTGCAACAGCTTGAAGCACTCCTGGATGAACTGGTGGAGGCGCGCGAGTTGGGTGGCCAGCGATCCGCGTTGTTGGAACGGCAGATCCTCGAAACACTGCAGTCGATGAACTGGCCAGGGCTACCCGCCCTGGAAGGCTTGGATGCACGCCCAGACCAGCGTCAGGCCTGCCTTGATGCGGCGGAGACCTACCTCTGTGAACTCAAGGAAGCCCAGATACGAACCGGGCTGCACCGTTTGGGCCAACGGCCAGAACCCAAGGCGGAACAAGAATTACTGATCGCTCTGGCCCGGCCACCGGTGGGCGAAACTTCCGGGCTAACCCAGGCGATGGCCGCAGCACTCGGGCTTGGCTTCGATCCCTGGCAGCAGGAAGACGGCGAACCGCTTGACCAGGCAGATCAGCAACGGCTGCAACAACTGGGCTGCCCAAAGACCCGCCGCATCGGCGATGGCACCGCCTGGCTGGAGGAGCAGGCTCTACTTCTGGTTGAAGCCCTGCTGGGCTCAACGTCGGATCCAGCCGAACTACATCAAGAGCTGCAGGATTGGATCCAGCAAGCACCGCAGGATCCTTCGCTAGAAAAACTCCAGAAGGAGCTTTGGCCAGCACTGAGCCGCTGCGCTGAGGCGGAACGCCAGGGGTTTCTCAAGGTGGCCGGCGCTGGCCGACTCCCCGCAGGTCCATCCGGAGCACCAAGCCGTGGGCGACCAGATGTGCTGCCCACCGGGCGCAATTTCTATTCGGTCGACTTAAGGGGCTTGCCCACCGAAGCCGCGTGGGATCTGGGCCGCCGCTCCGCGGAGCAACTGCTAGATCTTCACCTGCTGGAGGAGGGAGAACCGCTGCGCCACCTTGCTCTTTCGGTTTGGGGGACCGCAACGATGCGCAACGGCGGCGAAGACATTGCCCAGCTGCTTGCCTTGATGGGCGTTCGCCCTGTGTGGGATGGCCCAACGCGGCGGATGGTGGATCTCGAGGTGATTCCCCTGAGCCTGCTGGGCCGGCCTCGGGTGGATGTGGTGCTGCGCATTTCCGGCTTGTTTCGCGATGCCTTCCCCCAGTTGGTGGGCTGGGTGGATCAGGCGCAGCAACGGGTGGCGGCACAACCAGAGGACGCTTCGCTCAATCCTCTGGCCGCACTCACCCGTGAGCAGGGCCCTCAGGGAAGGATTTTTGGATCCGCCCCTGGGGCTTATGGCGCCGGCCTACAGGCCCTGATCGACAGTGGTGCCTGGGACAGCCGGGACGATCTGGGTGAAGCTTTCCTGTGCTGGAGCGCCTGGCGTTATGACAGCGAAGCGGAGCCGAAAGCTGACCGACAGGGGCTTGAAGCAGCGCTCAAACCGGTGCAGGTCGTCTTGCACAACCAGGACAACCGCGAACACGATTTGCTCGATTCCGACGACTACTACCAATTCCAGGGTGGCCTTTCTGCAGCCGTTGAGAAGAGTTCAGGATCGAAACCGGCCCTTTGGTTTGGCGATCATTCCCGGCGCGAGCGGCCGCGTCTGCATCGCCTCGAGAAGGAACTCGACAAGGTGATGCGAAGCAGGCTGCTCAACCCGCGCTGGATCGAGGGAATGCAGCAACATGGGTACAAGGGAGCGTTTGAAATGGGCGCCAGCCTCGATTACCTGTTTGCCTACGACGCTGCAACAGATCGTGTTCCCGACTGGTGTTACGGGGCACTGTGCGAAATCTGGCTCAACAATCCAGTCACCCTGGAGTTTCTGATCAACAACAACCCGTGGGTGCTGCGGGATATGGCCGAACGCCTGCTCGAAGCGAGTGGCCGCGGCTTATGGACCGGGGCCAGTAACGAACAATGTCTGCGTCTGCGCGAACTAGTGCAGGACAGCGAAGCCCGGATTGAGCGGGGCGGCCTCAGCTGTTGAGATCCTTCACCATGTCTCGGAATGGATCAATCGAACCAGGGGCTGAGGATCTTGCGGTCGTGGATGTATTGGATGTGGGAGCTTGCTTAGGCTTTAGTTCCTCTTTCCGAGCCATTGGTGCTGCATTGGCCTGCATCGGAACGTTCACACCGCTGACCGCACCCCCCTTTAAACGCTGTTTCATCTCGGCGGTGCTGACCTGCTCCGCGAAGGTCTTCTTCACGGGCTTGGGAACGCCACCCGTGACGGATGTCGTCACATCCTTCTGAACCGCACCTCCGAGGCCATCAGTGCGGCGAGTGAGCTGTTGGGTTTCAGCATCAACCTCAATTACCCGTTCCTTCGTGCCTGGGGAATCAGCTGTACCAGGGAAAGTGCGGCGGATCGTCTTTGATTCCCGCATGTAATCGACATTCCCCATGCTGGAGGAGGAATCAGCGTCAAGGAAGAACGCTTCGGGCTTCTCCTCCTTCGAACTCCGTGGCTGGATCGGCGAAGACTTCTCAGAACCCTTCATCAATTTGTTGAGGAGTCGATCAAAGAGGGCCATGCCGATCGGTTACATCGTGGGTTGAATTTAGCGGCCACCCAGATCCATTCCGTGGCTGTCCGTGCCACAAGTACGTAAAAGGCCAAGATCGGCAAGTTGTGCATCGATCGCTTCGCAGATCAACGGACTCGGTCGCCAGCTGGGATGCATGTCGTAGTCGTACCAGGCTTCACCACCGTCGATACCAAGTTCGGCAGCAGCAGCGATCAGTTCTGCATGGCCGAGTCTGTAGCGGGCGGGATGGGCCAACACCGCCAGACCGCCAGCGCGATGAATTGCGCAGACCACCGCCTCAATCCGCAAGGCCTCTCCAACCGGCGCATCACCTCGGCCATAGGACTGGAGCGCTGGGTGGTTGAGCTCAAAGCCAAGGGCCAGAACATGAACCAGACATCCTGAAAGGAGACAACTGATCTCCATCCCACTCCAAAGGGTGGGCACCTTGTCACCGTTATCCCTGCGCTGCTTCAACCAGGCATGCATCGGAGCATGGGCCAGCACACTGTGATGGTCCGTGACGGCGAGATGACTCAGGCCACGGTCTGAGGCCTGTTCAATGAGTTCGAGGGGCTCAAGGCTGCCGTCGCTGCAGACGGTGTGGCAGTGAAAGTTGAAGTCGGCAGGACAGCTAAGGGGTCCGACCTGTTCCAACACTGCAGCAAGGGGGTGTTTGGAGGATCCCATTTCAAGTTCCTGCAGCGGCTTCACGCCTCAGGCGTCGCCAACGGGCATAGAACTGAATCGAACCCGCCATGAACACCACCAGAGCCACCATGAACCAGGTCGCTGCTCCAGTGGGGAACTGATTTTTGAACACCACCAGCATCACCACAAGCACGAGCATCAACGTCGGCAGTTCATTCAACGCACGCAATTGGCGCCCCGACCATTGACATTCGCCACGCTGCAGCTGCCCCATCAGGCGATAACAAAGCCAGTGATAAGCCAACAATCCCGCCACCAGTGCGAGCTTCACATGCATCCAACCCTGTTGAAGCCAGCCTGGCTGGCAGACCAACAATCCGACGGCCATGCTCACAGCAACCGCCATGCCGGGGGTGGTGATGATGTTCGCCAAACGGCGCTCCATCAAGGCGTATTGGTCTCGAAAGGGTCCCTGAACAGCGGCATCAAGCTCCTCCACTTCCACGTGGTAGATGAACAGGCGAACGAGATAGAACAAGCCGGCGAACCAGACCACCACACCAACGATGTGCAGCGTCTTGAACCAGAGATAGGCCTCAGCAGGTAGCGCCATGACGAATGTCGATCCCTCTCGACCCTACGAAGCGCTCATCCCAGGCCGTCAAGAAACTCTCGACTGCGCTTCAGGTGGGCATCAAGCGTTTCCGGTGCCATCCGATCCAGATTGCGCGCCATCATCGCCATTCGATACTGACCCCGGAAAAATGTTTCGTGGCGTTTGATAAACGACCAGAAAAGGGCATCCCAGGTGCTGCACCAATCACCCATCCGATAATCAGACATTTTTCGCACATAATTCGAGCCGGATAGATAGGGCTTGGTTGTGAAAATGCCGCCATCAGCAAACTGACTCATTCCATAAACATTTGGCACCATCACCCAGTCGTAGGCGTCCACAAACAGTTCCATAAACCAGAGATAGACTCGGTTGGGGTGGAAACCACAGAGCAACATCAGATTGCCGAGCAACATCAGCCGTTCGATGTGATGGCAGTAACCGGTTTGCAACGCATGGGCGATCGCATCGTCAATCGGTGCCAGACCTGTTGTGGCTGTGTAGAAAGCGTTTGGAATCGGTTGATCATCAAAATTCCAGAAATTACTGGTGCGCATGCGGCCGCCAAAACGGCGATAAATGACGGCCATGAATTCACGCCATCCCACGATCTGCCGTACAAATCCTTCGAGCGAATTCAGAGGAACATCACCGGCATCGGCACGCTGAAGGGTTCGATCAAGAACCTGCTGGGGCGTGAGCAGGCCAATATTCAGCATCGGTGTGAGCACGCCATGCCACATCACACGATGGGTTTGGCTGATCGCATCTTCGTAGGCACCAAAATCAACGAGTCGCTTTTCGAGGAAATCATCCAGCCAGCTCTCCGCCTGCTCATGGGTGACGGGATAGGCAAAAACGTCCGTTGACCCGATTCCTGGCAGGCCCTCGCCAAGCAGGTCTTGCTGATGGGATTGGTGGTCATCCGTCAGTGGGAGCCCAGGTACTGCCGGCACTGCAATGCCCTTTGGCAGTTTCTTGCGATTGTCTGCATCAAAACTCCAGCGGCCTCCGAGCGGCCCGCCGTCCGGATCGAGAAGCAACCCGAGACGACGGCGCTGCATTTCATAAAAACGCGCCATGGACGGTTTTTTGCCGGTCGCGACCTGCTCGTCGATAACGTCGAGGGGCGTCAGGAGCATCGGGGTCGGCACCACTTGGAGCACGGCCTGATGGGATGTGATCGCAGCACGAAGCCTCCGTTCGAGGACGTCATCCACGGGATCGGAGAGATGAAAGCTTCGATACCCGGCTCTCAAAAGCAATTCCAGATGGCCGGTCGTATCCGCCGCTTCGTGATGACGTTGCACCAGAACCGTGCAACCCGCCGACCGCAACCGATCGGCATAGGCCTGCATCGAAGCGCGATGCAGCAAAAGCTTTCGCCAGTGCACGCGTTGCGGCCACTGCGGGTCCGTTCCAAAGAACAGAGGGTCTTCGATCAGTGCAACATCACGTCCCGGTTGAACAGCCGGATGGCTGGCGAACAGCTGATGCGGATAGACAAGCGTGATCTGCATGGCGATCAACCGGTTTCACCGGCAAGTCGACAAGCCCGCTGGCCAAGCGCCGTGGCATAGCCGCGATCCACTAGTCCCGCACGAGGGCTGAGCACACCCGCTCGACAGTCCATCACCACCTTTTCCCGATGCCCCTGTTGGTCATCGAGACGCAGCACAAGCTGCCAGTGGTTCTTGGCGCTTCGGGTGATCCCGTCAGCACAGACAGGCCCCGTGCAAAGCCCCGGCGCAGCAACTGCAGAGGGGATGAAGATAATCGAGATCAGGACGACCGTGCTGATCAGAAACCGAGCCATGTCTTCCGCGTGTCAAGCTCCGCACTCTGGCTGGAACATCGCCAATTTGTGAAAGCAGTGCATGCTGAACTGCGTCGCCAGAAATGGAATGCACGAATTGCACGACGCCTTGTCTTCTCAACCTGAGAACGAATGGCGGCTTATGAAATCCACTTAATGAGATCTTCCGGAAGAAGGATCCAAGAAAATACGGCCTGCAATAGTTTGCAAGCCGATGAAATAGACTAATTATTTGACAACGTGTGTACAACTGCGATTGGCCAGGAAGAAATTAGGCAAGCAGCGAATTGTTGTAGAGAGCAATTTGAATATATTCACCACTGTCGAGAACGTCCGTGTCGGGAAAGCCGGTCAGGTTCAGCAAGCCGGCCTCACCCAAGTCGGCAAAAGTGGCCGTATCGAATGAAAAAATTTCAGGCATTTGTTCAGCGTTTTTCTGGAGGATTTTGTAGAACTTTTTGAACGAATATTTCTTCTTGCCGAATTTAACTTTTTCAAGCTTATTTTCGGAATATTCGGATCCAAAAGGGTCTGAGAATAGGACACCAAAATCCCTTACGCCAGTGTCGAGATTGGTGGTAGCGATCATCACGTCACGATCATTAATGAGGATAGTGCTGATAGCGGAATCGCTAGTTTCGAACTTGGGGTTGAGAATGTTGTTTTTCGAAAATTGAATAATATCTTTGCCGCTGCCTGCATCAGCGACAAAGCCCCACTCCTGGTCTGTCATGAACATATAACGATCATTCCCTGGGCCTCCGGACAGGACGGAAGGAACTGTTGCAAAGCCTCCAGAAGCTGAGTCGTCTTCAATCTGATAGCTGCCATTGGTCAAGATGTCTTTGCCTGAACCTGCATAAAAGCCAAATCCACCCTCAACCTCCTCGACATCCTTTTTATTGGTTCCTAATGTTGATTGATAAGGTCCAAAATCAAGAGCTGTCATTGGAAAAAATTAGAATATTACTCATCATAGCGACAATCAACTAACTTGCAGCAAAGACATGTTTCCAAGGACTGAGCCGAACATTAAAATGTTTAGGAATACGAACGTGTAACGACATCGTCCATTCATACAAACGCGCCCTGAGCTCATTTGATTAAGACTGTCGCTTCAAATATCAAATCGATAAATCACCGAACACAGCAACAACCGAGCCATCGGGGTGCATGAAGCGCAACCCAACCCCGGCAAGCAGATCGATGTGATCCTTCGATCCATTTGACGATCCAGGCGGTTTGTCCCGAAGCGGCGAGGTATCTGCAGCGTTTGACTCGACAGCGTTGAACGCAATTATCTGACCGACCTGATCATCGGGCAAAAGATCGGCTGCGTCATCAAGACGATGCCGACGGGTGATCTTCGTTTTGCCCAGCAGAACATCTCCCCGGGTGAAAATGCCATTGCGATCGGTATCCACGTACAACTTCAAGCGGTCACGCCTTGTCTGTTTCAAAAACCCCGGCGCACCGTCATCAAGATCCCAGATGTAATCCACCTGTTTGACGCGACGTTCGACGGTCTTGCCACGCTGGTTCCGCACCTGAACGCGTCGTGGATGGGTGGAGAACGTCGCGTCGGCCTGGCTCCAGATGCACATCTCAATCGACTCCGCAATCAAAGCGAACGGTCATGGGACAGGATTGTGCGCTCATGACGCCTCCAGTGAGGTCATCGCCTGGTCTGATGGCGTGAATCCATCCTGGGATGGCTCCTGATCGAGTGCAGGGTCGTCTTCGGGATGGAAGAAATCGTGGATCTGCTGTGCCATCGACGGACCCACACCAGGCGCTTCACTTAACCGCTCGACACTCGCCAGCTGGATGGCATCGATGGAGTGGAAGTGAGCGAGAAGATCCTTGACCCGTTTCGGGCCAACACCTGGAATATCACTTAGGCGAGACCGTTTCATCCGCTCGCCCCGCTGCTGTCGATGGAAGGTCACCGCAAAGCGGTGGGCTTCATCCCGCAGCCGCCGCAGCAGGGCGACGCCCAGCTGATCCGGCTCACTGTCGAGCGGTTGTCGCTCCCCCGGCAGAAAAATCTCCTCACGCTGTTTGGCCAGCGAACACACATTCAGATCCTCATGGAGATCCAATTCACGCAGCGCCTCCATCACGGCCGATAACTGACCCTTCCCGCCATCGATCATCACCACGTCAGGCCAATCATTCAGGCCATCGGTCTGCAGTGCACTGCCTCCCTTCTGGCGAAGAGCACCCACGTCGATACCCTCTGCTTTGGCCCGAGCCCAGCGACGGAAGCGCCGGCGCATGATCTCCGCCATGGCCATGAAGTCATCGCTGTGTCCTGAACGGATGCTGCTGCTTCGAATTTTGTATTTGCGGTAGTGCTGCTTCGCGGGCAAACCGTCGATGAACACAACCTGAGAGGCAACAGCGTCACTCCCCTGAATATGACTGATGTCGTAGCCCTCGATTCGCCGAGGAGGAATCGGAAGCTCCAACAATTGCGCCAGATCTTCCGTTGCCAGGGCCTGCTGCTCCTGGCCTTGTTTTGCGCGGAGAAGTTCGAATTCAGCATTGCGCTGCACCAGCTCGATCAGGTCCGCTTTCTGACGTTGTTTCGGGCAATGAATGTGCACCTTGCGCTCTCGCTGTTCACCAAGCCACTCCTCGAGCAGATTTTGTTGGGGTAAAGCGTGTTGCACCAGCAATTCAGGAGGGACCTCCACGGCATCCACCTGGCTGTAGTGCTCTTCGATCACCCGTTGAAGAATCAACCCAGGCTCCATGCCGGACGCATCGGCTGTGTATCCGAGGCGGCCCACAAGCTTGCCGGCACGCATTTGAAACAACTGAACGGCCGCCACCCGCTCATCCATCGCCAACGCCAACACGTCTCGACTGATCGAAGAATCCGGGAGACTCATCTTCTGATCCGCCGTCAGCTGATCCAGCCCCTGGAGTTGATCACGCACCCGTGCAGCGGACTCAAAATCCAGCCGTTCCGCGTAACGGCCCATCTGCTCGTGAAGAAGGGTCTGCAGTTCATCACTGCGCCCCTGAAACACCATCGCCACTTTGCGCAGCGTGCGGTGATAGTCCTCGGAACTGATCCTTTCCTGACAAACCCCAGGACAGCGTCCGATGCTGAAATTCAGACAGGTGCGATCGGGATACATCGGTCGGGGACGCTGACGCAATGGGAAGACCCGTTTGACGAGAAACAAGGTGCGTCGAAGCAAACCCACATCGACATAAGGTCCGTAAAAACGATCCAGGGGACTGCGAAACCGGCGCCTGCGGGTGATGAAGATGCGTGGATAGGCCTCACTCCAGGTAATGCAGAGATAGGGATATTTTTTGTCGTCCTTCAGCAACACATTGAAGTGGGGCTGATGGTTCTTGATCAGGTTGGATTCCAACGCGAGCGCTTCCGCTTCACTGTCGGTGACGATGAATTCAATGTCACAGACCTGCCTCGTCATCAAGCGAATCCGCGGGGAAAGGTCATGGCGGCTACGGAAGTAGCTGCGAACACGACTTCGCAGGCTTTTTGATTTACCGACGTAGAGAATGCGGTCTTGCCCGTCACGCATCAGATAACAACCCGGCTCAGCGGGAATATCCTTCAGCCGCTGTTCAAGGCGATCCGGCTGCGTCAGCAGCGGAGCGCCCGATCCTGAAGACGCCAAGATGCGCTCAACCGCCGTAATTCCAGCCGGTGCTGGCCAGGTTCAGCGCATCGCCATCGGCGATCAGCCGTGCTGATTTGACCTCCCCAACGAAAACGGTGTGATCGCCATGTTTCACAGTGCCCGCCAGCTCGCACTCAACACCACCGACAGCGTCGTCCAGGAGGGGGAGGCCAAGCTCACCTTCCTGGAACGGCGCCGCTTCAAACCGTCCTCCCATCGCCTTCTGAGGTTTGAAGAACACTGCTGCCAAATCCTTCTGATCGGCACGCAGAACGTTGAGTGAGAAGCGGCCTGTTCGTTCGATGATGGCGTGGCTGGCACTGTCCGAACGAACGGACATCACCACCAAGGGGGGTTCGAAGGAGCCCTGGGTCACCCAGCTGGCGGTGAAACCATTCACCTCGTCGCCTTCTCGCACCCCACAGACAAACAGCCCATGGGGGATCTTGCGCAGAAGGGTCTTCTTGGCATCGAGATCCAGGCTCATGGGGAAGATTCGAGGTTTCCATGAAATCTAGGCAGGGTCCGCTGCATAGGATTGAGCTGTTGCCTGATGTGTGATGCGGGCGCTTTACCCGGGGAGTTTTGACCCACTCACAAATGGACATCTGGACCTGATCGAACGGGCGTCATCCCTGTTCGGTGAAGTGGTGGTTGCGGTTCTCTGCAATCCGAACAAAAAAGCTGCTTTTTCTGTCGAGCAACGCATCAGCCAGATCCGAACAGCAACGGCCCATCTCGAAGGGATTGATGTGGTCAGTTTTGACGGGCTAACCGTCCACTGTGCAGCAACGCATGATGCCGGTTTGATCATTCGCGGCCTGCGTGCAATGAGCGATTTTGAATATGAACTTCAGATTGCAAACACCAACCGGTCACTGGCCACTGAGCTCGAAACGATCTTCATGGCCGCCTCCGCCCATCACAGTTTTCTGAGCAGTTCCGTTGTCAAGGAAGTGGCACGTTTCGGTGGGCCGATTGATCACATGGTCCCCGCAAAGGTTGCGGAAGACCTCAACAGGTTATTCAATTCGGCTTTAACTCCCTTGCAGCCATGAGCGAAGCTCGGTTCACCGTGCTCGATCAACTGGATCAGCTGGAAGAGATCGTTCTCGAAGGGAGTCGGGTTCCCTTCACAGGGGGACGCCTGGTGAATGAAGGTGAAGCTGTCGAAGTTCTCGACGCTGTTCGTGATGCCCTGCCAAAAGAGGTTGAGCGTGCAGATCAGCTGCTGCAGCGGCGTGATGACTTCATCAACACCGCTCGGCAACAGGCTGAAGAGATTGTTCAACAAGCCAAACAGCAGCGCGAGCAGCTGGTCAACAATGCAGCGATCCGGCAAGAAGCCGAGCGCCAGGTGAATGAGCTGCGAGAGCAAACCCGTCAGCAATGCGAGAAGTTGCTGCAGAACACGCGCCAGAAAAGCGCGTCTATGGAGCAGGAGATGCAGGCCAAGATCGTTCAGCAGGAGCAGCAATTTGCTTCCCGTCGTCAGCAGCTGGAACAAGAAGCTCTGCAACGGCGTCAACAGCTCGAGCAGGAAGCGGTCGAACTGAAGCGTCAATACCTGGAGCAGCACGAGGGCAATCGGCAACAGGGTCTGCAGGAACTTGAGTCGATACGCCGTGAAGGGCTGCGGCTGCAAAAGGAAGCTCGCGAGGAAGCCGAGCGCGTGCACAACGATGCTCTGCAATTCCGGCAACAAACGCAACAGCAATGTGAGGGACTAATCCAGCGAAGCCGTCAGGAAGCCGGCAGCGTCCAAGAGGGTGCCAACCGCTACGCCGAACAGACCCTGGGTGAACTGGAAGTGCGTCTCAAGGAGATGGCTCAGGTGGTGATGGCCGGCCGGCAGGAACTCGTCAAAATTCAGACGATTCGCCACGAGGACGAACGTCCCGTTGCGAGTGCTGAAACCACCAAGACCGTTCCGATCAACCGGGCACGCCGGGCTGCATCTCGCCTGCGCTCCATGAAGGGCACCGGCTGAGTCGTTGAGCCGATGTCAGCACCTGACCCATCACCGAGTTGGGTGCTGACGCTCCATTGGAAATCATGCTGACGAAACGCCGACCGTCTGGAGTGTCAAGGATCCCAGAAATCGAGCGGACACCCGTGAGTGTGCCGGTCTTGCCCCAGAAACGGCCTTGTAGTGGTGTTCCCCGGTACAGATAACGCAGCGTTCCCCGTTGGCCTGCGATCGCCATCGAGGCCTGGTAGTAGGAGGAAAGCGGGTGACGACTCATGCGGAGCAACAAAGCCGCAATCGTGCGGCTGGTGACCCGGTTCCCCCGTGAAAGCCCACTGCCGTCGCGGATCTTCATTCCAGTGATCGGCAATCCTTGCGCCTGCATCCAGCGTGTATTTGCCAGAGAGGCACGTCCCACGTCCCAGTCATCAGCGGCAGCCCGCAGCAGCACCTCGGCAGTGAAGTTGTGGCTCTCTGTGTTGGCCAGGCTCAGCAGAGCATGCATCGGTGCAGAGTCTTCACTGTGAAGAACAAGGGGTTCCTCTTCACTGCTGGCCAGGGTGGCCTCACGTCCCTCGTTATCCACCATCACCATCTGGATCTGGCCGCCCTGCTTCTGAACACTTGTTTTCAACACCCGCTGCAGACGTGCCGCCGGATCCATCACGGCCATATGAAGCGCATTGCTCGTCAGAGCCAGGCGCGTGATCGGGGCTCCATAGGCGTAACTGCGATCGGCAGGATGCCAATCGTTTGGCCACCATCGCTGGCGTGGCTCTTCACGCACCATCAAACGCACTGGACCTGCAGCCGTCTGAGCAGTCCTGGCGCCGCCCTGGCCGAGAACGACCATGGCAAATCTCTGCATCTCAACGATGCTCAGGTCAGGGTCTCCTTCCCCGACAATTTCCATGGACCCATCGGCATGGCGAAGCAACTGGGTGCGAAGCCGGAAATCCGGCCCGAGACGATCAAGAGCGAATGCACTGCTGATCAGCTTTTGGTTTGAGGCCGGAACACGGGGTGAACCCCCATTCAGATCGGCCAGCAGCTGTCCGCGATCATCAACAACGCTGATGCTCCATGCGGAGCTCTGCCCGCCCACAGCTCCTTTAATGGCCTGTTGAAGCTCGGGACAGACCCGACCGAACTGGAGGTTGGGCAGTCCCTGGCGTTCAACCGGAGGAGGTGGGGAGATCAGAGCTGGTTGAGGCTCAGCAGCGAGGGAGGGTTGCAGGCTGTTGACACTGAGCAACAGACCGGTCAGAACTTTGATCACGACTGCGACACCCCACTCACGACGCCGTTCAGCCTGTACAGACGACCTTCCAATTCCACTGGCACACCAATTTTGAGCTTGGTGCCGCCAATGACGACGCCGGAAGGCCCCGCCTCTGCGTCAGCTTCAAGGGAGAAACGGATGTGAAACAACGTCCCTGGGTAGGGGTTCTCAGCCGAAACAACCCGGCCGTCAGGCTGAACAGCCACCAATTTTTGAGTGACATTTTGAACATTGAGAACTCGAACGCGACCAGCAGGCTGGTTCCGGATCACGAAGTTGAGCCCTCCCTCGTCTCGAATCGAATTAAGCAAAACGGCTGAGTCTGCAGCGACAAGGTGCCGGACATCCACCGTCAGTTGAACGGGCTGAACGGAGCCGGTTGCCCGTGCGACAGCGTTGCTGAGCTTCGGGGACCAAATCACTCCAGCCAACGCCGTCACGGCGAGCAAAGAGGCAATGCCATCAACCGGTGATAACCGTCGCAACCATGGGGGACGCTGCATGGAACCCAACCTCGGACACGAACCTTACGGACTGTTTGATCTGTGATCAAGAAACAAACCCCTAGTTGCGCAAACCGTCAATAAACCGATCCACCTGATTCAGCTGCTGCTTCAGTCCATCTCCTGCCTCTCCCGCCAACGAGGTTGCGATGGTGTCTGGATCAGGACGACTTTCAAAAACGGCAACCTGGCGATACCCATCCGGATCGGACCGATAAATTCGCCAATCCGCAGGAAAACAGCGCATCAGCGCGCCACCGTCCAGAGGTTCAAGCCAATAGGCCTGCTTCCAGGAGGAGACGAAACCTCGGCGTCGTTCGCGGGCCACACTACCGATGCCGACAGCGGCATCCTCCAACCGGCCGTTCAACATGGCCACCTGTCCGTGATGGGCTTCGCAGATACCAAGAAATTCCTCGTAATCCGCAGGCGTCGGCATCACGGCCAGAAGCAGTTCGTCGGAGGGCTCCTCAGCCGAACGCCTCATCCACTGGCGAAAATCAAGGATGCAATCTGCCAGGTCTGAAGCATCGCGACGGGCCAGGGCTGCTGCCCCTGCATCGGGCCAGAGCACAGTGACTGGGCGTTCTCCAGCCATCAGGGCCCGTGCCAAACGAAGGGCAACGGGCAACAAGCGCAAATTTTCAAATTTCAGAGCCGCACCCCAACGACTGCCATCGCCTGAATCAAGGGCTGCGAGGAGCGAGGCATGCATGGCTTGCTCTGCAGCAGCGAGATCCGAGGGGAGCGGCTGGACAGCTGGTTCGGTGGTGGTCATCGCGCCAGCATCTCAGGAATCGTTTTGGACATGGTGGATGGCCCGCTCCAGCAACTGCGGCACAGGTCCGAGATCGGCATCCGACAACCAGGAACCAAGGCTGAAACGCAATCCAGACTGTCGCCAAATCGAAGGCACCTGCATCGCACCGAGCACAGCGCTGTCCGTGGACGTTCCAGATCTGCAGGCCGTTCCACTGCTGGCGGCCACTCCCGTTCTGGCCAGCTCTCGCACGACGGCCCGCCCGGAAAGCGGTCGCCCATCAGGCGTGCCGATCAGGAGGCTGATGTGATGGGGGAGGCGCGCTGCGCTGTTCGGTCCGACCGCTCGGACACCGGGAATCGCCAACAACCGCTCGAGTAAAAGATCACGACAGGGCCGGATCCAGTCGCATGAACCTGGGGGGACACGATTGTTCAGAGCATCAAAAGGGGGGAGAGAGCCCATGGCTTCAGCACATCCGGCAACCAAGGCAACGGGTTCGGTGCCACTGCGGAACCCCTGTTCCTGACCACCCCCACCCTGCAGGGCACGCAATGGCAAGCCATCTCTGGTGAGCAGGAAACCGACACCACGAGGGCCCTGAAATTTGTGGGCTGAGAACGAGAGCAGATCCACCGGCAAATCGGCCCAATTGACCCGACCCTGAGGGATCAACTGCGTGGCATCCGTGTGGAAACGAATTCCACGTTGCCGGCAGGCATGGGCGATCGGGAGTAACGGTTGAAGTGCTCCCACTTCACTCTGTCCCCAGATCAGGGAGACAAGTTGCGTTGGAGGGGCGATCAATCGTTTGAGTTGATCAAGACGAATCACTCCCTGAGCATCAACGGGCCAAAACTCGAGCTCCCAGCCAAGCCCGACGAGCCGTTGAGCAGCAGCATTGACTGCGGGATGTTCAACGCTGGAAATCACCAGCCGCCCAGCGGGCAGAACCGCAGCACTTCCCAGCAGAGCGAGATGGATCGATTCCGTGGCACCCGAGGTGACGATCAAATCGTCCGGCGCTGCCGTCAGCAGGGTCGCAATGGCAAACCGGGCGCGTTCCAAGGCCTCTGCGGCAAGCAATCCATACCCGTGCAGGCTGCTGGGGTTGGCCCAAGCCCTTTGTTGAATCGATTGCATGGCATCAAGCACCGCTGGCAAAGGCGGTGTTGTGGCAGCGGCATCGAGATAAAGCTCAGAGCCCACCGCCACGCTCAAACCGAGCTCTGGTGCGCTGCTCAAGGGACTCACTGGCGAGATTGAGCAATGAATCGAGCGAGGTGTTGTTCAAAAAGTCCTGAACCTTCTCAAGAGCAGCTGCCTCCTCCTCAGGGCTGGGGTCCGCCGAAGGACTACTCGACTCAGCTGATGAATCGAGCTCAACAACTTGAACACGTGTCATTCGGTCCTGGGAGGGACGTGAAGGCATCAATTCAGGCGTCAGCACCCCATCGAACACAGCTTCAGCCGGACCGGTCATCAGGACTGGACCGTTGCGATCACTCCATTCAATCTGAAGCGGACCACCCGGCAACATCACTTCAGCGCTGGTATCAGCCAACCCCAGCAGCACGGCGGCCACAAGGGTGGCGCAGGCCCCTGTGCCACAGGCCAGGGTTGGGCCCGCACCACGCTCCCAGACACGGATTTCCAGGCGGCGGCTTCCATGGACCTGAAGGAAATGAACGTTGGTTTTGGCTGGGAAAACCGGATGCACCTCCAGAGCTGCGCCCCAGGCCTCGAAGGGAATCGTGGTGAGATCCTCGACAGGGATCACCACATGGGGATTCCCCATGCCAACTGAGGCCACGTTCAGTTGGTCACTCGCAAGCTCCAACACCCCTTGAGGCAGACCATCCACCACATTGAGAGTGGTGGGAATGCTTGACGGCTCGAGGAAGGGCTTGCCCATATCAACCCGCAACTGTCCATCACGCATCAGTTCGGGTCGGATCATCCCCGCCAGAGTTTCAATCGCCCAACGACGGCCAGGGGCGTCACCATCACTATCCGCCAGAAAGCGCGCCAGACAACGAATGCCGTTGCCGCACATTTCGGCCTCCGTTCCGTCTGCGTTGAAAATGCGCATCCGCAAATCTCCCTGCGCATCGGGTGGGAGCGCCAGGATCAGCCCATCTCCACCCACGCCAAAACGCCTGTCGCAGATCAGACGCACCCATTCAGCATCAGGCTCAGAGACTGAACGAGGAAGTTGACCCTGGCGCCCTTCCAGAATGAGAAAGTCGTTCCCCAGCCCCTGATACTTACTGAATGCGAGCATGTGAGCCGAACCGCATAAAAGCCTTAAACGTTGAATATGTTAGCAATTGCAGTGGTAGAGGCCAAAAAAACTAAGTCTGACAAACCTAGGATTTGTTGATCAACAACTTCGCAGAATAGATCATTTTGCCGGGTCACATCATATTAAATTAGGCATTAAAGATTAGAACCGAATTCCTCAATCATGAATCCTTCGCAAAACAAAAATTGAATTTAACTGGCAGACAAGGTTGCAATTCCAGGCAATGTCCCTACAATTAAAGCATTACTTCAAAGCATTAACAAGTGATACTCACATTCGAATTTGGCATCAGTTCCGTTGAATCATCATAAACGCTGAGAGGTACACTAGAGGATGAAAACAGAAGAATGGTATTTTCATGAACAGATCAAGAAATCACCCATGACTCAAACTTATTGACCTAATCCTTGACTTAACAGCCCCCAAAAAGAGACTGGGCGTTGATCCGTGGCGTAGAAATAATGGCACAAAATGCAGACTATGCTTCAAATTATATTTCCAAATAGGGGGTTAGACGGACAAGGAATTTAAAAAACTTGCGGCAATGGGAATCGAATTTCAGCAGAATCAAAGAAATCATAATGCAACAAAAGAATACACGATGGATGAAAGAGTATTGGACAATCTAGGGCAAAAATTAAAACACATAGTCCTTGAAGTGCGCAAATAAACCATTCGCCGAAAGCAGCATTAGGAGCGAATCGATTGATGCTTCCAGCAGGCTAAAAACTCCTTCACCCTCATCCCCAATTGGATCAAATAACAAAGAATTGAATAATATTGGAACCAAGCCGTGACGGGCATATTGTTTGAATAATACCACTAAATACATCAATAAGCATGCATACAATTACAACCAATCAACCTGAAATACTCGCAACGTCAACCCATGCAAATGAAAGAGTCCGTCAAGTTAATAGGAGGATCGCTTGGCTGGGCCCGGTCCTGGCTGAAAACGAAAATCAAAGCTTACGCGCGTCGAAGCTGTTGTGTTGATTTTTGATCCATGGCCAAGGTTGACCCCATCAAAAATCAAAGCTTGGCCAAGATCCAAACTGAGTGGAGTGTAATCATTAGAACCGATTTCACTTTCTATCCAAAGACTGTTATCTCCCCAAACCTGGGTCAATGGCACCCAAACATTAATTCTTCCATCCTCGACACCAAAATCACGATCACGATGAAAGACACTACTCCCGCTTCCACAATAGTGGAAGCGGAAGGATGGCGGACATTGATAAGTCGAGATCCCTTCAAACTCCTTGGCTACAACATTCAGTACAAACAATTTGTAAGTTTCTAAGATGTCTGAAAAAGATGAAGCCAATTGATTGATCGTTGGGCTCCGATTCAGCTTTTTTACTTCGCTCGACTCATGGGCAACCCCCAAGCATGCCACGCCAAGCACTCTGGAAGCCCAATCATGAAATCGATATTGACTTGGATCATAAGAAACAATCAAATTATTCATAGAAAAACTATATGGGGCGCATCATCTCACAGAACACAAGGCAAATAAGGTTTAAAAAATGTTATTTATCAAGCTCGCTATTAATATATGTGCCTAAGCAGCAACGCGCAATTGCGCAATACTGCAATCAAGCAAATGCGAAATCCAACAAGATCAGCATCCTTCCACTGCACGTCAAAAATCAAGTGAATCCACAAAACGACGAAAAGCAAGGCTGAAATGGTTAAATAAAGCACCAGAACAGCTTTGATTCAGCCATCTGGAGCTTTGCTCTTCATCAATCCAAAACAATAACAAAAGACTAAAAAATAAACGCATTCGCAACAACCCAAACGAACATTTGCAGAAATCAAAAAAACGTCAGCTCAAAAAAATTTTTGATGAAATCCTTTAGATAAACAAAATATTGATCAACTTAATATTTCCTGACAGCCGAGATGTGCTCCAACATGTAAAATTCATTATTAGTTGAATTCATCAATGCGATGCAAGACGAAAATGACGACTTTGAGCTGTCGACCAAGGAGCTTGAAGAGACCACAGCAGCCTTATCTAACAATGCATACAAAAGGAGTTCAGATACTTCAAGCCCGTTTAACATCAATCGATTGAACTATTTCAAAGCACTAGAAAAAAATGCAATGAAGCTATATAATCTAGTAATGCTTGCCGCAAAGTCTGATCGGGGCAAGCAAAATGTTTCAAACAACAAATTTTAGTCGCTAAGCCTTTAGACGTTGACCCAAAAAAGGAAATAAAGTTAGAAAAACTTTGCATATATGCTCTGCGGCAATCGTCACCAATAACAAGTATTTCTTTGTTGACTAACCATAGATTTCCGCTTAATAATCAAAAAATTAATGGATAAACATATTCATCGGAATCATTATTTTTCCTAACCAGTTTGGGGAGATCTGATTCGAGATGATCAACGCATTTGCAGTTTGGATTAATCAGTCAAAGAACTGGTTCGTAAGCACCAAGTTCACGTTCAATTTCTGGAAGAGTCTCCAGAGGCGTGGAAAATCCATTGATGAGAAGACTCTTCTGCAGCCGGCGTTCCGCATCCTGCGTTGAGACAGGCTCGGGTGGTTCCCATTGAGGTGATTGATTCTTCCCGGAAGGTCGACGCCCTTCAACCCTGTCTTCATCAGTCAGCACAAGAGGACTGTTAGCTCCAAGCTGACCAAGAACAGCCTCTAGATTGTCAAGTTGTCCCTTCACATCATCCATTTGGCGCTTTAGGTCAAGCAGCAACTGCTGTCCACTGGTCAAGGTAAAGCGTTGACCATCCGCTGTGTCCACTCGAACAGTCCCTTCCCAGCTGAAAACCTCAAATTGTTCGTCGTTTAACTCAACCAATACTGTCGTTCCCTGAATCGATGCCGTTGCCAACCGTGTGCGGATTTTGAGAGGGCTGCTTTGCGGTGTTCCTGGCTTGATCCAACCGATCATGGATCCCTTCAGAAGCTCAACAGTGGATCGTCCGAGACGCAGTTCGGCATCCCCACCCATTCTGAACTGGCGTCCGTCTCCGAGCATCACCTGCATGCGCCCCGGCTTGGTCGTCCTTAATAGGGTGTTGACCTGCAACGCCTGACCACTGAGCGCATTCGTCTCAGAGCTGCCAGGCAGTTTTACAAAAGCCGGACCGGCCGGCACTTCAACAATCTTGGGCTGGCGTGCATGGACCGGTCGAAACGAAACTGTGGTGCACAGCAGCAACACAAAAACCGAAGCAAACCAGGAGGAATTCTTCAACACAACATGGAGGAGCTTATCTGCAAAACTGACAGGAAGCTGTCAACTCTGCCAGGACGCAGCAACAAAGAAGTGAGAACGACGCCTCATTTCACACGTCCTATATTTGGATTATCTGCATCTAAATTTAATTTTAAAAATGAATCAATTGTTTCTTTCTCAGGGCTGAAGTTTGCCAATAAACGAATGATTGCACGTCCTGTCAATCGTGAATCGGATCGCAGAACAGAGCAAAGCAGATTAATTGGTTTGGTGTGCTACGAAACCCGTCAAATCCTCCTTTCTGGTTGCCGTTGAAACCGAGCCATGACCACGCCGGCAATGGCTCGGATCCAACCCTCAACAGCGTCTCCGATCACCGCAACATGAACACCCATTGCTGGTAACGAGACCTCACGACTTCAGGACCTCCAGAAGGGATCACCGGTCTGAGGTCAGTCATTGTGCCGGCTACGATTGGGTGAGGAAAACCCTGATGCGGCACTGCTGCGAGGGTCCAGTCGACCACCCGACCCTATGGAGACCACTCCGCTCGATCCCAGCCTGCCCGGCGTAAGGATGTTGCAGAGCTGGATCAGGGAGCAGTTGCCGCTCAGCATCGATCTGGTGAGCAATGAGCGCATCGAAGGACGGCTGGTCTGGCAGGACCCGGAATTTCTGGCCGTCGAACGACCCGGGGCCGTTCGACCCGTTCTTGTCAGCCGTCGTCACGTCACCGTGATTCGAACACTCGGATGAAAGCAAGGCATGTGGCACGATCGCTGCCTCGCTGTGCGCCTGTTCTGTGAACGCTGCCTCTTCTCCGTCCGACAACGGTGCACAGCCAAGTCGTTATGAGCCCACAGCGTTGGAGGGGCGCTGGCAGAGCCATTGGCGCAGCGTTGGGCTCGATGGCACGGATGAGAACAGCAGCAAACCTGCCTTCTACGCCCTGTCGATGTTCCCTTATCCCTCAGGGAGCCTGCACATGGGTCATGTGCGCAACTATGTGATCACGGATGTGATTGCACGCGTTCAGCGGATGCGCGGCCACGCTGTCCTGCATCCCATGGGATGGGATGCCTTTGGATTACCGGCTGAGAATGCGGCGATTGAGCGCAATGTCGACCCCGGTGATTGGACGGATCACAACATCAGCCAGATGCGCGCTCAGCTTGACAAACTCGGGCTGTCCATCGACTGGGACAGGGAACAGGCCACCTGCCATGGCGACTATTACCGCTGGACCCAGTGGCTCTTTCTCGAACTGTTTGATGGCGGCCTCGCTTATCGCAAGAACGCAACCGTCAACTGGGATCCGATTGATCAGACCGTTCTGGCCAATGAGCAGGTCGATGCCGATGGTCGTTCATGGCGCTCCGGTGCCCTGGTGGAACAACGCCAGCTGAATCAGTGGTTCCTGCGCATCACTGACTATGCCCAGGCTTTGTTGGACGATCTAGACAAACTTCAGGGCTGGCCCGAACGGGTGCGAACGATGCAGGCCAACTGGATTGGCCGCTCGGAAGGAGCTGAAATCACGTTTCAGGTCAAGGAATCGACAGATCAAACAACCACGGATCAGACAATCACGGATCAGACAATCAACGTCTTCACAACACGACCCGACACCCTGGCGGGAGCCAGCTACGTGGTGCTTGCCCCGGAGCATGCCCTGGTGGACGGGCTGACCACATCTGAACAGGCCGACGCGGTTCGATTGTTTCGACAAGAGGTCGGGCGCCTGAGCGCCATCGAACGCACCAGCGACGACAGGCCCAAGCGTGGTGTGCCCATTGGTACCCACGTCACCAACCCTCTCAACGGAGAGACGCTGCCGATCTGGATTGCCGACTACGTCCTGGCGGAGTACGGCACCGGCGCCGTGATGGGTGTACCGGCCCATGACCAGCGCGACATTCAATTTGCCCGAACCAACGCCCTCCCGATCCAACAGGTCATTGATGGAGATGGGGCAAGCGAAGCAATCGCCAATGGCAACGCCTGGACTGAAGCCGGAACGCTTGTGAATTCAGGGTCCTTTGACGGCACCCCGTCCGCAGAAGCGAAAGCAAGCATCACCGAGCATGGTGAATCTGCTGGTTGGGCCCGAAGCAAGGTCACCTATCGCCTGCGGGACTGGCTGATTTCACGTCAACGCTATTGGGGCTGCCCGATTCCGATCGTTCATTGTCCAGACTGTGGGGCCGTGGCCGTGCCCCGCGATCAACTCCCGGTGGAACTTCCCAGAGGCATTGATCTTTCCGGCAAAGGGGGATCTCCCCTTGGCCAGCAATCCGACTGGGTGAACGTGCCTTGCCCGAACTGCGGCAAACCCGCCAAGCGGGAGACGGACACCATGGACACGTTCATGTGTTCGTCCTGGTACTACCTGCGTTTCGCCGACCCCCACAACAACGCGCTGCCCTTCAGCAAAGAGGCAATCAACCGCTGGTTACCGGTAAAGCAGTACGTGGGCGGAATCGAACACGCCATCCTGCATTTGCTGTACGCCCGCTTTTTCACCAAGGCCCTGAAGGATCGAGGCCTGATTGATGTGGACGAACCGTTCGAGCAGCTGCTCACCCAAGGGATGGTTCAAGGGGTGACCTACCGCAACCCTGAGACCGGCAAATACGTGGCGCCGGTAGATGTAAGCGATCCTGAGAACCCCCGTGATCCTTCGACCGGAGCACCGCTAGACGTGCTTTTCGAGAAGATGTCGAAGTCGAAGTACAACGGCGTTGACCCCGCTGCGGTGATCGATCGCTACGGCGCCGACACGGCGAGGATGTTCATCCTGTTCAAAGCCCCTCCGGAGAAGGATCTGGAATGGGATGACGCTGATGTGGAAGGTCAGTTCCGCTTTCTCCAGCGCCTCTGGCGACTGGTGGACGCAGCGTCGGTGAAGGTGAACACCGTGGACCCGATCGATCGGGGAGTGAATCTGAGCGATGCGGATGGTGGCGTGCGCCGTGCTCTCCATCTGGCAATTGAAGCGATCAGTGAAGACCTCAACGGCGAAATTCAACTAAACACAGCGATTTCCGAGCTGATGAAACTGTCCAATGCCATCAATGCAGCGGACATTCATGCACTGCATCCGGCAGTGCTTCAAGAAGCCCTCTCAGGCCTCATCCGTCTGCTTGCACCATTTGCTCCGCACTTAGCCGAAGAGTTCTGGAGTCGTCTCGGTGGGACGGGCAGCGTGCATCAACAGCCTTGGCCAGAACTCGATCCAACGGCTCTGGTTCTGGACAGCGTTGAGCTGGTGATTCAGGTGAAGGGCAAGGTGCGCGGCAAATTGCAGGTACCCGCCAACGCGGATAAAACCGAGCTGGAGCAGCTCGCTCTGGCGAGTGATGTGGCCAAAAAGTGGTTAAACGGAGCAGCACCGAAACGGGTGATTGTTGTGCCGGGAAAATTGGTCAACCTCGTTCCCTGATTGCCGTTTTGTGAGCGGCTGGGCACCGTCAGCGCAAACTTCCGGATGATGCGATTCGCTCGTTGAGAACAGGCATCAACAACGGGATCGAGACATCCGTTGTGCAGCCTCAAACTCTGGTCGTGCTGAGAAAGGTCCAAATCGTTCAAGACGGATATCGGATCGGCATCACGGCATCAAGCCTGAAACGTTCCTCCTCCATGAAACTTTTCAGGTCGGAGCCGTTGCAGTAGATCACGGCAGCCTCCTTGCCGATGTCCAGAACAAAGACATCAGGATCGAAATTGGGCGCAGCCGATGCAGCAAGATCCGATACGCGGCAGCCGTTCAGAGCGAAACAAGCGGCGATTCACCAACTCAACCCTTGCTGAACCGCATCGTTGCAGGGCTGGACCAATCTCCAACCGCGCTGTAGCCACGCTCGTTTCCCGTGAGATGGCGCATGATCCAAAACACGGATTCGTCGGTTCCATCGCCCAAGGCCTGGCGAATTTCCGAGACAGAGCGCGAGGCTCCGTCATTGAGCACCGCTTCCACTCTGCTCTGCAAATCGAGAACCGCAGCAGCAGCCTTTTTGCCGGCCTCAACGCCGGGTTGGTGATACGCATTGATGTTGATTAATTCGCCATACAAACCAACAGCGCGCTCAAACAACCCGATCAAAGCTCCCAATCGACGGGCATCAAATCGACGCATCGAAATGCTGATGCTCTGCCTGCCACCTTCCGTCAATGCCGATCGGGTGCCCTGCAGAAACCCATCAAGAAAGTCACCCGGACGTTCGGATTGGATAACGGGAATATCACCGGCGTCTTGAAGAACCTCGATGAATGTTGCAAAGAAGTTGTCGACTCCATCCCTCAATTGTTGAACATAAGCGTGCTGATCTGTTGAACCTTTGTTTCCATACACAGCAATGCCTTGATTCACTGTGTTGCCGTCACGATCCAGGCGTTTTCCAAGGGACTCCATCACCAACTGCTGCAGGTAACGACTAAAGACTTCGAGGCGATCCCGATAAGGAAGCACAACCATGTCGCGCCTGCCCTTGCCCTCTCCGGCCACAAACCAGGATGCGGCCATCAGCGCAGCAGGATTCCTGCGCAAGTCCGTCACCCGCGTGGCTTCATCCATTTGCGCCGCTCCAGCCAGAAACGATCTGATGTCAGAACCGATCAGAGCACCAGGCAAGAGACCCACGGCACTGGTGATGCTCGTTCGTCCTCCAACCCAGTCGAACATGTCAAAACGATCAAGCCAGCCCTCACGCTGGGCCTGCTGATCGAGTTTGCTTTCCAGCATTGTGACGGCAACAGCCTGGCCAGCCCATTGGCCTCCGTTGGCTTCAAGACGATGGCGAGCCTGTTCCATCCCAAGATGAGGTTCTGGAGTACCCCCGGATTTGCTCACCGTCACCACCAAGGTGGTCTTCAGCGTTTCACCGAGCTGAGCAAGCACGGTGCTCATGCCATTTGGATCGACATTGTCAAAGAAGTGAAACGGCAGGCCCTGTCCGGAGTTCTGGAGGGCCTCGATCATCAGCTTCGGTCCCAGACCGCTGCCACCGATGCCGATCCACAACACGTCGGTAAAAGCCTCTCCACTCGGCGTCCTGATCCGACCACCAATCAGATCTTTTCCAAACTGCTCAATCCGGTCGACTTCCTGGGAAATGTGCTCACGAACCGGCTCCGAGGGGGCGAGTTGGGGAGCCCGCAACCAGTAATGGCCAACTTGCCGCTGCTCGTCTGCATTCGCGACGGATCCGGATTCAAGATCCTGCATCGCGGCAAACGCCTTCTCGAAACCCGGTTGCAATGCCTCAAGGTGTGAGGTGTTGACATGCATTCGACTGACATCCAGCCAGATCCCAAGATCGTCGTGATACCAGATCAGGTCACAAAAACGCTGCCACTGAACCTGAGCATCACTGCCGTTGAAATCCGGGAAGCTCATCGTTGATGGAGGGACCATTCCTGCCGAAACTATCCATGTTCTTGAGGGTTGCCCATTGTTGGCGGCACTGCGGTTAGGTTCAGTCGTCAAACCTTGTTCAACCACATCGGTTTATGCCTGAGGGTCTGCGCATCCTCGCCACCCAGAGCATCGCCGCCCTTGGCCTGGCGATTGTTCTTGGTGTGTTGGTGAAGCCTGACGCACCGAAGCTTCAGGGCCAGACCGAAACCCTGCCCGCCGAGAGATCCAAGGCGCTGAGCTCCAAGGCTGACCCCACGGCTTTTTCCCCTGAGGAATTGCGCCTTCTGCAGCAACGTTTCGGTGTGCACGGACCCCAGACACCGATCGCCCAGCTGGTCACCCGCGGCGTGGATCAGCTGCGGCCGCTACGCAGGCAAACGCTCAACAAACTCAGGGCTCTGAAACCTGTGATCGTCCGCGAAGCAAGACAGCGCCATCTGAATCCGATGCTGCTGACCGCAATTCTGTTCGATGAAATTCAACATTCAAAACCCGGAGAAGACCTTCCCTTCATCGTTCACTCTGGCTTCGTTAAAACCCACGGTCCAGCGCAGATCGGAATCACTGAATTGATTCATCAGAATATGCTTCCCGAAAATCCAAGCGATGAAGACATCGCCTGGGCAAGGGACATTCTTCTGGATCCAATCGAAAATGTGATCATCTTGGGCGGAAAAATCCATCGCCTCAAACGAGCACTTGGATTGCCAAATGATTCAGCCCTCCAGGCGAGCCGAAGCTATTTCGACGCCAAAGCAATCGCCACCCTTGCGTATCTGCATAACGGCAAACTTGACTATCCAGCGCGCATAATGCGGTATATGCAAGATCCTGAACTGCACGGAGTCATCTACAGCACGCAGACAACACCAAGCTCAATCTTAATCTGATTGTGCGTTGATTTGATTCTGGATGATTTCAATCGCCGTTGATTTGATTCGCCGCCCGATCGAATCATTCCCATACAGAATAGCGTCGACCAATACACCAGATCAACTTGCCGCACCCACGCGATGGCCTCTGTAATCGCTTTAAATCATCCCTTTGGAAAGGGAAAATCATCTAACTTACGACAACAGGGAAGAGCTGTAAATTTGAGCAATAATCTGTGGCATGATCGATCAATAGTGAAGACCAGAACAACCGAAATATGCTGACGAAGTTTACTCCAAACTGATCAAGTGATGGATGGGAGATATCCAATCCAAAGGGAAAAATTTTGGAAATGGATCAGAGCTCAATCAAAAATTCTCCGTGATCAGCACACCGCGTTAAGACACACAAAGATCTCCCAAGGCCGCCAGACGAATCTGAAGAGCTGACCAGTCAAAACTGCGCGGATCACTCCGCTCTCCTCCGTTGTCAACATGGAGATGGGTGGTAATGGCAGCAGGAGCTAGATCAAAGCGTCGAATCCAGCCCGACAACACCAGAGCCAACGCGTCGTACTGATTTGCCGTGTAACCGCTATGGCGACTGTTGGCGTTGGCTCCATCGGAAGGGGTTTCCAGACTGATGTGCAGCGCGAAATTATTCACTGAGCCCTTCAAATTCTTGTTGGTGACTGCCCACTCACCTAAAAAAGAAGAGTTGCCGGAGCCATAGGCCCGGTTGATGGGTGGCACCAGATCGAGAACGGCTCCATCAAGACCAACCAGGGTGTGATAACTGACCTGATCTTCATCGCGTGGGTGAGGTGTCATGAAGGTATTGACCGCCGACTGCATCGAGTAGACGGTCTCGTGCATCACAACAACACGGGGGTTGATGTCGAGGGTCCGTCCAAAGGCATCCTGACGATGCCGCTCACCGAAGTTGGTTGGGTCAATCGGCCGATCCTTGCGCCAAGAATCCTGGCTGTTTTGAAGAGAGAGAAGCCGCTGACGCACCTTGGAATCGAGACCTGAACACTGTCGGGCCAGGGGGGACGACCATGAGCGTGCCCTGGGTGGTTTAAGAGGCACCCCTGTTGGGTTGTTTTCAGGAGCCCTGCCGCTTTCCTCGCTGACTTCATCCAGCAGTTCCAACAGGGAACGGCGCGAGCTGGCATGGGAATAGCCCTGCTGATCGGAGAGGACCCACCCCAGAAACAACATGGTGAGCGACCCGGCAGACATGGCCGTGATCAACACCAGCGGATGACGCCTCATCGAGCTCCAGCCCGATTGCAAACCCTGCTTCAGAGAATCTGGAACCATCGATCCCGCAGCGCTCGTTGATCGGCATTCGCCCCAGGGTCCCAATCCAAGAGCCAGTGGTCCACACCTTTGTCAGGATTCAGATGAGTCTCAGCGAGACGGCCACGACGGACATAGGTGATGCAGGCGGCCGATCGAGACTGAAGAAGGAGAGCGAGGTCCGCTGCACGTCGGAGGCGATAACCATTCACCGCGAGAAGTTCATCACCAGGAACCAACGCAGAATCAGCACCTGGACCGTCGGAGGCCACTCGCTTCACCAGCACCTGTCCCTGCTCATCCTTGAGGGTCAGTCCATGGTGGGGACGATCGGTTGGAACCGAATCGAGGCGAAGCCCAAGATCTGCAACCACTGCTTTCAAGGGCAAGGATGCTGGTTGATCCAGCCAGGTGGTCAGTTCAGCAGCCAATGCTGGGGTATGACCATCCAGTGCGACGTGAATGTGTTGCCTGCTGTAGCCACGCCCCTGAGGTCCATGGCTGAACCAGAGTTCACGCAGGACTTCCGCCAAAGAGGAATCGGCTTGTCGAAGCCGTACATCAAGGCAAAAAGCTGTGGCTGCACCGAGCCCGTAGTAGCTCACCTGCGAGTCGCGGGAGGCGGGGGTTGCCTTGTAGAGCTTGACCCATGCTTCCTTGGCACTGTCCGAAAGGCTTTGTAGTGATCGTCCCGGTGTCATCAACACCCGCGAAAGCTCTTGGCCGAGATCCTTTAGGAATGTGGAGCGGTCACTGAAACCAGCGATCAGAGTTGTGGCCAGATCGAAATAACTGGTGATCCCCTCAGCAAACCACAGACCTTCACTGACCACTGGACGAGCGTAGTCATAGGGGCGGTACTCCACCGGACGGAGTCGTCTCACATTCCACTGGTGCAGATATTCATGACCGACCAACTGAAGCAACTGACGCCGTCCATCGGGTTTGGCCAGAGCCTGCCAGTTGAACTGAAGAACAGCACTGTGGTCATGCTCCAAGCCGCCATAGCCCTGTTCCAGCATCTGAATCACCAACTGGTATCGGTCACCTGCTGGGGGAGCTGTTCCCATTAATCGACAGACACCCGAACACACCGAAGCAACATCAGAGCTGAGTTGGTCCGGCCATCCACCCGGCGGAGTGCCAATCAACAGCAGATCATGCCGATGCCCCTCCACTTCAAAACCTTCCAGATCAAACTCTCCCGCATGGAGCGGGCTGTCGACCAATGCATCGAAATCACTTGCCAACCAGCCATCGGTCCCCCTCTCAAGCGGAACGTGCACGTTCCAGGGTTCTGGGGCCAGCACCTGGAGATGGTGGGGATGCCAGCGCTGATCGTCAACATGCATCGCCACTGCTGCCATGCAGAGGGACGCAAAACTGGAATCGACGTAGCAGGTCCTGACAGTCAGATCCCTCGCCTCAAGGCAATAGGTGAGGGTGAGAGGCGTGAGATCGGGAAGATCGGCTGACCATGCCGATGGGCCCGTTCGTTTCACAGCCACAGGGTTGGTCCCCGACAGGAGCCCCAGGCTGTGCAGATGCTGAACGTGATCGCGAACCGTGTAAGACCCAGGGGTCCAAACAGGAAGCTGAAAGCTGAGGCGTCGTGACGTGGGCGACCAGCACTGACGCACCTGAATGACCTGGCGGTCGTTGTGCTGCAGGTCAAGCTGGATGCAGACAGGGTCGGTCACGTCAGAGCGAGCTCACAGACACCTGACCTGTGGGGAGTGACAACTGCTGAACGTCGTCGAGTGCCTGCAGAAGGGCGTAGCGACGTGACACACGCTGAAGACGGTGGGACAGCCCCCCGTAAAGACTGATTCGCTGTAGATCTCCATGCATCACAACGGTTCCATCCGAACCAGTGACCCAACCAATCGGACGGCAATCGGACCAGTGCGCCAGAAGGTCAACAGGACGGGGTGGACCGGTCACGTCGTTGAGACATGCATTCACCCGCACTTCAAAGCCTTCGTCGCGAAGCGATTGTTCGAGGAGATCGAGCCGTGTGAAGACGGTCGGCAGGATGGACAGATGGGACATGAACCGGATGCCCGCTTTTTCAGACCTTAGCCAGCAAAACCCTTCTGAGCAGGCCTTGTTGCAACCAGCAGGATGGAATGGACAAGGCTTCGATCCTCCTCTCCAACTTGGCGTGATGGCCTCCGGAAACGGAAGCAATTTCGAGGCGATGGAAATGGCGATCAGGCGTGGAGATCTCTCTGCAACGATCCGATTGCTTGTCGTCAACAACCCTGGCTGTGGAGCCCAGCGGAGGGCAGAACGGCTCGGGATTCCCTGCAGTGTTATGGATCACCGACTTCATCAGGATCGCCGTGAACTTGATCTGGAGCTGGTGCGACGCTTCCAAGACGCCGGCGCGGAAGCGATCGTGATGGCGGGATGGATGCGCATCGTGACGGACGATCTGATCCAGGCGTATCCCAACCGTTTGTTGAACATTCATCCATCTCTCCTGCCGAGTTTTCGGGGATTGGATGGGGTTGGCCAAGCGCTGCAAGCGGGCGTGCAGATCAGTGGCTGCACGGTTCATCTCGTTACGGAGGATCTGGATGCGGGGCCGATCGTGGCCCAGGCTGCGGTCCCCGTCATGGCTGACGACACTCGAACAAGCCTTGCGGAGCGAATCCATCGCGAGGAGCATCGCTTGCTGCCCATCGCCCTCATGCACATCGGCCAACGCTGGCGTCAGGGATAGAAGGCCTGAAGTGGCAAACCTGTGTCAGGGGGGAGACCAGCCATCAGATTGAGGCATTGAACGCCTTGTCCCGCCTGACCTTTCACCAGATTGTCGATCGCGCTCATCAAGACCAACTGACCCGTTCTTGTGTCCACCTGGACGGACAGCACAGCTTTGTTGGTGTGTCGGACCCATTTCGTGGCCGGATACGTACCAACCGGAAGGACGTCAACACACGGGTGATGCCGGTAGACGGCATCGAGAACCGTTGTGCAGTCTTCTGCCGTTAAGCCGGGATCCCGTAAGCGTGCATACACCGTTGCCAGCAGGCCGCGCACCATCGGCACAAGGTGGGGAGTGAACTGAAGATGCACATTCCGACCAGCGACCTCCTCGGCCATCTGCTCGATTTCGGAGGTGTGTCGATGACCGACGACTCCATAGGGCGCGATCGACTCGGACGCCTCGGCTAGCAGCATGGCCTGCTTGGGAATCCTCCCCCCTCCAGAGGTCCCCGTTTTGGCATCGATGATGATTCCGTCGGTCTCGATTAATCCCTGCTTGAGAAACGGGAGGATCGGCAGGAGGCTTGCCGTGGGGAAACATCCTGGTGCCGCGATCAACGGAGCCTCCGCGATGGCAGGGCCATGCCATTCGGGCAAGCCATAAACAGCGCTGCGGCAAAGCGTCGCGTCATCCCGTTCGAGAGAACGGGCTTCCTGGGCGTAGACCTGACTCCATTGCTCGAGGGAGCGGTAACGGAAGTCAGCGGAGAGATCCACCACCCGCACACCACGGTTCAGCAGCTGGGGCGCCAGCTGACAGGCAAGACCGTTCGGAAGGCTGAGAACTGCAAAATCGGCCGCTTCAGCGATCCGACCCGCATCCACAGCTTCAACGAGCGGATCGTCTGGAAGTGGCAGAAACGGACAGATGGCACTCCAACGCTGTCCGGCGCTGCGTTCACCTCCCAGAAAACTGACTGCTAATCGAGGATGATCTCGCAGAAGCCGAATGGTTTGCAGACCGCCGTATCCAGAGGCACCAATCACGGCAACCCGTGCGGGCCCACCTGCTGCCATGTCGGCCAAAATCGATGGCTTGCGGCTCTCCATGGGGGCGGCGACAACCGCGGCTGATCGTACAGGTATCGATAATGACGGAATCTCAACTTTTGACTGGAGCCCTGGAGAGTTCAAAACCAGCAAGCGACCAGGAACCGATCGCTTTCGACACCATCCCCGATGCCCTGGCCGCAATTCGCAATGGCGATTGTGTGGTGGTGGTTGATGACGAACAACGGGAGAACGAGGGAGATCTGATCTGTGCAGCGCAATTCGCAACAGCGGAAGCGATCAATTTCATGGCGACCGAGGCCCGTGGTCTCATCTGCCTCGCCATGGAGGGGCAGCGCCTGGATGAGCTGGATCTGCCCCTGATGGTGGATCGCAATACCGATGTCAACGAAACCGCCTTCACGGTGAGCATCGATGCAGGACGGGAGCACGGGGTCAGCACGGGAATCTCAGCAGACGACCGGGCTCGAACCATCCAGGTCGCCCTCAATGCCAACACCCGGCCAGCGGATCTACGCCGTCCCGGTCACATCTTCCCCTTGCGTGCTCGCAAGGGAGGTGTGCTCAAACGGGCAGGTCACACGGAAGCCGCCGTCGATCTAGCCGAGCTCGCAGGCTTGAATCCCGCTGGAGTGATCTGTGAGATTCAAAACACCGACGGCTCGATGTCGCGCCTTCCGGAACTGCGCGAGTACGCCACACAGTGGGGATTGAAGCTGATCAGCATCGCTGATCTGATCAGCTACCGGCTAGCGAACGAACGCTTCGTCAAACGCCAAGCGCATGCCGTTTTGCCAAGCCAGTTCGGTTCATTCCAGGCGATCGGCTACCGCAACGAACTGGATGGCTCAGAGCACATTGCTCTGGTCAAGGGAGATCCCTCTGCGCTGCAGGAGCCGGTTCTGGTGCGCATGCATTCGGAATGCCTCACCGGAGATGCGTTCGGATCCTTGCGATGCGATTGCAGACCGCAACTTGAAGCAGCGCTGCGTCAAATCGAACGTGAAGGGGAGGGTGTTGTTGTTTACCTCAGACAGGAAGGACGAGGAATCGGCCTGATCAACAAACTCAAGGCCTACAGCCTCCAGGACGGAGGGCTCGACACCGTGGAAGCGAACGAACGTCTGGGCTTCGCGGCTGATCTCCGCAACTACGGCGTCGGTGCTCAGATCTTGTCCGATCTCGGCATTCATCACCTTCGACTGCTCACCAACAATCCGAGAAAAATCGCTGGTCTTGGGGGCTACGGCCTGAGGGTTGAGGAGCGCGTTCCATTGATCATGGACGCCGGCGACCACAACGCGGACTACCTGGCCACCAAGCGCGACAAGCTTGGCCATATGTTCAACCAACCCGGTCCTTGCACCGTTTTGGCACTGGCTGTCCAAACGGAGAGTGGTGAATGGTCATCGCTTCGACGGAGAGCAGAACAAACTGCCGCAGATCATGGATTTGAGCTGGTCTCCCTCCATGCACCCCGCTTGCTGGCGTTGTGGGAGCGCCCTCAGTTCGTCTGGAAGCTCGAACCGGGGGAACGGGATCCGATGCTTCTGCTGAAGACCATCGCCTCCTGGGACGAAACCAACCGCCTGGGCTTGCTTCGGGTTATCAACGAGCAGATGGCAATGCATCCACCGCAGACCTTGGAACGCAGCGAACGCAAGCTTTCTGAGCTCCTCGATGACGAAGCAAATGGTGCGTTAGCCAACGCACCATTCCTGATTCACTGGGGGACGGCCTGACTTTTCAGCTGTCCTGAATCGTCACTTTGTTGATCTTGGACCCGTTCTTGAGCTTCATCACGACATCCATGCTTCCGGCCAGGCCGAAGACGGTATGGACGCCATCGAGATGCGGTTGAGGCTCAAAGCAGATGTAGAACTGGGATCCACCGGTGTTTTTGCCGGCATGGGCCATGGCCAAGGTCCCAGCCTGATGTTTCTGGCTGTTGATCTCACAATCGATCATGTACCCGGGGCCGCCAGTGCCCGGCATGCCTTTGGCTCCAGCTCTTGTGTTGGGGCATCCACCCTGGGCCATGAAGCCTGGAATCACCCGGTGGAAGGCAAGACCGTCATAGAACCCCTCCTTCACCAATTTGACGAAATTGGCAGTGGTGTTCGGAGCATCGGTCTCGAACAGCTCGAGCTCGATCAGGCCTGCTTCCGTGTCCATCAAGGCCGTGGTCATCGCTGCGCGAGCAAAACTGAAGTTTAGGGATGAAGCATTTGATGACCGAAACACCCGATCTGCTGCCAGCACGCGTGGGCGTGATCGGCGGAAGTGGTCTGTATGCCATGCCTGGCTTGACGCCCCTGGAAGAGATCGAGCTTCCCACGCCCTTCGGAAGCACCTCAGACACCCTGCGCTTGGGTCGTTTGCATGGGATGGAGATCGTGTTCCTGGCTCGCCACGGTCGTCAGCACCATTTGCTGCCAAGTGAGATTCCTTATCGAGCGAACCTGTGGGCGATGCGCAAACTCGGCGTGCGCTGGCTGGTGTCCGTTTCAGCGGTGGGATCCCTCCAGGACAGCATCCGCCCCCGGGACATGGTCGTACCGGATCAGTTCATCGATCGCACGCATCAGCGCCCCCAGACGTTCTTCGGCGACGGCTGTGTTGCCCATGTGAGCCTCGCCGATCCCACCTGTCCTGCGCTGAACACTCTGTTGGCCGATGCGACGGCATCCAGTCTCCCTGCTAGCCGTCAAGTGCACAGGGGTGGAACCTATCTGTGCATGGAGGGTCCCGCTTTTTCCACCAGGGCCGAAAGCGCTCTTCATCGAAGCTGGGGCTGCGCGGTGATCGGCATGACCAACCTCACTGAAGCTCGTTTGGCACGGGAAGCCGAGATGGCGTATTCATCTTTGAGCATGGTGACCGATTACGACTGCTGGCACAACGAGCACGACGATGTCAGCGTGGAGCTGGTCATCGGCCATCTGAGGGCCAATGCCGAAGCCACAGAACCAATCCTCAGCCACCTGATCCAGCTGCTTCAGGAGAAACGGCCAACCTCCCTTGCACACACGGCCCTCTCCGATGCGTTGATCACACCAGCAGCCGTTGTGCCAATGGAGACGCGCCGGCGTCTGGAACTATTCACCATGCCTTATTGGGGACCCTACAACCCAACCTGAAGCTCGCTCCCACAGGCTCTCAGCGCTGCTCTCAGCTGCTGGTCATGGGCCTGCAGCAGGGAAACGGCATCGTCTACACCCAATTGGCCAGCAGCCATCAGCAACGCCAATTTCACCGATCCATCGGATTGCTTCAGCAACGTAAGACCTGCATCCCGCTCAACACCGGCCAGATCGCGAAGAATCCTTAGTGATCGATCCACAAGCTTGCTGTTGCTGGCAGACACATCAACCATGCGGTTGCCGTAAACCTTGCCCAACCGGACCATGACGGCTGTCGAGAGAATGTTGAGGGCCATCTTTGTGGCCGTTCCGGCTTTCAGGCGCGTTGATCCCGTCAGCAATTCAGGTCCGGTGAGCAGTCGGATGTCGATATCACAGGGGAGCGGAGCCTGATCGGATGGAACGCAGGCCATCGCGATTGCTAGCGCGCCGATCGCCTTGGCATACGCCAAGCCTCCACGCACATAAGGCGTTGTTCCACCAGCAGCGATCCCGACAAGGCAATCCTCAGCACAAAAGCCAAGGGCATCGAGATCATCCCGCCCCGCCGTTTCGAGATCCTCCAATCCCTCGGAACTGCGTAGAAGTGCAGGGGCACCTCCGGCAAGAACCCCCTGCACCATTTCCGGGTCGCTGCAGAACGTGGGAGGACATTCGGCAGCGTCGAGCACTCCGAGGCGGCCGGAGGTCCCCGCACCGAGGTAGTAAAGGCGGCCACCGCGGCGGAGGCGGGACGCAATCCCATCGACTGCAACAGTCAGTTCTCGACTGGCGCCCTCCACAGCTTGCTGTGGCCGGCGATCCTCCTCGATAAACAGACCGACGAGATCGTCTGTTTGGAGTTGGTCGAGCTCAGAACTGCGGGGATTTGGTTGCTCCGTCAGGAGATGGCCACGGTCGTTGGATGGTTGGAGATCACCTGAAAAGCTGCCCATGTTTAGAGCAGGCCCTCGAGTCGCTTCCGGAGGGCGTCCAACTCTTCACTGGATTCAGCCGTGGAAGGGGATGGGGCGGCTTCTGGATCGGACTGCGTTGTTGACCCCTCAGAAATCGCTTCATCAGTCTTCCAGTTGGTCACATCCAGGTTGGCTTCGGGAGGAGCGATAAACTGCCGCTCCTCCTTCGAGCTGGGAACGAAGCCTGACTCGATAAACCGGGCTTCATAGCCAGCATCTCTGCAGAACAGCTCAACATCATCACGGGCCATGGTCTCAACACTCGGCACCGGAAAATCCTGAGCTTCCAGAAGCCCTGCGTACCGTTCGGCGTCGTCCGGATTTTCGAAAAGCAGCACGACGGTCTTACCCGCCATCTCAAGCGAGTGGATGCCCTCGCTGTCACTGCCGGCGTCAAAGAGGAGAACGTGAACCTTCATCCCGACGTCATCGACCAGTGGAGTCTCTCATCGATCTGCATCAGAGCGCATCGTCCTCGAGTGCCAGTTCCTGCAGACGTCGATAGAGCGCTTGCTCAGCCTCCCCCAGTGCCGCAGGAATCACAATCACGATTTCAACCAGCTGGTCTCCACGACGGTCATCCCAGCTCAAGCCACGCTCCCGCAGACGCAGCAACCTGCCGCTGGAGGACCCTGGCGGGACCTGAAGGGTGACGGGGCCATCCAGGGTCGGCACATCGACAGCGCAACCAAGAGCTGCATCCGGAGGGAACAGCTCAAGGCGGTAATGGACACGGAGTCCGTCAATACGCAGACCCTCAGGCGTTACCACACGCAACTGCAGGAAGTGATCACGTCCTCCAGGCGCGACACCCTCCAGTCGAAGCCGCCAACCATCACCAGCGAAGGGAGGGGTGTCCAATTCGACCACTGTGCCGTCATCGAGATTGAGCTCCACACGGGTGCCTTCCAACGCCTGCTCCGGCGTGAGCTCCACCAGAGATTCCAGATCCTGATCCGCACGCACGGGTGGTGGATTGGTGGATTGTGTCGCCGGTGACTCCTGAACAGGGCTGTGATCCTCCACGGCCCTTGCAGCGGGGGTCTGATCACGGGGTGATTCGACACGGCCAAGAACAACGTCTAGATAATCCTCAAAAGAAGGAAATCCACTGGCGAACGGGTCATGGATCTGCCGTTGAGCAGCTTCACCCCGTTCCCAAGCGGAGCGACGACGGGGGTCGCTGAGAACCGCATACGCTTCGTTGACAAGTTTGAAACGCTCTTCAGCAACCGAATCGTTGCCATTGAGATCAGGGTGCCAGCGGCGCGCCTCGCGCCGAAACGCCCGTTTCAACTGTTGGTCATCACTCTCAGGGTCCAGCCCAAGGAGCGACCAGTAATCCGGTTCAGCGACGGAATTCATCGTCCCAGGGATCAAAGTCGCGTCGGCTCATGCCAGGACTGCGGGCTGGTGGTCGACCAGGGTTTCCCCAGGGATCATCGTCCCAGTCATCATCGGAAAAGAGTTCATCCTTGAGGGATCCAAGGGTGTTGCGGATCCCCTGTAGGGGACTGCCATCGCCTTGTCGTTCTGCAGACAGGCGGCGATTGAGGCCGAAAAGAGCCTCCTCGAGGCTGCTTGCAGCCATGTCGATCTCATGCAAATCCCCCTGATCCAAACAATCCTGAACATCACGCATGGCCATTTCCACAGCGCGCTGCTGGCGTTCCGCACCGTAAGGACCGAGTTCGAGGGCAGCATCACGGAGTCGGCGCTCGGCTTGCGCAACCAGCGTCTGCGCTCGATGTCGGCGCTCGATCTGATTTCGCTTGCGCCTGTCTTCATCTGCACGCGCTTCCGCCTCAGCCAGCAGGGCCTGAATCTCGTCCTGATTGAGGTTGGATCCCCCTTGAATCGAAACGGACTGCTTGCGGCCGGTGGTTCGATCTGTGGCGCTCACCTGCAACAGACCATTGGCATCGATGTCGAAGGCCACTTGAACCTGGGGCACACCCCTTGGTGCCGGAGGAATACCGGATAAACGGAACTTGCCGAGGGATTTGTTGTCCGATGCCATCTGGCGTTCCCCTTGCCAAACGTGAATTTCAACTGAGGACTGATTGGCTTCTGAGGTGCTGAAAACATCGGACTGGCGCACCGGAATCGGGGTGTTGCGCGGAATCAACACCTTCATCAAACCGCCCACCGTCTCCAGTCCTAGGGACAGAGGCGTGACGTCGTTTAAAAGAAGATCTCGCAGTTCACCGGTGAGAATGCCCGCCTGCACGGCAGCACCAATCGCCACAACCTCATCCGGATTGACAGACTGGCATGGGTCCATGGGCACCAAGGTGCGAACCAGCTGTTGCACCATCGGCATGCGCGTCGCACCACCAACGAGAACCACATCATCGATGTCATCAGCGGCCCACCCGGAATCACGCAAGGCTGTCTGAACGGGACTCAGCAAACGGTCCAGCAGATCCGGGCACAGGGACTCGAAGGTTGCACGGCTGAGGTTCGTTTCGATATGGAGAGGACCATCACTGCCCGTGGCGATAAAGGGAAGAGAAATCGGTGTGCTCAAGACCCCGGAGAGTTCCTGCTTGGCTTTTTCAGCAGCCTCGGTCAGCCGTTGCAGCGCCTGGCGATCCCGACGCAGATCCACCTCGTGCTCACTCTGGAAGGCATCTGCGAGCCAGTTAACGATGCGTTGATCAAAGTCGTTGCCGCCTAGTTGCGTATCTCCATTGGTGGCCTTGACGTCAAAGACGCCATTGGCGATGCGGAGCAGCGATACGTCGAATGTGCCGCCACCCAAATCAAAGACAAGAACGCGTCGCACGGCGCTGCGGTCGAAACCGTAGGCCAGGGCTGCTGACGTCGGCTCATTCAGGATTCGCTCAACAGAGATTCCCGCCAGTCGTCCGGCGTCTCGCGTTGCCTGCCGCTGGGCGTCATTGAAGTAGGCCGGCACAGTGATGACGGCGGCCTCAACCTGCTCACCCAGGTAAGTGGAGGCATCGTCGACAAGCTTGCGAATGATGCTTGCCACCAACTCTTCTGGGGCATATTCCCGTTCGGTCACTGGACAGGGGACGCGGACCTGGCCGCGATCATTGGCGCGAACGGTGTAAGGAACCGTCAGCGTGCTGTCATCGAGTTCATCCCAGTCGCGTCCGACGAAGCGTTTGAGATTTGAAAAGGTGTTCCGCGGGCTGAGCACAAGTTGACGACGGGCAAGTTGCCCGACAAGCAACTCCTGATCTTTGCTGTAACCAACCACGGATGGGGTGGTACGACTGCCCTCTGCGTTGGCGATCACGTGGGGGCGACCCGCCTCGAGTACGGCCACGACAGAATTTGTCGTACCAAGGTCGATCCCAACGATCCGCCCCATAACCGAACTCTTTCGAGACCCACGCTACCGGCATGTTCCAGCCCTGAAGCCTCACCCAAAAGCGTTAATGGGCTCTTAGTGAACTGAGGGAGCTTGGCGAATACCCTATCGATGCCTGGATCACTGGAGCATGTCCCCGAAATCGGACAAGCTTTATGAACTCAGAAGACGACGACCGTCTGAACGATTTCTGGACGTCGGTTTCAAAAATCTGTTCACCATCCTTGCGGCTGTGGTGGCTCTGCTGCTGTTCGCTGTCCTCTACGTGGTGTTCATGGGAGGACTGGACTCAATGGGACGTTACGGATGGGGATTTCTGGTGACCTCAAGCTGGAATCCCGTCGATGACGAATATGGTGCAGGAGCTGCAATATATGGAACGCTAATTACTTCACTATTATCACTCACAATTGCCGTGCCACTTGGGGTTGGAACAGCAATATTCATCACAGAAAACATCATCCCTCTGAAGATTCGAAATCTTATTGGACTGATGGTGGAGCTTTTAGCAGCAATTCCTTCTGTTGTTCTTGGATTGTGGGCCATCTTTGTGATGGAGCCCTTCATCCGACCGCTTCTGGAAATTCTTCATCAACGTCTTGGATTTCTACCGATATTCAGTACAGCACCGATGGGTCCAGGCACATTGCCCGCAGTTCTAATTCTTGTGGTGATGATCCTCCCCATCATCACGGCAATTTCAAGAGATGCACTTCATCAGGTTCCAACAAGTCTGCGTCAAGCTGCTTATGGAGTCGGCACCACACGATGGGGGACCATCCTAAACATCATCCTTCCAGCAGCAATCTCAGGAATCGTGGGAGGCATCATGCTTGCACTGGGTCGCGCGATGGGAGAGACGATGGCAGTCACGATGATCATTGGCAATTCAAATAATTTCAGCTTTTCACTCCTGGCACCAGGAAACACGATTTCATCCATGCTTGCCAATCAATTCGGCGAAGCCGATGGTTCTCAAGTATCGTCACTGATGTATGCAGCATTTGTCCTTATCATCCTTACATTGGTAGTAAATATACTTGCTCAATTGATGGTGAAGCGTCTGAGATTAAAGTACTGAACCATGGGCTATCTATCCCGCTCGCTAACAGATTCTGGACAGCCAGATCTAAGCTATAAGCCAAATATTTCACGGAATATCACAAGTCGATTGCTAACAATTTCAGCAGGATTTTTTGCCATAATCAGCGTCTTACCATTATTTCTCGTCCTTTCATACATCATAATCAAAGGCGGCTCAAAGCTGAGTCTTCAACTGTTCCTTGAAACGCCCCCGCCGCCCGGACTGGAGGGAGGAGGTATCGGTAGCGCATTAATGGGAACATTGATCTTGACCGTTATCGCAGCATTGGTGGCGATTCCAGTTGGCGTAGGTGGAGGTATTTATCTTGCAGAATATTCAAGAGGAAAAAGATTCTCACAATTTGTACGATTCGGCACCAATGTCTTATCGGGTGTTCCTTCCATTATTTCGGGAGTGTTCATTTACGGAACCGTTGTTGTTCTATCAAACTGGTTGTTCCAGCGGTCATTCAGTGCAATCGCCGGCGGATTGGCTTTATCTATTTTGATGATACCTACAATCATCAAAACAACTGATGAAGGCCTCAAGTTGGTTCCCGAAGACCTTAGACGTGGAGCGTTTGGCGTCGGAGCATCGCGTTTCATAACAGTGATGAGAATCACATTACCATCTGCATTTCCATCAATTGCTACAGGAATTGTGCTTGGAATTGCGCGTGCTGCAGGCGAAACCGCCCCATTAATTTTCACAGCTTCCTTCTCCTACTTTTGGCCTGCCCGATCATTTGGTGACTTCTGGTCGGAAGGCTTGTTGTCGCCTATTTCATCTCTCTCTGTTCTTATCTATAACTTTGCCGGAATGCCCTATGACCTGCAACAGGAATTGGCGTGGGTGGCATCTTTTGTGTTGGTAATTATGATTCTAATTCTTAACCTTGTCGCACGCTGGCTAGCAAGATTAACAACACGCTGATGATTCTTTAAGACCAAGTGTTCTTGCTTTCACCTTACAGATCCCCATTCACTTCAATTAAATCAATGGCAAGCTTCTTCAAGGGTCAAGACATCAAGAAAGAAACAGAGACATGCATTTCGATGCAGAATGTCACGATTAAATATGGTGGCTACGAGGCTGTCAAAAATATCTATTGTGAGATACCAAAAGGCAAAGTCACTGCGTTTATCGGTCCATCTGGCTGCGGGAAATCAACAGTCCTTCGCTCGATGAATCGCATGAATGATTTGATCGAAGGCTGCTCATTACAAGGAAAAATACTATTCGATGGCGTTGACCTGTACGGTTCCAATGTTGATCCGGTTGAAGTAAGGCGAAGGATAGGGATGGTCTTTCAACAGCCCAATCCATTTCCCAAAAGCATCTACGAAAACATCGCATTTGGCGCCAGAATCAACGGATTCAGAGGGAATATGGATGAGCTTGTTGAACGTTCGCTTCGCAAGGCAGCCGTATGGGATGAATGTAAAGATAAATTGAATGATAGCGGTTATTCACTATCTGGCGGACAACAACAGCGCTTGTGCATTGCCAGAACCATCGCCATTCAGCCTGAAGTCATTTTGATGGATGAGCCTTGTTCGGCTCTGGATCCTATATCCACCTTAAAAATTGAAGAGACAATGCATGAGCTTAAAAAAAGCTTCACGATTGTAATCGTGACACACAATATGCAACAAGCCCTGCGCGTGAGTGATATGACCGCCTTTTACAACGCTGAAGAAGTGGATGGAGGCAACGGCAAGGTTGGCTACTTAGTTGAGTTCAATCAAACAGAAAAAATCTTCAATGACCCACAACAACAGGCGACGCAAGATTATGTATCAGGCAGGTTTGGCTAACACCATTGCATCAGCTTGTAAGCAAGGAGTCAAATCATGGCTTCAAACAGAAACTTCGTTATGACATGTCACTTCCAATAGAGATGCTTTAGGATTTATATCGTTTGAAGTAAGATGATGACCAACAGTGAACGCTTCAAAATTAGTTTTCTTTTGAGTTGCACCCTGTTTACAGCAACGATCATTCCCTCTCCCATTGCCGCAAGTACATCAACACAACTCGCTCAGGCATCATCGATCAATGCGAAAAGCTTGGTCAGCCATCTGAACCGTGTTGGCATCCAATTTTTTGGAACCCACTGGTGCCCCGCCTGCAAACAACAAAAGATTTTATTCGGCCTGGAGGCGGCAAGGCTCCCCTACGTCGAGTGTGACAAACCGAAGGAACGCCCTGACGACTTAACTGCATGCCGAGCTGCGAACATTCGCTCAATCCCAACCTGGCTACATCCCAATGGACGTCGCCTCGAGGGGCTGCAAAGCCTAGAAACATTAAGCCGCTGGAGCGGGATGACCAATAGTCAATAAATAGTTCCTGACCTCCAGCCTCTAAACATGTACACATAAATCAGAATCAATGAACGCCAAGAAGAGAATTCAGATTTCATATATCTACCGATTTTTAATCAACACCAAGAATTCTGAATATCGACCTTAAAGGAATCACCCAAATCCATGCAGCATTCGTTGATAGATCGCATGAATGATTGCTTAATATACTACGGCTCCTTAACGACCATCCAAGAATCAACGAATTACATTACCCGAAAGCCATATGTCGCTTAAGAATCAAATTAAAGGCAGGAAACTGGTGTTAAATTATGATTAATGCAAGGTTGATGATTTCATCCCCGATGAATCATCAACCTTGCAACGAAAAATATAGCGCAGACCGATTTTTTTTAAGAACAATGCAACTAAGGAAAATATTTCTTGATGACACGTTCAATTGTGAGTCCCTGAACAATGACAGAAAAAAGGACAACAAAATATGTGACTAATAGAAGCATATTGCTTTCCGGTGTATTCGGCAGCGATAGGGCTAAAGCAACCGAAACACCACCACGTATTCCAGCCCAGGTGAGAATCGGGACTGTTCCGGGGGTAACATCAGCCATGGTTGCTTGAATTTGCAATGGCAAGGAGATAGCTGCAAAACGAGCGAAGATCGAAAGGAAGGTTGTTGCAACCAATAAAATAAAAACATGGCTAAAGGGCAGATCACTCGATGAGTGCTGAAGCACAAAAACCAGTTTCAAACCAATCAGAAGAAACAACACGGAATTGAGAATCTCATCAATTAATTCCCAGAAGGTTTCAACATGCTCACGGGTTTTTTCCGACATCGCCAACGAGGTGCCTTGGTTACCAATCAGTAGACCCGCAATCACCATGGCGATGGGGCCAGAGAGATGGAGATGAAGCGCCACTGCATAGGCTCCCGTAACAAGAGCCAGAGTGATCAAAACCTCCAAGACATAATCATCGATCTGCTGAAGCAGCCAGAACGCAGCGAATCCACCTGCCAGTCCAAGCAATGCACCACCAAAAGCCTCCTTTACAAGCAAAACACCAACTGACGAAAGTTGAAATCCAACAGGATCGGCATTGCCGCCACTACTGAAGGCCAAAGATGCAAGAACACTGAATAAAACAACAGCAACACCATCATTAAACAGACTCTCACCTGCAATTTTTGCCTTCAAATCAGCTGGAACCCGCAGAGTTTTCAAGATTCCCAGAACGGCAACGGGATCCGTGGGCGACACCATCACTCCAAGCAGGAGACACACCGGAATCGGAATAGATAGACCAATGGCCCCCGTTACAAACCAAAAACCAGTGCCAATCACCGCTGTTGAAAGAAGAACACCCACACTCGCTAATATCAGAATGATCCATTTGCGGGATAACAGCTGAGCAAGATCAACATGCAAAGCACCTGCAAACAACAGGAAAGACAACATGCCTTGCATAAGCGTGACATTAAAATCAATATTTGCTAAAAAGTTATTCACTAAGTCGCTTAAACCTAAAGTCGGATTAATGAGATCAAGCCCTACCAGCCCCAAACTGGCAACCAATGCAATCACCATCAGCCCAATGGTGTGCGGCAGTTTGATGAACCAGTAGTTCAGGGCACCAAAAAGAGTGGCCAGAACGAGCAAAATTGCAGGAATATCAAGAGGCGTTGTCAAAACAGTTTCCCCGAGAGAAATGATGGCATGCCATCGAGTAATGAGTTGAATATTGATCGATGTTTACAGCCGTTGAAGTTCTCCACGAACCGATTGCCGGTCACCGTTCAGCAACCTCGGAGGTGTTCAACTATTCAGCTTTACCGCTCTGGATCAAATGATAATGGCAGGTAGACACAACCTGGCAACGTTTAAGGACAAACCTGCAAAAGCATCTCGATCACGAGACACGGACTGTCACAAATGAAAACAACTTGGTCATACCTCGCGTGGTCAGACCGCAGTTGAATGTGATGTACGGACCACGGGGAACAATGATCAGATGCATGGTGGCAACTTCAGCGGTTCTCGCCTGCCTGTTGGACAATGCACTCCCCAGCCCCTCACAAGGCAATGATCAAAGCTCGATCAAAATGTTGCATTTTGCTCAACAGATGAATGACAATCTACCGCAAAACTTTGTGATCTAGCAGCGCAATTACAAAGGAGAGTTCATGCCAGAAGTACGAACCAATTGGTCGCTTGGTCTTAAGAGCAATTCTTTTTATGGTCGCAATCTAGACATACCAGTCATAAATCCTTGACCATCAAGTCAGCATTTCGACTTCAAACCATGTCCTCAGATCTCATTCAAAAATTGTACTAATGAGGGTGATCATTAAAATCTAAGGCACTTCAAAATTCAACTGCACAACTGGTTCGATGGGTGCGTCATCAGCCATTATTCATAATAAAAACCCCCTGCATTGCAGGGGGGTTTGGAGTTAGCTAACGGAGAGGGAGGGATTCGAACCCTCGATAGAGTTGCCCCTATACAGCATTTCCAGTGCTGCGCCTTCGACCACTCGGCCACCTCTCCAGCGGCGGACGTGGGGCAGATGCGAATGTAGCAGGGCGTTTCCATCAGGCCGGCATGCGTCCCAGGCACAGGATCACCATTCACTGGCGCCAGGAGAACCGCACGATCAGCCATGACGTGCCCGAGGGGGACTACATCCTGCGGAGTTTTGAATTGCAAGGAGATCCTCTGCCCTTCTCCTGCCGAAACGGTTGTTGCACGAGTTGTGCGGTTCGCGTGCTGGATGGGTCGATTGATCAGCGCGAGGCGATGGGCCTGTCACGTGAACTGCGTCGCCAGGGCTACGGCCTCCTCTGTGTAGCCAGAGCCACAGGCCCCCTCGAAGCAGAGACACAGGATGAGGACGAGGTGTATGAACTGCAGTTCGGACGGCACTTCGGCCGTGGTTCGGTTCGATCTGGCCTCCCCCTCGATGAAGAGTGACGATGAATACCACAACCTGTGCAGCAGCCGCTGCGGCAGCGGGTTTAAACCAAGACCGCATTGCCCAGCTGATCGAAATTGCTCGGTCAACGGCTGATCTCGGCGGAGCCGAATTAATGCGGCACTACGGCAGGGTGTCCTCGATCAATAACAAGGGTCCTGTCGGAGACCTGGTGACCAATGCCGACCTCTCCGCAGAAGCATTGATTCTGGAGCGGTTGAAAAGCCTCACGCCGGAGGTCGCTGTATTGGCCGAAGAAAGTGGTCCAGAAGGCGAACAGGAAGGTCTGCGCTGGTGTGTCGATCCCCTCGACGGAACCACCAACTTCGCCCATGGGTACCCTTTTTTCGCCACCTCTATCGGGCTGACTTGGCGACAACAGCCGATTCTCGGCGCCATCGCAGTTCCATTTCTCCGGGAAACCTATTGGGGTGCACCGGGAGTCGGGGCCCATCTCAACGACACACCGATCAAGGTGAGTGCATGCAGCAGCCTTGATGAAGCCTTGCTCGTCACCGGGTTCGCCTACGACCGACAGACCCGCCTGGACAACAATTACGCCGAATTCTGCTGGCTTACGCACCGAACCCACGGCGTGCGTCGAGGTGGCGCAGCTGCGGTAGATCTGGCCTTCGTCGCTGCAGGACGACAGGACGGTTACTGGGAAAGGGGGCTGGCCCCCTGGGATCTGGCGGCAGGGGTTGCCCTGGTGGAATTGGCAGGGGGAGTCGTGACGGGGTATGGGGGCGGACCGTTCACGATCAGCTCGGGCCGGGTCTTGGCCAGTGGTCCAGATCTTCATCCAAAACTGGTGAAGGAGCTCGCCCATGTCAGACCCCTGAGTGGAGACTGTTTCGGGGCCCCAGAGATCACGGCCATGGGATCCTGATCAAGGACGACAACTACTTGATATGGCGCTGCAACCTGCAGCTGGCGCAAGGGATCTGAATCCTCGTCAAGTCGAGAACAATCGCCGTTTGAGTGAGCGTCTGGCCACCGTTTATCGACTCTGGGGATACGACGAGGTGTCTCCTCCACGGGTCGAACGTCTGGACACACTGATGGCTGGTGGGGCAATCGACAGCGGGGATGTGGTCCGACTGGTGGCCGATGAACCGCTCGGGCTGCGACCAGAGATGACCGCCTCCATTGCCCGGGCAGCCTGCACCCGACTGGCATCCAGACCACGACCTCTGAGGCTTTGGGCCTCAGGAACCGTGTTTCAGAGCCGCTCGGCCGATGAAGGAGGCCTGTCGATCGAAGAGAACCTCCACAGCGGCGTTGAACTCTTTGGTGTGAAAGGGATTGAAGCTGAAATGGAGCTCCTCTCCCTTCTTCTCGCTGCCGTAGAAACGCTGAGGCTTGGGGATGGTCAGCCACCCAAATTGCTGATCGGGCATACAGGGCTGATGAACCTGGCATTGCAGTCCTTCGATCAGCAGACACAAAACACGATTCGTTCAGCGCTGACCCGATTCGATCGCCTCGCCATCGAACAGATGGAACTGGCGGACATGGAGAGAGACGGCTTGCTTCAGCTCCTGGACAGTCGGGGAGAACCGGAACAGGAAGTGCGCAGGTTGGAGGAGCGTTTCGGATCCCATCCGGTGTTCTCCGATCTGAAACGGCTCAATGATCTCCTGGCGCGCTCAGCTTCTGAACAAGGGGTGCTCCTTCAGCTCGATCCGACGTTTCAACCTGTCTTTGAGCTCTATACGGGTTTGGTGTTCCAGTTGGTCTGCCAGGGGAAATCTGCACCAGTGGTGATTGCCCGTGGGGGGCGCTACGACGATCTCGTCGGCCGTTGCGGCGCCAAAGGCAGCGCAGCGGCAGGGGTTGGATTCAGCTTGGCCATCGATCCGATCCGCGAATTACTGACGGATCCGGCCGAGGATGTTGATCGGCATCCAGCCGTGATGGTGGCCTTTGCCAAAGGGACCGCCTTGGAGGTTGCCCTTCATAGACAGAGAACATGGCATGCCCGAGGCATGCGCGCGATGGTGGAACTGTCTCCTTTGGAGAGCAAAACTGAGGCGGAAAAAATGGCTGAAGCGCGTGGCGTCTTCCAGCTCGACTGGATCAATCCGTAGGATCCGGGAACCAGGTTCTAGGGAATGCCTCACACCATCGTCACGGACGTCTGCGAAGGCATTGCCGATTGTGTTGATGCATGCCCCGTGGCATGCATTGATCAGGGATCTGGAAAAAACAAAAAAGGGACGGATTTCTACTGGATCAATTTCGACACGTGCATCGATTGCGGGATCTGTCTTCAGGTCTGCCCGGTTGACGGGGCGATCATGCCGGAAGAGAGGCCAGATCTTCAAAAAGCAGCTTGAGCGTTAACTCAGAGCCGTCCCCGCAAGGGAAGTCTTCTGAGCGCGATGACCGACAAGACGAATCACCAAAAGAAGGAGTGTGAACACGAGAAACGGCAGGTAAAAACCCTTTGGCCCCTCTTTGGTGTGTTGGACATAGGTCAGGACGAACTGAGCCCAGAGCCAGTAACTTCCGACGAGATGCAGCCGTTTCCAGCTTTTCATTCCCATCCAGCGCTGGGCTGCATTTGTTGATGTCACAGCCATCAACAGCACAAAGGCATAACCAAAACCGCCGAACAGCCACTTGCCCATGGACTGCTCACTCAAAAATGGTTCCGGGAAGCCGATGGAGATGGCCAGGATCAGCGCAAGGTGGATGAAGTGAGAGCCGGCGAAACTCAGGCCGATCCAGCGTCTGTTTTGCAGTGTCCAGGTGGTGAGAGGAGATCGCCAAAGGCGATGAACGCTGGAAGCGATGAACGCGATCGAAAAAAGGATGAGAGATGATCGACCGGTGGCATCGATACCGCTCGTGATTGAGGCTGCACTCCAGCCGGATACTGCAAAGTGAATCGCAAGAAACGCAAGGACAAGAACAACAACCGAAGTTGTGATCGCCGATCCCTGAAGTTTCATCTGTACTAGCCCATAGCATCATTCATCATTCTGATCGCAATGTTCAGGCCGTTCAACTGAGGTACGGAGACCCCCCCTGATCCCGCCATTGAGGAAGACACACTTTCATTCCTAAGGTCGGTACTTTCAAGTTGCAGACATGCCGGTGCTGGACGAGCAGGGTCAGATTCAGATCCACACCGAAAATATATTTCCAATTATCAAAAAGGCCGTTTACTCCGGCCACGAAGTGTTCCTGCGGGAACTGGTCAGCAACGGTGTTGATGCGATTAGCAAGCGACGCATGGCCGCCATGGCCGGTGACTGCAGCGAAGGAGAGGAGGGCGCCATCAGCATCCGCATCGACCGCGAAGCAAAAACACTCACCATTTCCGACAACGGCATCGGAATGACGGCCGATGAAGTGAAGCGTTACATCAACCAGGTCGCCTTTTCAAGTGCTGAAGATTTTCTTGAGAAATACAAGCAGGAAGACGATGCCATCATCGGCCACTTCGGGCTTGGGTTCTATTCAAGCTTCATGGTGGCTGAGCGGGTCGAACTGATCAGCCGTTCAGCCAAACAGGAGACGGAAGCTGTTCGCTGGAGTTGTGATGGCTCACCAAATTTCAACCTGAGTGGAGCAGAGCGTGAACAACCGGGCACTGATGTCATTCTGCACTTAATGGAGGAGGAGCTTGAGTACATAGAACCGACACGGATCCGTACTCTGATTAATACCTACTGCGATTTCATGGCAGTACCGGTGCAGCTCGAAGGCGAAACAGTTAATAAACGCGAAGCACCATGGCGCAAAAGCGCTCGCGATTTGTCAGACAAAGACTACATCGATCTCTACCATTATCTTTATCCATTTCAGGGAGATCCCTTACTTTGGGTTCATCTCAACACAGATTATCCGTACAATTTGCAAGGAATTTTATTTTTTCCAAAGCAATCAGGTCGTGCCGATTGGGAAAAAGGTGAAATCAAACTTTATTGCAACCAGGTGTTTGTGAGTGATTCCATCAAAGAGGTCGTTCCGCGTTATCTCTTGCCCCTTCGTGGAGTCATTGACTCCCCAGATATTCCTTTGAACGTCAGCAGGAGTGCGTTGCAGACCGATCGACGCGTGCGCTCGATCGGTAATTTCGTTGCCAAGAAGGTTGCCGACCGTTTGCGCAACTTAAAGCAAGACAATCCAGCCTCCTACGCAGAAGCGTGGGATGCATTGGCACCTTTTGTGAAGATCGGAGCCATGGAAGATGAAAAATTTGCCGACCAGGTTGCTGAATTGATTCTGTTCGGCTCCACGGCTGAACCCAGTGAAGATAAGGATTCTCCGGACCCGATCGGAACTGCAGGCAAGGCCTACACAACCTTGGAGGGGTATCGCTCGAGGCTTTCTTCGGAAAATATCAGCCGCATTCTTTACAGCACTGATGATGTCGCCCAGGCCAACGCATTGAATCTCTGGACATCCCAGGGCTCGGAAGTTCTAAAACTGGAGACGGTGATCGACACGCAATTCATTTCATGGTTGGAGCATCGCCATGAGGAGCTGAAATTCCAACGGGTTGATGCCGAGCTTGATGACAGCTTTAAAGATGAACCGACCGAACTTGCCGATCAGGATGGCGAAACGCAATCTGAAACCTTGCGAACCCTGGTGAAAACGGCTCTGTCCAATGACAAGGTCACCATTCAGGTTCAATCCCTGAAAGCAGACAATGCGCCACCGGCCATGATTCTTCTGCCGGAGCAGATGAGACGGTTGAACGATATGGGTGCTCTGATGGAGCAACGCCTTCCAGGACTCCCAGACCACCATGTTCTGCTGATCAACCGACGTCATCCACTGGTGGAGGGCCTTCTCAAGCTGAAGTCCGGGGCTGTTCTGGTTGGCACGAGTGCAGCGTCACCGAGCGAGCAGCTGGCCATGGATCTCAGCAGACACCTCTATGACATGGCCCGTTTAGGAGTCGGTGGGCTTGAGCCCAACGAACTGGCAGGCTTTCAAACCCGCAGTGCTGAATTGATGGGGGAACTCATGAAGCGTTCGCTCTAAGAAAAGGACCCAGCTTTGTTAAGCTCGTTGTTTGGCTCTTCCTTGAAGAACCAAGCAACTACACAAGAAACAGGACGACGTCATGTCACGGGTGTGTCAGCTCACGGGGACTCGCGCCAACAACGGCATGGCCGTGAGCCATTCCCACATCCGCACAAAGAAGCTGCAGCAAGCCAACCTGCAACAGCGTCGCCTTTGGTGGGCTGAAGGAAAACGCTGGGTCAACCTTCGCGTCACCACACGGGCTCTCAAAACGATTCAAAAGAAAGGTCTTGGCGCCTATGCCAAGTCCCTCGGCATCAATCTCGCCAAACTCTGATCCATCCAGACGCATGCAGCGACGCGACCTTCTGATCCGATCCGCCGGGTTACTCGCTGCCCTGACGTTCAGGCCAAACCAACTGAGTGCCCTTGGCGGCCCTGTCCTCGAAACAGGTCGCATGGTGCCAAGCTTTGACCTCCCTGGGTCAAGCCGAACCAATCCAGAACAAAATCACTGGACTCTTGACGATTTCCGCGGCAAGTGGCTTGTTCTCTATTTTTATCCGAGAGATTTCACAGGTGGATGCACCATCGAAGCCAGGGGCTTCGAGAGCACGCATGAGGATTTTCTCTCCATCAATGCTGAAGTGGTAGGAATCAGCGCTGACAGTGTTGACGATCACGAATCTTTTTGTTCCAGCGAACAGCTGAGTTTTCCATTGCTCTCCGATCCCGATGGCAATGTGAGCAAACAGTACGGATCGTGGATGGCTCCTTACTCATTGCGTCATACCTTCTTGATTGACCCAGAGGGAGTGCTGCAAGAGCGCTGGGTGGCCGTTCGACCGTCGGGTCACGCCCAGGAAGTGATGGACTCACTGAGGAATCTGCAGAGCGACACCTCAATTTGACAAATGCGCTCCACTCGTGAAGGGTGGATTGAGCTTGCAGCTCCAGGACTGAATGGCAGTAGACGAGGGGCGCAGCTCATTCATCATTCTTTATCACCGAACCCCTTTCGATGAGGGAAAAGGTGAGCATGGGCAGCGGATCTGGATGGATCAGAAAAGCCCAAATGGCATTATCCCAACGCTGAGAAATCTTTTCCGCACAGCAAAGGATGGAACGTGGATTGCCTGGCGCCGTGTGGATGAGCCCGATAACGTTGAAGACGAAAGGATTACAATGGATAACCCGTCAGAGTTTACGTTACGTCGTATTCCATTACACGAACATCAAATTAATAGCTTTTATCACGTTACTTCGAAAGAATCTTTTTGGCCGATCCTCCATACATTTCCAACCCACTTCAATGTCAACAATGCTGACTGGGGGATCTTCGAGGAGGTCAACCGTCGTTTTGCAGAAGCTGCCTGCCGAGAGGCTGCACCCGGAGCCACAGTTTGGGTCCACGATTACAATCTTTGGCTTGCTCCTGGTTATCTGCGTGCACAACGTCCCGATCTAAAGATTGCGTTCTTCCATCACACCCCTTTCCCCAGCAACGACGTTTTCGCGATTCTCCCCTGGCGGGAGCAGATCCTTGAAAGTCTTCTTTGTTGTGATGTCGTCGGATTTCATATTCCCCGGTACACCGAAAACTTTGCTCGTGCAGCAAGCACATTGATCGGAGCGAAGCGTGGTCCCAAACAACCTGTCGACACAAAGTTCATCACGGTTGGATCTGCGCTTTGTGAAGCAACTGTGACGGAATGGCTGCAGTACAAGGATCAGAAAGTTGAGCTACTGAGTTCCCCGGTGGGAACCTCACCCGACGTGATCCAGGAACTTTCCTGGAGCGCCTCCGTTGAGAGTCACGGTGAGCTGATCGTGCAGGACACGAAAAAAGGCAGGAAATTGATCCTCTCCGCCAGCCGAGTTGATTACACCAAGGGCAACGAAGCCCTGCTTCTGGCCTTTGAACGTCTCCTGGAACGTCGAAAAGATCTTCATGGTGAAGTCGTCCTGATGTTGGCCTGCGTCGCAGCTGCCAGCGGCATGAAGATCTACGAGGAAACCCAAAGAACCATCGAAGAAATGGCGGGTCGAATTAATGGACGCTTCAGCCAGATCGATTGGGTCCCTGTGCGCTTCTCCACACGGCGAATTCCCTATGACGAAATGGTTGCCTGGTTCTGTCACGCGGATATCTGCTGGATCACTCCGTTGAGAGACGGTTTGAATCTCGTCGCGAAGGAATACGCAGCTGCAAGACGAAACAGGGGGGGTGTCCTCGTCCTCTCTGAATTCACTGGGGCGTCCGTTGTTCTCGATGGTGCGGTTCTCACCAATCCTTATTCCAATCGGCGCATGGATGAGGCCATTGAGGGTGCTCTGGCCATGTCAGAGGATGAACAGAGGGATCGCATGGGGCTGATGACAACAGCCGTTGAGCGATACACCGTCAAAGACTGGGCGGAAGAACAGATGACTGGCCTTCAGGAGCCCGTGGCCCCATGACGATCGGGCGACGGCTCCTGATCATGGTTCTCACTGTTTTGATGGTTCTTGGTTTCGGGGTGGGATGGAGCCGTGGCCAAGCAGTTGAAGACGTCAGGATCCTGATGCCTGCCCCGTTTGTTGATGCGACGGCATCACTTGTGGAACGCTTCAACGTCGATCATCAAGATCGGATCCATTTGTCGATCACGCGGGGCCCACTCGAAACGGAATCGATCAGTGATCTAGCGATCAGCAGCCTGCTGCTCGGGGACCCTCCTTTTGACAGTCTGCTGATGGATGTCACATGGCTTCCCAAATATGCCGAGGCGGGTTGGCTTGAACCTTTGGATCGCTGGTTTGACAGTGGCGATGAAGACGCCCTGATCAAAGGGGCACGGCTGGGCAACAGCTACAAGGACCATCTCTACCGCTGGCCTCTTGTGGCTGATGTGGGGATGCTGTATTGGCGAACGGACCTGATGGAGGAACCACCCACCACGCCTGATCAACTGATTGAAATCAGCGAGCGATTACAGGCCGATGGTTCTGCAAAGTACGGATTCGTCTGGCAGGGACGCCAGTACGAGGGGCTTAGCTGCGACTTCCTGGAAATCATCAGTGGATATGGAGGGCACTGGTTGAATTCGGTGACGGGTCAACCGGAACTCGACAGTGCAGCCGCGAACCAGGCGGCTCAATGGATGGAATCTCTCCTGGCCAAGGGCATCAGCCCAAGGGCTGTGACCAACTTTGCCGAGTCAGAAACGCTGCAGGCCTTCAAATCCGGAGACGCTGCCTTGATGCGCAACTGGCCCTATGCATTTGCCGAGCTGCAGAAGGATGACAGCTCAGTTCGAGGGAAGGTCGGGATTACAACGATGGTGGCCGAGCCTGGGCAACAACCAAGAGCAACCTTGGGAAGCTGGGGTTTGTCGTTGCTGAAGGGGTCACCTCACCAGGATGCGACGGTTGAAGCGATCCGCTTTCTCACCTCGGAAAGTGCGCAGCGCGAACGGTTCATGGAGAGGGGGTACACCCCGACCCAGCAATCGCTTTTCACTGATCCGGCCCTAACCACTCGTTCACCAGTGCTGCCCGACATCGGAAAGGCCCTGGATGTGGCGATCGAACGGCCACCCACCCCGCTCTATGCACAACTGAGCGACGTGTTGCAGCGACGCCTCAGCGCAGTCCTCACGGGAGAGCAACCGGTGCAGCCCGCCATGGATGAGGCTCAGGCCAGCAGTGAAGTGATTCTCAAATCAGCAGGAGGAAGCGGATGAATGTTCTGCTGGCGTTACCGGCACTGCTGCTGATTGCCCTGGTGTTCGGGTGGCCAATGGCCCGCTACACCTGGCTCAGCTTCCACGCTGATTCCGTTCTTACCGGGCTGGTCCCCATCCCGAATGGGGGTGCCAACTGGGTTCGACTGTTGTCCGATGCACGGTTCTGGCAGGACAGCCTCCAGACCGCACGTTTCGCCGTGATGTCGGTGTCCTTGGAGCTGTTGCTCGCCTTAGCGATTGCGCTGCTGCTGGATCAGCGTTGGCGCGGTCGTGGTGCCGTACGTGCACTCACCTTGCTGCCCTGGGCACTCCCCACAACGATGATGGCCCTTGGTTGGCGATGGATTTTCAACACGCCCTACGGCCCGCTTGAGCAGCTCGCAGCTGCGCTCGGCCTGCCCAGCCTGAATCTCCTTGCTGACCCGAATTTCGCCTGGATGGCCACGGTCGCCGCTGATGTCTGGAAAACGACCCCGTTCATCACCTTGATTCTTCTGGCAGGACTGCAAACGATTCCTGCAGATCTTTATGAAGCCTTTCGCTTAGAGGGAGGCAAGCCCTGGCAAAGCCTGCGTTCGATCACTCTGCCTCTTCTGACGCCATACATCCTGCTGAGCCTGTTGTTTCGACTGGCGCAAGCCTTCGGCGTTTTTGATCTGATTCAGATTCTCACCGGTGGGGGACCAGCCAGCAGCACGGAAAGCCTTGCTCTCTACGCCTACCTGAATGCGATGCGTTTCTTGGATTTCGGATACAGCGCGACGGTGATGCTGGGGGGATTTCTGATGCTGACAGTGATCATCGTTTTGGCAGCGATCGCACTGAGATCCATTGGCGTACTTCGACCCGTTAAATGATGAAACAACGGCAACTCTGGATCGTGCTGTTGCTGGCTTGGTCCCTCGCTCCGATGGTGTGGCAACTCATTAGTTCCTTCAGCACGAACGATGCGTTGATTGCAACGCCTATGGCGTTTCAAGAGCGTTGGACATTACAGAACTACAGAGAGCTCTGGCAAAGTAATCCACCATTCTGGCTTTATTTAATCAACAGCTCCATTGTTGCCAGTGTTTCCACATTGCTGACCTTGCTCCTTGCCCTTCCTGGTGCCTATGGAATAGCGCGGTTACCAAAATTATGGCGTCAAAATAGCCGACTATTCATCACGGCCGCAGCACTATTTCCCTACGTGCTGCTGTTTTTGGCCCTGCTGGAATTGGCAAGAACGTTTCAACTTGGCAACAACCTGATCGCTCTGGCTTTGCCTTACTCAGCACTTTCAATGCCCTTGGCCCTTTTGCTGCTCAGCGCAGCATTTGAGGGATTGCCTCAGGATCTTGAAGATGCAGCCTGCCTTGAAGGAATGGGGCTTCTGCAACGATTGCGCTGGATTTTGATTCCATTGATTAGTCCTGCCACTGCAAGCACGGGAATCCTTGTTTTTCTGTTTGCCTGGAATGAATATCCCGTAGCTCTAACTTGGATCAGCGATGCCAAGATGCTGACATTACCGGTTGCCATGGCCCGCATTGCTGGAACATCCGTTTATTCCATTCCCTACGGCGCCTATGCGGCAGCAACGGTGCTTGGATCTATACCTCTGCTTGTGCTTGTCCTGATCTTCCAAAGACAAATCGTTTCCGGACTGACCAATGGCGCCGTAAAAGGATAAATACAATGCCTATGCAAACTGCATTAACACGTTTCCATTCCAAGAAAAATTACTCGATAAGCACTCACATCGAAACATGATTCATCACCTGATCAACACCAGATCAATGGCCAGATCGATAAAAGAAAATAACAAGAACCAAGCATTAATCTACAACAACCCTTGCAAAAAGAATGGCCAAGAGCAACTGCCGACTTTCTTTGGTTAAAATACAAAATAGGTGGGCATGTTAACTCAACACATCGATGGAAAAATCTCAACCACTTTGAAGATTGAGAACACAGAGCCAACCTGCTGCCGCAACTCAAAATCGAAACCGCGCGCCGAACGAGTCCTCTGCGTTAAGATATGTAAATCAGTATGCATGCATGCTGTTCGGCTTGTGCTGATGTTCGTCATCCATCAGCAGGGCAAAGAAGACAGTTTGAGCAGGGGGTGGAATCCCTGCTTTTTTTTGGAGAGTCAACGGAGCCAACCCGTCAACGGATGTGGGACAACCCCTGGCGTCGGCATAGAGGATGGAAGCGTTTACTGTCTTGGAGTAACCGAAGCCTCAAAACCCCACGACAAGCGCAGCCGATGAGACAACCCCGGTCTGCATCAAGCCTTGTCCAATCCGTACAAAGCAATCATGAAGGATGAGAGATCCCGAGGCTGGAATGCATTGTTCTGATCGACCCTGTGAAGCGACCTCTCTGGCTGGAGCATGACAGCGATGACGCTTGAGCTTCAATCGGTCGGTCGACGCTTCGGAGAGAACTGGATCCTTCGTCAACTTGATCTCAGCGTGAACGAGGGTGAATGCGTGGCCCTCTTGGGTGCAAGCGGATGCGGCAAAAGCACAGCCCTACGGTTGATTGCTGGACTTGATCAACCCGATGCAGGCCAGATCCTGATTCATGGACGAAGAGTTGATGGAATCCCGGCTCGTCAACGCAGGATCGGCATGGTGTTTCAGAGCTATGCCCTCTTTCCGCACCTGAGCGTTCGAAACAACCTGGAACTGGGTCTGAAAATCCGAGGTCTCCCAGTTGAAGAGCGCCAAAACCGCATCAGCGGCATGCTCGATGTCGTGAAATTAAGTGCACAGGCTGATCGTCTTCCTGCTCAACTTTCGGGTGGTCAACGTCAGAGAGTCGCATTGGCCAGAGCTCTTCTGCGCGATCCCCTCATCTATCTGCTGGACGAACCGATGAGCAATCTTGATGCCCAGCTGCGAGATGAACTACGTCCTGAGCTGAAAAAACTCATTCTTAATGGTCCTCAGCCGGTCATTTATGTCACCCATGATCAACAAGAGGCCATGGCTCTCGCCGATCGCATAGCCGTCATGCGATCCGGACAGATCGAACAGATCGGAAGTCCTCAGGAGTTATACGACAAGCCGATGACAACTTACGTCGCACAATTCATCGGCCGACCACCCATGAACCTTTTAGAGGATGACGACGTCATGGTCGGAATCAGACCAGAACATCTCTATTTCGATGCTGAAGGGATGCCATGCGAACTGATCAATCGTGAATGGCACGGTGCCAGCCAGCAATTCATTCTCAACAGTCCTCGCGGCGAACTTCAGATGATCTCTAGCGGAGACACAATCGTTCCGGAGCGACCCACTGTGGCGTGGAAGCGGGACCTGGAACATCGTTTTTCAAAAAGCAGCGGCTTTCGTCAATAGGAACAGGTACAGAAACAAAAGCAATGTGGACATAACAACATTGCAGAGCTGGGGTCTTAGCTCAAGACAACTCGCCCCTAACTGCCCAAACTAAAGGGAGTCAGGCTGAGGACAGACCTGCAGGATGCATAGTGCACAAGACAATCCACTGAGAGCGACCAACACAGAGCCCAAACTTCTTGATGAGCGGCCAGGTTTTTCATCACGAACATTGGAACGTACTGGCGGAAGAGCAACAACTCAGATCCGAGTTTTTAAGTTTAAACGTCCATACGCCTCAATGATTACACGTCCCAAGGCAATGAATTGAATCAGCCAAAAGCTCACATACCAGGAATTGCGAGCAATAAAAAACCATGGATCGGATGTTTTATGGGTCCAGATCAAAGGGCTTGCCGATCTGCAGACAATCGAAGAAACCTTGATGGCCGTCAACGTAGAGCAAAATGATATATCGTTGTTAATCTCTCATCCACAAGCCAATCATTTCCAGATCTTCAATGGCAATCTGTTAGCAACACTGCATTATTTATCAATCCAAGAAAACAGAGGCATGCGATTAGAGAGAGCATGCAATTTTGCTTGCTACTCAAGCCAGGATTACTGATCAGCATCGAAGAAGATCCTCACCAGAAAGCCTTTATCACTGTCGAGAAACTAGTTCGGGAAAAAGCGCAAAAGCAGGCACAAATAAGACTCGAAAAAATTGCTCAACTCCTGATCAATGAAACGTTGTGTGCATACAACAACGCCCTCGATAGAATTTCATATCATCTCGACGGATTAGAGGAAATCTGCCTCAACATGCCCTCCTCGAGAATTCTGAATCATCTCATCCTGGTTCGAGGGATCCTGAGAACAATTCGACGGCAGTTAATGATGCTGCAAACATCTCTTTCACCACTGCTACACGGTCAATACACTCACCTGGATTCTCGACGAGAAGCCTGGCTCAGAGAAAGCCAAGGTTCATCAATCAAATTCTCCAACTCGAATCCAACGCTCATCAGAAAGTCTCCAGTGTGATTGAGACATGCATAGCCAATGCGTCCTATCAGATGAATCAAATCATGAAAACACTTGCAATCGTAAACACAATTTTTACGCCATTAACATTTATTGTTGGCATCTATGGAATGAACTTCGAAAACATGCCCGAACTCCAATCACAATATGGCTATCAATTGATCCTGGGCGCAATGGCATTGATCGCATTAATGACGGGCATCCTGTTGTGGCGAGGCGGCTGGATTATTCTTCCAATGCAATTTAAAACTAAGGGGCAAGCAATTAAAAACAAAGAAAAGACACTTCAGAGCAAGCACAATTGATCAACCAAAACATATATCCCAGTATCAACCAAAATCAAAAGTGTCGTTTCAACCAACCGGCATGGGCTGATGCCTGATCACGGATCTGCTGAACAGCATTGGGATCGGCAGGCTGATCGAGCACAGAACGCCACTGTGTAATCAGCTGATCTGTCGATGGGAGTGGTCGCAAAGAAGACCAAACCACACCAGACATTGACGCTGCTGCTTCAACTTTTGGATCATAACTTAAAGCAGCCATGGGACAACAGGTGAGTCGAGCCAGAATCAACGCATGCAGCCGCATCGGCAGAACTATCCTGGCCTCACGCACCGCATCAAAGACCTCTTGAATAGAATTCGGCACTACAGTGTTACTACGTTGCATCAACGTTTCAGGAACTAAATCAAGGTCGCAAAGATCATTCAGCAAGTTGGCATCCTGATGTTGATGAAAGGCAAGCCAATGAACAGGTGCATCCAGTTCCGAAGCCAATTGATCAACCGCTGAAAGCAAACCTCTCCAACCCTTGCCATCGAGCAGTGGCGTAGGTCGCCAACTGAGCACAATTGAGACACCACCGGTCCAGGATTGCATCGGCATCTGCCAAACGGGATCGGGCCCTATGCAGCTCGGAAGTCTTGGCGCCCAGCGCCGCGCCAGGTCGAAGGAGCGTTGATCACGCCAACTGGCAGATGTGCATAAAGGAAGAACCCAGTGCACGATCAACCGGCTGAGACGATGATCCAGAGGACCCAGCCCTTGACCCCAAAGATAAACGCGACGACCTCGACAACGAGACCAGAGAATTAGAACAAGGTAATAGAAAAGACTCTTCTGACTGGTGCTGTCCTGAAGCAGGCTTCCACCTCCAAAGATCACAGCCTGTACGCGATTGACACTTCCAAGAACAGCACGAATGGAACGTCGGTTCACGACCATCGCATCGGCACAGAAAGTCTGAACCGAGACAGAATTTCGAGCCGTGATCAGAGGACGGCAGCCCCACGGCAGATCCTCCAGGAGGACCTGAAGCAAAGCATCGTCACCAAGATTGTCTTCTCCGTAGTATCCGCAGAGCAGAACGACAGTTGCTTTGGTCGTTCCGACGGTCATCGTCACTGGAGGATGCAGCCGAGTCAAACTCTATGCGCAACCGAACCCCAGAGAGCAGCCTTTCGTTTCGAGGGGAAAAGAACCCTACGGAACAGAATGATGATCAAAACGCGACTCTCCAACTCAAAATCGAGTTGGGTCCGATGGATTGACAAGGCTTGGCAGATATCATTCAAAAAAGTTTCTCTCACGAAGATATTAGCATGACATCTTCAAACAAGATTACAAACAACGCCTCATAAATCCGAAAGCTTACTCACATCGAGATGGACTGAATGATGATTTTATTCAGCGGAAGAGAGAGCAAGTATTCTCCAGCAATCGACGCATTGATTTCTGCATGAATCAGGCGGTTCAGATTTGAGTCAAATTCAATAATCGCGCACGCGTTAAGCAAATTCTTCTCATCGCAAATCAATTTCAAAACGCGCATACTGCCGACGAGACTCGTATAGATCAGCCAGCCAGTGCTGCAACAGATTTCGAACACAAAAAAGAATGATTCAAAACCCATTCAATCTTCAGCCAAAAGCAACAGTCTTATGAATCGGAATGCATGAGGAATAAACGCGATGTTTATAACAATGAATTCGCCTTATTGGCTGTCTGAATCTTGGTTCACTAGAGATAGAAGGACTGAATTCACCTTGCCTTCCTGAAAAGAACCGATTGATCGGACGAAACCAATACTGCGTTTCCCCTTGTGATGCATCTCTGAGCGCTTGTTCCGCCCGGATGCGATTGTTCCGCCCCGATGCGATTGTTGAAGCACCTTTGCCCCCATGAACTGAAGCGGCCAGAGGGCTGATCTGTCTTTCTAGTCTTGGGACGAAATCGACCTGGTGCATGCACTCCCTATCGATCGGCACCTGGTGGATTCACGTGGCCTCCGTCATCGAGTGGTGCCTAGCGATCGTCCTGCTTGAACGACGTGGTTTTCGAGGCATGGCCCTTGCGATGTTGCCCGCTCTGGTCAGCGCCATGGCCGCCTGCACATGGCATTTGTTTGACAACAGCGAAGACCTGCGCGGGCTTGTGGTGCTCCAGGCCGGATTCACGCTCCTGGGCAACACGGCATTGGCTTTCGCCGCTTGGAAACTCAACCAGGCCCAGGAGGTTTAGATGAACTTGAGCAGCATCGATCCTTCCCCCTTTTTTGCGCTCTCTCTTGTTCCATATCTGTTGTTTCTTCGGTGGGCTGGCCGGTGCGGTCGCTTTTCCGAAACCGTGTTGTGGGGATTTCGGCTCACCCTTCTATTTGTTGCGGTGACGATTGCTGCGGCGCTTGTCGCTCTGCGCTGCTGTGAGGCGGAACTGGTCGCCATCGACCCACTGCACGGTGGTGCCGAAGCGTTCCTGACCCTTAGCAATGCGGTGCTTGTCTGGGGGTTACTGCAAAAAGGGAAAAAAGAGTAAACAACTCTTAAGAGTCCAAGTCAGTTGACGGCTGACCTCAGATGATGAGACGTCGCTCCATGGACTGAATGCTGACTCCCCTCTTCGCTATCGCTCCCGCAACCCTGTCCTGGTCGCCGAAAGTCGCCCTGGTCATGATCGTGTGCAACGTGATCGCCATTGCTGTCGGCAAAGCCACCATCAAGCATCCCAATGAAGGTGCTCAGCTTCCTAACCCTGCATTCTTCGGCGGCATGTCCCATGCCGCACTTTTGGGAACCACAAGCCTGGGGCACATCATCGGCATCGGTGCGATTCAGGGTCTGG
>QCSN01000002.1 GCA_003211515.1 Synechococcus sp. AG-670-F04
CCTGATCAAGGAATTCGAGCGTGAGCTGGCGATCATCCGCGGCCGCGTCGACGGTCTGGAAGCCCGCGTCGGTGAACTGGAATCGTCTCAGTTCTCCACCACCACCAAGTTGGACGGACAAGCCACATTCGTGGTGGGAGCGAATCGTTTTCAAGGGTCTTCAGGACGGCTTCGCAACGAGAACAACAGGGAATACGGAGCCACCGTATTTAACTATGACCTTCAGCTCAACTTGGAGACTTCTTTCACGGGTAAGGATCTGTTGACCACCGTGCTGCGCTCAGGAAACTTCGACGAAGTTGACAATCCTTTTGGCAGTGGTGGCCCCTCTGGCCTCGCAACCTTAGATGCAGCCTTCCAGGAAGGTGATGATCCCAGCCACGTTGCCATTGAAAAGATCTTTTATTCATTTCCAGTTGGGGACTCGTTCACATTCACGGTTGGTGCACTTGTTGGCCAGGAGGACATGTTGGCTCTCTGGCCGAGCGCTTACCCGAGTGACCCCATTCTCGAAGTGATGAATATGAATGGCGCGCCAGCTGCATACAATAAAAATCTTGGACCAGGCGCGGGCATCAGCTGGGAACTTGAGAACGGATTCAGCTTGTCGGCCAACTATGTCGCTGCCAATGGAGCCGAAGGGAATAGTAGTGATGGTGGTATCGCTATGGCTCAATCTGGTAGTACAGCAACTGTCCAGCTTGGCTGGGAAGGTGAGTCATGGAATGTGGCTGCGATCTACTCCAAGATTCAGAATGGCCACGATTTGATTCCCTACATCACTCCCTTCGCTGACGACCGCTCTTATCGGAAGGGCACAGCCAATGCTTTTGGCCTTGGCGGTTCATGGACTCCTGAAGACAGCGGTTGGATTCCTTCTGTTTCTGCAGGGTGGGGGTACAACAGCATGAATACGGATAGGAGTGGACAAGTGGAAATAACGCAGTCCTGGACTGTTGGTTTGGAATGGAATGATGTTTTCCTGCTTGGTAACAATGCGGGTATGGCCGTTGGTCAGCCAGTGTTTGCGACCAGTCTGCGTGGTGATGAAACTCCTGCCGACGGGCAATTCATTTGGGAGTGGTGGTATCAGTTCCAGGTGACCAATAACATCAGTGTCACGCCTGCACTGTTTTATTTATCCCGTCCCCTCGGAGAAAACACCCCATCCGATCAAACCTTCCAGCAATTGGGCGGCTTGGTGAAAACAACGTTTGCATTTTGATTGATCGATGTTGAACGATTAGCTCGCTTTGATGTTGTTTTGAGGCGAGTTTTTGGTTTTAACGTGATGATTGCTGAATAGCATTATTGTAAAAAATTGTGGCGATTTGATTTTGTAATTCTTTGATAAATGTTGTATTAAGTGTTGATTTTTATGGATGGTTTGTGCGTTTTCCTTGCTCGCAACTGATTGTCTGCTTTGATTGAAAATGAAGAAAGTAGTTGATCCGTTCGGTAATGCCTATGCTTCTCCGATCATCGCTAATTCCGTTGAAAATGTATTTTGCAGTTAGGGATTTAAGCGGGTAGGTGCAGTTCGATTAGGCGTTCATGTGTTCATCATTGTTGTGATGATTCTAGGTCAATGTCTTGAGTGATTATTCGTCTTGATTCCCACGCTCTCGCAACAGGGAGGGTTGGTTGTGGTGTGTGGATGTTTCCTGCAACCTAAGGCAAAGAAGTCATGCTTGCTTCCGTGTTTTCAGAGTGTTCAGAACAAGTTGGCAGCCTTTTGAACTTGCTGTTTTCAGCATGCGTTGGTGTTGATCCCCAGCCTGTTGTGTTGGGCCAGGCGACTTGCAAGCGTCACACTGGGTTTGATGGCCTTGCCCCTGGTAACGCCAGTTACCATTGCCGTTGACTTTTAGCAGATTTGTCGGTCGTTCTCCAGCTCATGACGCGGTCCCAGCGATGGGTTCGATCCTGCTGTGGGGGCAAGCCAACACCTGCTGTTACTGACGACATTCCAGTCGTTTTTTAGGGAGCTTGGAGCTGATGTCACTCTTCGACTGGTTTGCGGATCGCCGCAAGGGTCAGTTCGTCGGCAAGGTCAGCCAGGAACCTGATGAAGGGGACGGTCTTTGGAACAAATGCCCGGAGTGCGGTCTCGTTGTTTATTCCAAGGACCTGAAGGCCAACACCAGCGTGTGTGCCGGATGTGGGTACCACCACCGCATTGATAGCCAAGAACGGATTGAAGTGATTGCCGATCCTGGCAGTTTTCAGGCGTTTGATGAGTCCCTTAACCCCACAGACCCACTTGAGTTCAAGGACAGGCGCGCCTACGCAGACCGCCTCAAGGAAAGTCAGGCCGGAACCGGTCTGAACGACGCTGTTGTGACCGGGTTCTGTCGGATTGAAGGGATAGCCCTCGCTTTGGCCGTGATGGATTTCCGCTTCATGGGTGGCTCCATGGGCTCAGTGGTGGGCGAGAAGATCACACGCCTGGTGGAGAGAGCGACAGCTCAGCAGCTACCTCTGCTTGTTGTCTGTGCTTCAGGCGGAGCGAGGATGCAAGAGGGGATGCTCAGCCTCATGCAGATGGCCAAGATCTCCGGGGCTCTTGAGCGTCACCGCGAAGCTGACTTGCTTTACATGCCTCTGCTGACCCATCCCACGACTGGAGGGGTGACAGCGAGTTTTGCCATGCTGGGAGATCTGATTCTCGCAGAACCCAAAGCGCTGATTGGTTTCGCCGGGCGCCGGGTGATTGAACAGACTCTTCGGGAAAAACTTCCTGACAATTTCCAGACCGCTGAGTATCTCCAGGACCATGGTTTCGTGGACACCATCGTTTCCCGGCCGCAGCTGCGTTCGACCCTGGCTCGCCTCTTGCGTCTGCACGGTTGCCGTCCCCTCGAGTTGACCAGTGCATGAACAAGCTCATCTCTGATCTGCTGACGGTCTGTCTTGCTGTGAGCCTGATGGTTGTTTCGCCCCCATTCAGCTGGGCCGGTCCTGTGGATTGGGTTGAGGTCCCTCAGACGGAGGCAGGCCAGCAGTGGTGGGATCGCGGCAGTGTGCGTGAGGAGGCCGGTGGCGTGCGTTCCGTGCTCAGTCGGTTCACGCCAGCAGAGATTGAGGGGCAACCACCCAGTCGGGGCTCACTTTATGTAATGCAGGTTGATTGTGCTCAGGCGCTGTATCGCGACAAGCAGGTGAACGGGATTCCTCGGTTCAGGGCTGAATGGGAGCCAGCAGGTGCGGACGGCTTGATTGATTCGGTGATTCAGGCTGTGTGCGCTCTGCCGCTCAGCTGATTAGCGATGACTGACCAACCCATTGGTGTTGCCATTGCGGGTCTTGGATTCGGGGAGGCGGTTCACCTGCCCGCTTTACGGGCCAATGCAGATCTGAATCCCGTCGCTCTCTGGCATCCCCGACGGGAGCGTTTGGATGAGGCCTGTGCAGAGCATGGTCTGTCTGGCCACGACAACTGGGATGCGTTGCTCGAGGACCCAGCCATTGAGGCGGTGATCATCGCCACGCCTCCCGCCCCAAGGTTTGATCTTGCCCATCGTGCTCTTGCTGCCGGAAAGCACCTTCTGCTGGAGAAACCGATTGCCCTCCATGCTGGTCAAGCGCAAGAACTGCATCGGCTTGCCATTGGGAAAGGCCTGTCCGTTGGTGTGGATTATGAGTACCGCGCTGTGCCGTTATTCATGCAGGCTGCTCGCATGCTTGCTGCCGGGGCAGTGGGCACCCCATGGCTGGTGAGACTTGATTGGCTGATGGGCAGTCGTGCCAACCCCCAGCGTGCCTGGAATTGGTATTCCCAGGCCGAGCTTGGTGGCGGCGTGGTTGGAGCGCTCGGGACCCATGCGTTCGACATCCTGGCCTGGTTGATCGGCCCTGTCAGCGAGGTTCGGGCGCTCAACGGGGTTTCAATTCTGGAAAGACCGTTGGCGGAAGGTGGATTGGCCCCTGTAGATGCTGAGGATGTTTCTTTGATCCAGACCCGTCTGCAATGGCAAGGACGTATGGATCAGTTGATCCCGACGCAGCTCACGCTGGCGTCTGTCGCCCGTAATGGTCGGGGTTGTTGGATTGAGGTGTATGGCTCCGAGGGAAGCCTTGTTCTGGGAAGTGCAAATCAGAAGGATTACGTGCATGGTTTTGAGTTGCGTTACGCGCCAGCAGGTGAGTCACCAGTTTTGATGGAGGCGGAGGCTGACCTTTGCTTCAGCAGAACCTGGAGTGATGGACGCATTGCACCAGTGGCCAGGCTGCAGGGCTGGTGGGCGAAGAGCATTCGCAGTGGGCGTCCGATGGTCCCTGGCCTGATGGAGGGGGTTGCAAGTCGTTTGGCCTGCGATCAAGTTCTGCAGAACTCTTGACACGCGCAGTTGCAACAAATGACAGAGCGATAGATGCATAAAACATACTTTCTACGGTAAAGATATGTCGGGACCTGGGTTGCTTGGCAGCAAGAATTCGGCGAATTTAGAGAGTTCTATGGCACTGGCTGATTATTCCTCTGAGCTGATCTCCACCGCTCAGTCTCTTTCTTCTCCTGGGAAAGGAATCCTGGCTGTTGATGAGTCAACCAAAACGATCGGAAAGCGTCTGGGATCCATCGGTGTTGAAAATACTGAGGCGAATCGCCAGGCCTATCGCGGCATGTTGTTCACTGCCGATGGCCTTGGTGATTTCATCAGCGGAGCAATCCTTTACGAGGAAACCTTGTTTCAAAGCCATGCGGATGGTGAGTCCATGGTGCAGAAACTTGGAAAGCTGGGAATTATCCCCGGCATCAAAGTTGATACCGGCCTGAGGCCTTTGCCTGGGGCTCATTCCGTAGAAACGCTCTGCACTGGTTTGGATGGGTTGGTTGAACGTGCCGCTGACTATTACGCCCAGGGTGCGCGTTTCGCAAAATGGCGCGCTGTTCTGCAGATCACTGCCGATGGGTGCCCCTCCCCTCTCTCGGTTCGTGAGAATGCCTGGGGTCTGGCTCGCTATGCCCGCTGCGTGCAGGAATCAGGTCTTGTGCCGATTGTTGAGCCCGAGATCCTGATGGATGGTGATCACACCATCGAAACAACAGCTCGTATTCAGGAGCATGTAATTCAGGAGGTTTATCACGCTTGTCAGGCCAATGGCGTTCTGCTCGAAGGCACTCTGCTCAAGCCATCCATGACCGTGCAGGGGGCCGATTGTGCTGAGAAGGCTGATCCCGCCAAGGTTGCTGCCATGACGGTTCGAACTCTCGAGCGCAGTGTTCCAGCAAGTGTTCCAGGCATTGTCTTCCTGTCCGGTGGGCTTAGTGAAGAGGCAGCTTCTGTGTACCTCAATCACATGAACACCGTTCCGCGTAAGGCGAAATGGAATCTTGGATTCTCCTACGGCCGTGCCCTTCAGCACTCCTGCCTCAAAGGCTGGGCTGGTACGAACACCGAGGCTGGACAGAAGGCTCTTCTGGCACGTGCCCGTGCCAATTCTGAAGCGTCACTCGGCAGATACGTAGCTGGATCTCAGCCCTCCTCTGACGAACAGCTGTTCGTTGCCGGTTACACCTACTGAAGAGACATAGTCAACGGCCTGTCGTGAATTGAGCGACAGGTCGACGTGACTTTTTCAACGACTCACAGGTAAAGTCCTGGCCCAACGGACTGAAAAGTCCTCTCAGGCTCTTTCTTGGACCTTACCTATGGCGCTCGTTCCGCTTCGGCTCCTGCTCGACCATGCCGCCGAAAACGGCTACGGCATTCCTGCGTTCAATGTGAATAATCTTGAGCAGGTCCAGGCCATCATGGAAGCGGCTGACGAGACCGACAGCCCCGTGATCCTGCAGGCTTCTCGCGGTGCTCGCAGCTACGCCGGAGAAATTTTTCTGCGCCACCTGATCCTGGCCGCAACTGAGACCTATCCCCACATCCCCGTGGTGATGCACCAGGACCACGGCAACGCTCCTGATACCTGCTACTCCGCTGCTATCAACGGTTTCACCTCCGTGATGATGGACGGTTCCCTGGAAGCCGACGCCAAGACCCCGGCCAGCTACGACTACAACGTCAATGTCACCAAGCAGGTGGTTGATTTCGCCCATGCCGTCGGCGTGAGTGTTGAAGGTGAGCTGGGTTGCCTGGGCTCCCTGGAAACCGGCAAGGGTGAAGCCGAAGACGGCCATGGTTTCGAGGGCGAGCTGTCCAAGGACATGCTCCTCACCGATCCCGCTGAGGCGGCTGACTTCGTCGCCAAGACCAAGTGCGACGCCCTGGCCATCGCCATCGGCACCAGCCACGGTGCTTACAAGTTCACCCGCAAGCCAACGGGTGAAGTGCTGGCCATCAGCCGCATTGCTGAAATCCACAAGGCCATCCCCAACACCCACCTGGTGATGCACGGCTCCTCCTCCGTTCCTCAAGAATGGTTGGAGATGATCAACAAGTTTGGTGGAGCCATCCCTGAGACCTACGGCGTGCCGGTCGAAGAAATTCAGGAGGGCATTCGCAATGGGGTTCGCAAGGTGAACATCGACACCGACAACCGCCTTGCCTTCACCGCTGCTGTGCGCGAAGCGGCCATGGCTGATCCCGCCAACTTCGATCCTCGCCACTTCAACAAGCCTGCTCGTAAGTACATGAAGCAGGTGTGCCTGGATCGTTACCAGCAGTTCTGGGCTGCCGGCAACGCCAGCAAGATCCAGCAGCAGAGCATCACCCACTTCGCCGGTCTCTATGCGAAGGGTGCTCTTGATCCCAAGGCTGCTGTTGCTGCCTGAGCAAGATCAAGTCATGGATAGATGGGGGGCGAAAGCCCCCCGTTTTTTATGCGTCGTCTGAACTGGGGATAGTGACCTCCAGGTGGCGGAGGTTGTTATGCCGGCGGTCGTCAGGTTCGATCACAAGTTCCATAGGATCAGCGATGACGGCAATCCTGTGGACACCGGAGGGAAACGCCCAGGCCAGGCTGTAGCTCTCGCTGTCCCCGGCATTCATCCACGGGATTTGCAGGTAGCGGTGATCGCTGAAGCGGTCGTTGACCACGACGGCCACGCCGACATCGCTGACATCCAGCTCGCCTGTATTGGTCACCCGGAAGAGAATGCGGCCGTCGTCGTAGCTGAGACTTTCAATGGCCAGATCACTACACAGGGACCGGATTGAATGCAGGGGGTAGAGCACCAACTGTTCAATCTGGCCGACTCGTGTGGAGGGGTGATCATGCAGAACATGGCCACCATGGGCCAGGTCGGTACTGCAGCCATGCAGATGTAAATAGTCTCCGGCCTTTGGAACAGTGACTCTCCCCTTTTCAGGTTCGCTGTCGTAAAAGCCGCAGCAGTCCCACTGCATCGATCGCCCCAGGTACCGGATCGGATCCTCTGGCTTTTCCTGTGGAAGCGGTGAGAGTCGATAGTGCTGCAGCATGTCGTAGATGCTGGTGGCTGCGGCTTGATCGGTTCCCCCTTCCGTTGTGAAGCTCGCGTTGCGTCGCTGCTGACCCATGCAGAGTTTTGAGGCGACGGTGATGACGAGCTCATCCCACGTGGCCAGCATCCGAATTCCGTAGATCGGTGCTTGCTCGAGGGCACCACGCGCCCGTTCATGGCGAATGGCGCTGTCGATTAACTCTTGAATGGAACGACCCTCTGGTTTCCCGAGGCAGGACAGCTCCACAGGCCTCTGCAGTGCCGTGGCGTCTTCCGTGTAGCAGACGTAGGGGAAATGACCACTGCCATCACCAGGCTTAAGCCGCACAATGCTTCCGTTATGGGCGATGCAGCGCCAAACTTCGGAATCTCCGGAGCCGTTTCGGAGGAAGGTGAGTTCGCCGTTTTCCAGGCTTGAGGTCGTCCCCAAGCCAAGAACATCTCCTTTGAGCGGAATGCGCTCAAGAGGCAGATGCTCACGCACGTCGCCCTGGATCAGATCGGACACCGAGTTCGCGATGGTGAGATCGGCCATGGCTCCTGTCCGTCCTGCTTTATCGCTAGCGGCAAACTCAAGGAAGGGCCACAGCCGTACCCTCCCGGCGTGGATCGGCTGCGCCATGCCAGCGGCCGTTGATGCGCTGCAGCAATGCGATGCCACTGCCGAAGTCTTGGAAGAGCACCGGTTGATGCGCCGATGCCAGGCCGTTCGGGGCGACCGGCCATTGGAGCGGTGAATCGCGCTCCAGCACAAGCGTTCTGCCGCTTCTGGAAAGATGCGGGAGGGCTACGGCCCGTATGGGTGACTCTCCCCAGAGCAGGGAGGCGACTAGGACACGGCTCAGGTAATGAGGAATGCGACGGCCACCTGGGCTGCCGAGGGCCAGAACAGGATCTCCGTTTCGGAACACAATCATCGGCGCCATGGACGACGCTGGCCGATGCCCTGGCTGGCGTTGATTCGCAACAGGTTGCCCTGCGATGGAAGGGCGGAAGGAAAAATCGGTGAGCTGGTTGTTCATCACCATGCCGGCCACCAGGTGACGACTGCCGAACACGGTCTCCACCGATGCGGTGTAACTGGCGAGATTGCCGAGGCTGTCGACGATCGACAGGTGGGAGGTGCCTTGTTCCTGGCCGGAGGCAGGCAAAGCAAAGGGGTAGCCCTGGACCCCCGGGGGAAGTCCAGGCCCCGGTTGTGAGCCACGCGACGCCCCCATCGCCAGGGACCGTTTGCGGATGTAGCCAGGATCCAGCAGTGCATTGACCGGAGCAGACCCCCCGAGCGGATCCCCGATCCAATAGAGGCGATCGGCATCCGCCCAGGCGATCGCGTCGGCCAGTCGACGCCAGGAGCTGGGCCGCGTGGGATCCAAGGGATGTCCGGGCTGTGTCAACAGGGCCAAGGTCTGCAGCACGGCCAGCCCACCGCTGCTCGGTGCTGGGACCGTGCAGAGCTGATGGGTCAGCCAAGGTGCACACAGTGGTGCGCGCCGGATCACGGTGTAAGAGCTCAGGTCGGTGGCCGACCAGCCTTGGAAATCGGGCTCATCCTTCGCCAGAGCGTTGATTTCCCGGAGAATTTGCTGCGCCAGTGCACCGCGATAAAAGGCCGGACCGCCATCCCGGGCCAGCTGCTGAAGGGTGCGGGCCAGGTGGGGATTGCGAAAGCGCTGCTCCTTTGAAGCTGGCTCGCCACCTGGCAGGTAAAGGGCCTGAAAGGCCGGGTTGTGGGCACTACCCAGGCGTTGGGCCAGCTGGATCGATCGGATGAAGCGTTGGCTTGGCTTGAAACCATCGCGGGCGAGATGGATTGCTGGTTCGAGGGTTTGCGCCCAGGGCAGATGGCCGTACTGCTGATGGGCTTCCCAGAGCAGTGCCACCGTCCCTGGAATGCCGATCGCGCTCAGCCGGCGTGTGGCGTCTCGCCAGGGCAACGGTTCCCCGTCGGGGGTGAGCAGATCGTCTGGACGGCTGCGTTCCGGTGCTGTCTCGCGGCCATCCAGCACCTCCAATGAGCGCTGCTGTGCATTCCAATGCAGCAGGAATCCACCTCCACCCAGCCCAGAACTCTGGGGTTCCACCACGGCCAACACCGCCTGGGCTGCCACAAGGGCATCCACCGCATGGCCACCCGCCTTGAGCATTGATTGAGCGGCTTCACTCGCTTTCGGGTGGGCTGTCACCACCACTGCGGATCCCGCAGCGGTGGACACGGATGTTGGGTTGAGATCCGCCTGTTCCGGGTCGTCGCGGCTGACCGGAGCAGCCGGTGCCGTTTCGATCCAAAGACTGATCGCCAGCAGCAGGATGCTGATCATTGGAGCAGCTCGAGCGTGCCGTTCGTGCCGTTCAGGCGGGCTTTTCTCCCCAGGGGCAGGGCCATGTTGGGGCGTCCATGACCTAACGGTAGATCCATCGCCAGGGGGATCCCTAGATCACTAAGACGCTCTTCAAGGATTTCCTCCATTGAGAAGTCGCCAGGAAGGATGTCGTCCTTCTTCCAGCTGAAGCGACCTGTTGCCACACCCGCCACAGCCGCGAGAACACCGGCGCTGCGCCAGTGGGTCAGCATGCGGTCAATGCGGTACGGCGCTTCGCCAACATCCTCCAGAACAAGGATGGCGCCCTTCAGATCGGGAAACCAGGGTGTGCCGATCAGGTGCGTCGCCACCGTCAGGTTGCTCACCACCAGCGGCCCTTGAGCCAGACCTCGAACTCGTCCCCTTCCCTGCAGCGGACTGACAGGTTGCCCGCTCAGCAAGGCTGCGGTGCGTGTCCATCGCTCGTCCGGTCCGAAGCATGAGCCGTGAATGGCCCCCGGCAGCCCTGCAGCCCACTGGGCCAGGAGGAGCGAACTGGAATCGGAGAAGCCCACGCTCCAAAGGGGGCGGCGGGGGAAACGGAAGCCGGCTTCAAGGATGCGTGCCCCTCCCCAACCACCGCCGAGATAAAGCACGCCGTCAATGGAGCGGTCAGACCAGGCCTCCTGAAGATCAGCGACCCGTTCTTGATCCGTGCCGGAGAAATAGCGCCATTGGCGACGCACGGAATCCGGAATCTGAAGCTGCCAACCCTGCTTCGCGCAGCGATCGATCAGGTCGTCAAAGTCGGTGTCTGGATCCATCCAGGTGCCGGGATTGACGGCCCTGAGTCGTGCGCCTGGTTTGAGCGGCGGCGGTGCTGGCAGAACGGTGCGGTTGGCTGCGCCACCGGAACGGGGCCACAGAGCGCTCATCGCAGCGGTGGCTCCTGCAATCAGCAGCGACCGGCGTCTGGCCATCAGTCCAGAAGCGCTTCGAGCATGGCGCGACCATCCACCCCACCCGTGGCCGGATCACAGGCACGTTCGGGGTGAGGCATCAAGCCGAGCACATTGCCAGCCGTGTTCGTGATCCCAGCGATGTCGGCAACGGATCCGTTCGGGTTGTGGCCGTAGCGCAGCGCAATCGCATCCTCATCCTGCAGCTGCTTGAGGGTGTCGTCACTGCACTGATACCGCCCTTCCCCATGGGCGATGGGCAGGGTGAGATGACCACCGGATCCGTAGGACTGCAACCAGGGACTACGGGCACTAACGACGTCGAGAGGGGCGTCTTCACAGATGAAATGCAGTTCGCTGTTGCGGGTCAGTGCACCCGGCAGCAGTCCGAGTTCGGTTAACACCTGAAAACCATTGCAGATCCCCAGAACGCGGCCCCCTTGCGCTGCAAAGTCCACAAGGGCCTGAAGCGCAGGTGCAAAGCGGGCAATTGCGCCGCAGCGGAGGTAGTCGCCATAGCTGAAGCCACCGGGCAGTACCACGGCGTTTAGCCCACTAAGGTCGGTTTCTTCATGCCAGAGCCGGCGCGTGGTCATGCCCAGGCATCCCTCCGTGGCCCATTGCACATCCCGGTCGCAGTTCGAGCCGGGAAAGACGATCACGCCGATGCTCATGAGTCCTGAAGCTCCAGCGACCAGTCCTCGATCACTGGGTTGGCAAGCAGACGGTCGCTGAGCAGTTCCAGGCGTCGCCTTGCCTCAGCTTCATCGGGCGCATCCAGCTCCATTTCCACGGCTTTTCCGATGCGCAGCTTGCTGATGCCTTCCACACCAAGCCGGCTTGCAGCGCCTCGTGTGGCTTCCCCTGCTGGATCGAGTACGGAGGGGCGAAGGCGCACCAGAACGCGGGCTTGATAACGCGGCACGATCTCCAGAGGTGCTTTGTGAATCCTGACAGACACCTAAGCGTTAAGAGATTTGGGGGCTCCTCGGCGTCGCGAATAACGGCAAAAGCATGTTGAAAAAGGAGTTCTCGCCTTGTTGTGACGCGTGTTCTGTTTCTTGCGACGGCGTTGATGCCGGCGATGGCGGCAGTTGTTGGTGGCGGAGTGTGGTTGGGTTCAGAGGCGGTCGCCGGAAGCTCTGGTCTGCAGTGCAGACAGGGTGCCCAGGTCTGGACGGACTGCCGGATGCGTCAGCTGTCGCCTGGGCATCATTGGTTTCTGGAGATTGGAGCAGATCGGATTGAGTTCCGCCACGACGGCAGCGGACGAATGCGCATGCGAGCTGGTCAGCGCGGATCGTGGGTTTCCGTGGAACCCCGCTGGGACAAGAACCAAAGCTTGTGTTGGGGAACGGTCTGCGCGCGGGGTGATGTCCGCTTGGATTAGGAGCGAAAGGAATGGCTGGAAGAACCCGAACAATCAAAAAAAGAGAGGGTTTGATGGATAGGGTTTGCAATTTTCCTAAAAAAGCTGGAAAAATTTTTCTGTTTAATGAGTCAATTTCAGAACTAAAAAGAATTTGTTCTATTAGCCCTGTTGAACTTAGAACGCTAAAAATGAGGTCCGATCAAATCGGGTCGATGTGTTGTGAGCCGACACGCATTAGTGCCTGTGCGCTATCTTCTTGCGGTCAAGGTGCAATGCAACTGTTCTTCAGGTTGGCTGCAGCAAGGGTTGTTAGCAGTGTGCGCTAGTGGTTGGCGACAAACGGATGTTCTTGATTGCTGATTGCAAAAAAATTTGATCGAGGGATTTTCTTTTTGGGTTAATTTGTTGGTGACAATCTTGAAGTTTTGGTGCCGGCTGGTGTTGGTTCAGGAAGTTGTGATCCGAATATCATTGCATTTGGTTTATGCCCCTCTATGTTGCACTTCAATCACGGTTGGATTAAGGATGGAAGGGCGATATTATAAAAAAGCCCTGCCAAATATGGCAGGGCTTTGATTGGTTTTGATGCGATTCAATCTTTTTCAATCGTGCCAGAGCTGTGCCCGGCAGCTACCACAGCAGCGCCAACGCATTTGCCATCTGAGAGGTTCTTGGCCAGATCCTTGTAGAAGCAGATGGCCTTGGCTCCTTCTTTTGCAATGATGTAGCCAGCAGGGATCATCCAGGCAGCTCCACCTGTGCACGTTTCGAGTTGTTCAATGGTGAGTTCGGTGTTGTTCATTGGTTTCATTTGGTTTGTGAATGTGGATGAATGAGGAGGTTTAATTAGAAGCTGGGAGATTGCTGTCTGCTGCTTCCACCAAGAAATGGAGGAAGATCTTTGCCAGGATTGCTGAGCTTCCAGATCAGCACCCAAGGGTCAATACAAAAGTCATAATTTGAGGCTGCTCCCCCCGATACTTGTTGGAGTTGTTCGAGGTTCAGTTCAGATCCGTTGGTCATCAGATTAGAGGTGGTGGAGGTTTGTTCCTCCGATGCACTTACCATCGCCGTTTACGCCAAATTCATTCTTGATCACGGTCAGAGGTGGCTGTGAGGTTGGTCACAGTCGTCGGGCTTTCTCGCCTTGATGGCACTTTTGGGAATGAGGCGTTTGGAATGAAGCCAGCGTTAGAGGAGTCCTGACCGATGCCCATTGGGTTCCGTCATGAACGATCTGAATTCCACAGGTTCGATTGCAGGACATGCGCAGTCGAGAACTGTGCTGGGTTCACGCCTTGCTTTTGATCGCACCGCGCCGCGTCAGAATGATCGCGTCAACGGTGTTTGAGCGATGTTCTCCCTGACCTGCCGCAGTTGTGGAGCGTTGGTTGAGATTCCCGGCCGCTATGGCTTCAAACTCAAAAATGCCGGAGTGAATACAACCCTTTGCACGAGTTGTAGACAACAAGGTTTTTTACGGTCACGCTTGGATGGCCTGGGTTTGGACGGGAACCAGAGACAAAACCCATCACAACGCCGACTGCTTCCAATCGCGGTGGTTGTGCTTGCGCTTGCATTGATGACCGTAGGAGTGTGGTTGCGACGCAACGCGCCGCAACCTGCCACTCTTCAGGACAATCCTGCGGCTGTTGATCTCTCGAGATAAACCGTTTGGCTGGGGAAGGCGAATTCAATGCCACGTTCAGCAAAAGCTCTCATGATTGAGAGATTAATGTTTTGCTGAGCGTTCAGGGCAACGATGTAATCCCTCGTGTCGATATAATACACTAGCTCAAAATTTAAACTTGAATCAGCAAATTCAGTGAAATGGCAGCGGTTGAATTCAGTATGTTCTACTTTGTCGATAATGCCTTCGATTAAGGATGGAATTTCTTGCATTTGTTCTGCTGTTGTGTCATAGGTGACGCCAATGCTGTAGATCATTCTCCGTCGTGCCATGTCGGCAAAATTAAGGACGGCTGTGTTTGTGAGAGCCGAATTGTTCATGACCACAGCCTCACCTCTTAAGCTGCGAAGGTGCGTTGATCGCACTCCGATCTTTTCAACTATTGCAGAGACTGATCCGACGGAAATGAATTGTCCTACGGTGAAAGGTTTGTCCAGCAAGATCATTAGATAAGCAAATAATTCCTGGGCTGGTTCTTTCAAGGCGAGACCGATTCCAATGCCGCCAGCACTGAGCAGGCCCCAGATCACCGCCATTTTGACGCCGATGCTCTGGAGAAAGACCAGTGCTCCGATGGCCCAGACCGCTGCCTGGAACAAAGGCATTAATGACTGAATCAGAATATTCAAGTCATTGTTGCTAGTGCGGCGCCCTACGCCTTGAAAGAATCGCACTCCTACGCGATTGAAAAAGCGAACAAGGATAAAAAGTCCAACAAGCCTTAGGACAATGTCGTAGGCCACCAGGGCATCACCTTTGATTCCTAAATTGTCTTCAATCAGATAAAGAGTAATTAGAGCGGTTAGTGGTAAAGCGATGTCTCCAAGGGCGTTCACAATAAAATCATCGAAGTCACTTTTGCTCCTACGTGTAAAGCGTGGAATGATCTTTTTGAGGAAAAAGACAGCCAGTAGTCCGACTCCTACGCCAAGAAGGATGTCACTCAGGATGGGAGGTAGTGCCACGTTGAAAACCTCAATTGAGGGGGAGCTTTACCAGCTATTGACGCTAGTTGGGTAATTGTGCTGGTCATGCCTGCTCATGGCAAGAATCAGGCTTTGCGCATCACCAATGTGAGGTTGTTGGCTGGCATCAGCCTGGATGCCTGAAGGGGAATCTGGTGTTGTGCGCCGAGTTCTTCAATCCATTCGAGATCCCGGATGCCCCATTGAGGATTTTGTGCCTTCAAGGATGCATCGAACTGGGCATTGCTTTGGCTTGTGTGTGCTCCGTCCCGTCGGAAAGGGCCATAGATCAGTAACGGGCGTCCTGGTGCGAGCAGGCGGGAAGCTCCTTGCACAAGCGATTCACTGCAATCCCTCGGGCTGATGTGCAGCAGGTTCACGCAGACGATGGCGGACGGTGCTGCGGGAATGGACCAGGGTTGTGCTCTTACATCAAGATTAAGCGCTGCAGGCATTCGGTTGTCGAGTCCGCTGGTTTTCGACCAGCCGTCAATACTGGCGCGGTGGACGGGGTCGGGGTCGCTGGCTTGCCACTGCAGCGAGGGAAATCGCCGTTGGAAAGCCACCGCGTGTTCTCCGCTTCCGCTGGCGATCTCGAGCACAAGACCTGTGGGCGGCAATTCCTCCGCAAGAACGTCGCCGAGAGGTTTCACATTGCGTTGGGTCGCCGGAAACCACAAGCGTGGATCGTCCGCTGGCGATGACATCGGTTCGTCCTGGGGGTGTTGATGACTCTGCGCCCATGACCCTGCGCTCATGACTCTGTGGTTATGGCTGCATCGAGGCAGTGTTGCGTCGGCGCCGCTTGGCGGCAATTGATGGCGAGGGATCCAATCCAGGCCTGAAGTTCGCCAATGGTGTCTGCATTAAGCCGGTAAAAGATCCACCTTCCGCTTTTTCGATCGTTCACCAAATCAGCGTTGCGCAGCACTTTCAAATGAAAGGACAGCTTGGATTGAGCCAACTTGAGGTCGCGGGTTAGGTCACAGACACAGCGTTCGCCATCGGCCAGTGCATTGATTACATCCAGGCGAATCGGATCCGAAAGGGCTTTCAGCAACTGACTCGATTTTTCGCGAGACAAGGTGCGCTGCATCACATGACCCAAGGCCAATCCCCCTTCAATCCATCAAAATTAATTGATGGATTGCAGCCCAGGGGCTCCTCTCGCTATGCGCATCGGCATCAACGGCTTTGGAAGGATCGGCCGCCTTGTGTTCCGGGCCCTTTGGGGCCGGCCCGGTATCGAACTGGTGCACGTCAATGATCCCGCTGGCGATGCGGCAACGGCGGCCCACCTGCTGGAGTTCGATTCCGTGCATGGTCGCTGGGATCGGGGGATCACCAGCAGCGCTGATGGATTCAGCGTGGAGGGATCCGCGCTCACCTGGTCCAGTGAAAACGATCCCACCGCCGTGCCCTGGATCGATCGGAGTGTGGAGATGGTGCTGGAGGCCAGCGGCACGATTAAGACGCCGGAGACCCTCAACCCCTATTTCGAGCAGGTGTGTCTGAAGCGTGTGGTGGTGGCTTGCCCAGTGAAGGGTGTGATCTCTGGTGAGGAAGCGCTCAACATCGTTTACGGCATTAATCACCAGCTCTATGAGCCGGCGCGACACAAATTGGTGACGGCCGCCTCCTGCACCACCAATTGCCTGGCGCCGGTGGTGAAGGTGGTGCACGAGAGCTTCGGCATCGAGCACGGGCTGATCACCACCATTCACGACATCACCAACACCCAGCCGATCGATTCCTTCAAAAACGATCTGCGCCGGGCTCGCTCCGGGCTCAGCTCATTGATCCCCACCACCACCGGTTCGGCCAAGGCGATCGCGATGATTTTCCCCGAGCTGAAGGGCAAGCTCAACGGTCATGCCGTTCGCGTTCCCCTGCTGAATGGATCGCTCACCGATGCGGTGTTCGAGCTCCAGCAGAGCGTCACGGTGGAGCAGGTGAATGCTGCGTTAAAAGCAGCTGCTGAGGGGCCTCTGCAGGGAATCCTGGGTTACGAGGAACGTCCGTTGGTGTCGTGTGACTACACCAACGACAACCGCAGCTCGATTGTCGATGCCCTCTCGACGATGGTGGTGGATGGCACTCAGCTGAAGGTGTTTGCCTGGTACGATGTCGAATGGGGCTATAGCTGCCGCATGGCCACCTCACCTGCCATGTGGTCGGGCTGGACGCATGAAGCTTTCCCCCCTGCAGCAGTACGGCATCGTCACCGCCAATTACTGGGCCTTCACGCTCACCGACGGCGCCCTACGGATGCTGGTGGTGTTCCATTTCCATCAGCTCGGCTACACCACCCTCGAGATCGCCGCTCTGTTTCTCCTCTATGAGTTTTTCGGCGTGGTCACCAATCTCTACGGCGGTTGGATCGGTGCCCGCTATGGGCTACGGATCACCCTCTGGATCGGCACGTTGCTGCAGATCCTGGCGCTGCTGATGCTGGTGCCGGTGAGTGCCACCTGGCCGAAGTTGTTGAGTGTGGTCTATGTGATGGCGGCTCAGGCGATCAGTGGCATCGCCAAAGACCTCAACAAAATGAGTGCCAAGAGCGCTATCAAGGCAGTCGTGCCGCACAGCGCGGATGCAGAGCAACAAGGCCAGCAGCAGCTGTTCAAGTGGGTGGCGATCCTGACGGGATCCAAGAATGCGCTGAAGGGCGTTGGCTTCTTTCTCGGTGGGGTGCTGCTCGCAGCCTTGGGCTTCAACGCCGCTGTGGGATGGATGGCGGCGGCACTCGCCGTTGCCTTCCTGCTGACGCTGGTGTTGCCGAGAGAGATCGGAAAGATGAAGTCCAAGCCGGCCTTCTCCTCGCTGTTCTCCAAATCCCAGGGCATCAATGTGCTGTCTCTGGCGCGCTTCTTTCTGTTCGGTGCCCGCGACGTTTGGTTCGTGGTGGCCTTGCCGGTGTTTCTTGAAGCCAGCTTGGGTTGGAATTTCTGGGAGATTGGTGGTTTTCTCGGCCTCTGGGTGATCGGCTACGGCATTATTCAGGGATCAGCTCCCAACCTGCGACGTCTCTGGGGGCAGACCGCTCCACCCGGGGTGTCTGCTGTGCAGTTCTGGAGTGCCGTCCTGACGGCGATCCCCGCCCTCATCGCGATAGCGCTCTGGCGGCAGGTGGATGTTTCGATTGCGATCACAGCAGGCCTGGCCGCCTTTGGGGTGGTGTTCGCGATGAATTCGTCGATTCACTCCTACATGGTGCTGGCGTACACCGATGCGGAGAGTGTGAGCCTGAACGTTGGCTTCTACTACATGGCCAATGCCGCCGGGCGACTGGCGGGAACCATGCTCTCCGGTGCAGTGTTCATGCTGGGGCGCACCGAAGCCGCAGGCATGCAAGCCTGTCTATGGGTGGCCTCTCTGTTGGTGTTGTTGTCGTGGGTCAGCAGCCTCAGACTGCCAGGTGTGCTGAAGACTGCCCAATGATGGAAGGGGTGAAGTTTGTACAGACTCTTTGAAAGTTTTGGGATTGAATACCATCTACTCCTGGATGAGATGTGGTGATTTGCTTTGCAATTGTCCGTACAAGACCAAATTGCCACGTAAGATAAGTTGTTGTCAAAGCACATCGGTCGAATTTCTGTGTTTGGCTCCATTCAGAAAGTTTTTTCATAGATATAGTTGATGCAACGAGCATGGCAAGCCTAAGCTGATATAGAGGCCAAATCAGCATGGACGGACATTGATTCGGTTTGACCTCACGTCAAAAAATGCACTCTTAAATTTCTCTTTAGTGGGCTATTGGTTGGGCGCCAAGAATGATGTAGCTCTTCACTCTGTTGACGTCCTCAAATATTTTTTTATGAGCAACAAGGCAAAAATCCCTCGGCGCTATTGTTCGAGGTTGGGGACTTATGGTACTTGGAGGCTTGGTTCGACAACGTTTCGAACTTCACTTGATTCAATGATCTTCTGTTACTTAGCTAACAATTTTAATGCTTTTTGGCTTGTTTTTGCTTGTATAATTGGCTAGAAAAGATGTGGGCTCTTCAATTCTAATGCGGCTTCAAGTCTTTATTGGAGATCAGCTCCGGAAACGTAAGGAGCTTTTGTACAACCTTGGCGCGCTTTCGTCCTATGCGTCGATGCTGACATTCTTCTGGCACGGTGTTGTAATGCTTATGTCCAAGGAAAAGCCTAAGCATACGCTAGTAGTTTATGCCGGGCTGACTCTTTTTTCCATTTTGGTCATGGCTCCTTATAAATGGGACAAAAAGTGGATGCGCGTTAAAACTTCAGTGGGAATGACTGTATTTGGCTTGTCTCTTATCATATATCTTTTTTGTATGTTAGTGTATTAACATTGGCTTGAAATCTATAATTGTCAATTGTTGAGGAGTGGGTAAGAGCGGCTTTCGTGCTGCATTTGAACAATTTATAGTGTTTTTAACGTCTTGCCATAAGAAAAATCGAGTTGCTTGGTTTCTGCATTGCGATTGAGTACATACTGATGACTTAAAAAAAGCGGTCACGCAGTTCAGCGATTGCGTTCAGGATTGCGTAAGAGAATTAAAGAAAATGTATACGCTCAAGCAAAAATCATTTCTGTGATGACGGCTTAAATAGCCAAAAAAATAAGACCCAAATTTGAAAAAGAAAATAGAACGGAATCAAGGCTCTCCATAACCAGGCAAATCTATATCCAGCATCCCGGAGCCGTCGAACAGTGATTGAAGAAGATGGAATCAATAATGCAAAGCGATATAGATCCTGCACACGTGTTGGCATGTTGTCCAAGTCAATGGCAGCGTGGAAAACAAATAAAATTAAAACAACAATCCAAAAATCAAATCGATTCGTTGTTCCTGTAAAATCAAAAGATTTAATTATGTAGCCGATACAAGCTTCACGGGCGCGGACAAATGAATTTTTATTTTCTGTCGCCAAGATGAAAATATATCTCTTTCACAGGATATTCAAATCCAACAAAATAAGTACAAAATCCAAGATTGTTTACGAGTCAAGCCCGGGTTATCGAACCCCTAGACCATTACAGCTCCACTAGCAGGCTGGTTTCGCTAACGGGATGATTGCCCAAGCAAAGATCGGCCATAGGTTGAGGTTGAACGGTATCCACTAAGGGACTGTGTGGGCTTCCGGTCATTTCATGCAGACGAAGCCAGCGCATGTAATTTCTAGTAGTTATCTTTTGAAAAGTTCGTGGAAGGTAGAGATAAAACTGAGAGATTCATTCTTGCGGCCAAAGCCCGGGCTAAATCTGCGCAACATGAAAAGTCACCAAAGCTCACGGCCCTTGAAAAAGGGATGTGGGATGCACTGAAAAGAGCTGAAAGACCAGTCAGCCATGACAAAGCAGCCTAATGTCAATACACTAGCCAGTTCTACGCATTTAATTTGTCTGCAAGTGGCTGAATGATCGGTGGATTACGTTCTTTGTAGTCATTCTTGAGTGAATGTAGGGCGTTAGGCCTTAGATGAATGACACTAGCTTCCAGGTCAATGTCTTTTTTCAGCACATCTGCAGCTTCACCCCTATGAGTAACTGTATGTCTCATAATCCAATACAGGATCTTTGAGATTAAGATAGAATTAATGTTTAAGTGTTTACGCAAAGCAGGTTTAGGGCTTCTTTTTTCTTGACGTTTGTTTTGAGACGCTTGAGCTTGATGCAGTCAAACAGATTAGCGACAATCCGCTTCTTTTCTTTGGCTACGTTGAATCAACCTTTGGCGTGGTTGATATGTGTTCTTGTAGTAGAACATGCAATGGTTTCCAGAAGGTGATCTCAGTATCTCCTGGCGTGATATTCAGTCATTGCATTCACGTGATCGGTACGAGCCAACGTGACCGGTACACTTAACAATGCCGACCAATTCCTGGCGATTTGCTTGGCAGGTTGCTGCAGGCGTACAGCAAGCTTGAGAAGATCAGCGGTTGTCGGAGAGACGTGAGCGGATTGACCCTGAACAAGGTCGTAGGAGTGTCCTGAGGTAGATGTCGAGGCAATAGATGTCTCCTGAGGGGTAAGCCCCTGGGGGTCTAGGTCATCCTTTCGTCCTTTTATGACGTTGTCTGAGAGGCTCTGGAGAGAGACCTATGCGGTGACATGATCGCTTCAGTTCCTGCAAGACCTTCAACGGTCACCTTGGCTTCTTGAAGCGTGTTGTCTGTTTTCCATCGTCATAGCCTTTCCTCGATGACTTGAATCAAGTCAACAGGACCTTTGCATTGGGAGAAGTAGTAACCAATTGCGCTAGCAGCTTGTCTAGCTAAGGCGTGGCAGTGTTTACGGAGACAAATATGGAATATTCAATTGATGCACAATGAAACCAGAAATTGGTTTTTAGCTCGAATCCCGTGGAACAGTTTCGTTGGTTGTTGTGATGATCTCGATGACAACTCGTGATCAGTGCTCGCGCGACTGCAACGACGTGGAGTGTGGTCGGTTCAAGGTTGTCTTGGACTGCCGCTTGGATCTGATGGAGTCCATTAAGGACAAAGCTCCATGAATGCATCCTGAGAATCGTTGCAGCGGTAGGCAATCACACAACAACTCTTGACCAGACTGGCGTGAATGGTAGGGAAGCTGAAAAACGATGATCGACGAACCCGGAAGTCCTGACTGCCGTCTTGTGATCGACGCCAAACGTTCTCTGGAAGAGGTGTTGAGGATCATTGACGGGTTGCCTCACACGGACCACATTCGCCGTCAGCTCCTGTCGGTGTACAACCAACTGGAGGGGATGCACGATCTCAAGCGAGCCGGTGGATCAGGGGTGTCCTTTCGCTCTTCTGATTGGTGTTCCAAGACCGGATATGTCATCGAGAGCTAGCGACTTCAACGGGTTTCAACGCTTGACCAACGGGTTTGCCCCTGCTTTTTCGATCCGATTGTGCATCCATCAACGTGGTTCGTTGAATGGAATGCATGGATTGCCTCTGATCAAGCCGTTGGCAGGCCTTTACAGTCGATCAAGGCGTGGTCTCCCAATCAGTGGGTCCTGTATTGCATCGGATTAGCCGTTGATCAGTTTTTGCGCTTTAAAGTTGATGGAAAAATACAGAAGCGCAGTGTTTGAAAATAAGCAACGTCCTGCTTGGCTGAACTGGGTTTTCCTGTTGATGTTCCTCTGGTCGTCCTGGCAGCTTGTTGGTTTCTGGGTTCAGAGGTTGAACGGTTGATTGCCAGCGATTGCTTGAGCTCAGGCAATTCCCGTCAGTCTGATCGTTCCCCAAAGGTCAAACACGCAGAAGATCAACCCGATCACAATCAGATCCCAGGCGCGATGGCGTACAGCCCATGGAGCAAGGAACAGCTCTGCCACGCCATGCAGGGCCGTACCGATTGCGATGTGCTCGAGCACTAATAATCCATGGGCCAGGAGGAACAGCCCACTGGCGACGAAACGCATGGTGACTTGCCAGGTCCCGAGCAATGTCTCCCTAAAAAATGAAGTAGCACCTTAAGCGCGATGGGGCCACGGCTCAAGCGGTGGATCCGCCATGATGTAACGAATTCGTTACAAAGCCCATGACGGTCGGAGAGGTTTTTCTTGGCTCCCTCAACAGCGGAGTGATCACTCAAGGCGAAATGCAGTGGCTGGTCAGTCACCAGGACCAATTCAGTCGAGCCGAGGCGGCAGCGGCCTTAAGACTCGGACGCCTGCTCGATGAGGGAGTGGTCAATCTCGGATGCCGCTTGCCTGTATGAAGCTCAAGCGATCCGTTGCAAGGCAAGCGCTTTTTGCGAAAATTTGTTTGGGTCGCTTGTCCCCTCCATCCATGGCGCATGCTGGTAATTGAGTGGTTCTATCCGATTGGCTTCAATTAAAAAGTGAATAATTGCTGCTGTGTATGTTTTATTATGTAAAAGTTTAACGTACAAGAATTTGTGATTATCGCCAGCGATACCTTGTATTTTGCAAGTAATAATTATCTTTTGTTTTGTTCATTTGATAGAGCAGGTTGCTCTCAATCAGTTTTCATTTTGCGCATCGCATCACATTACTCTTTATACGGGTAGTGATTGGGTACAAAGAATTGCTCATTAAATGGTGGACGTTTGTAATCCCCTTGTTCTGGGCGAACCGGAATGTCAATAGGAGGGGGTGTCATGTCTTCATAGGGCACTTTGCTAAGGACATGTCGCAGGCAGTTCAGGCGAGCACGCCTTTTGTCGTTTGCTTCCACGGTGAACCAAGGCGCTTCGGGGATATGCGTTTTCGAAAACATCACATCCTTGGCTTTCGAATATTCCACCCAGCGGTTGCGTGACTCGATGTCCATCGGGCTCAGCTTCCAGCGCCTCTCTTCGCTGTCGATTCTTCCCTGGAATCGCTTTTCCTGTTCATCATCGTTGATGGAAAACCAATACTTCAATAGAAGAATGCCGTCCTGCGTGATCATCCGTTCGAACTGAGGACATGCCACATAGAACTGCTCCACCTGTTCGGAGCTGGCAAATCCCATTACTCGCTCCACTCCGGCACGGTTGTACCAGCTGCGATCGAACACGACGATTTCACCGGCACTTGGAAAATGTTCGATATATCTTTGGAAATACCACTGGGTTTTCTGCTGATCAGATGGGGTGCCGAGCGCACAAACACGGCACCCCCTGGGATTCATCGGCTCGGTTAACCGTTTGATAGCTCCACCCTTGCCAGCCGCGTCACGCCCCTCAAACAGGACGATCATTCGGTACCCAGTTGCCTTCACCCAGTACTGCATCTTGACCAACTCCGTCTGGAGCTTGGCAAGATCTTTTTCGTAAGTCGACTTCTTCAGGCGTTTGTGGTGGTTAGAAAAGCCCTCCTGGAGTTCCACAAGAATCTCCTGCGGGTTATCCACGTCCCCTTCGTGATGTTCTAGAGCTTCAACGACCGCATCCATTTCGTTCTTGTGGTGCTTGCTCACGCGATCTGAAGACCGTCTTCTGATCTCATGGCAACGGATGTGGTAAAAGCAGCGATCAATCAGCATTTCTGCACATTCGCCGATTGACTCTCCAGCTGAAACGGGATGGTGAGGGTCGTACAGAAACGGCCAGGACTCTTGGATCCTGGATGATCCACCAGCTCGAAATCCATCCTGCCGTTGTGGCGCTTCACCACGTGGCTGACGATGGCCAGGCCAAGTCCGCAATGACCCTGCTCTCCACGGGCGTCGTCTAGCCGCTGGAACGGTTGAAGAGCGCGCTCCCATTGATCCCTCGGCATGCCTTCCCCTTGATCCCAAACTTCGATTTGGAAAGCATCGTTGTTCTGACTTAGGCGCACCACTACCGGTGCTGCGCCATAGGTGAATGCGTTGTTAATCAGATTGGCGACGGCTCGGCCCAGTGCAACAGGGCGAACCCGAGCATGGATTGGTTTTAGATCGAGTTGCAGCTGATCTGGCGGATGGCTGGCCGACACCTCCGCCAGCCATTGGTCCAGCGGGCATTCCACCAATGCTTCGCTTTCGCCACCTCCGGCGTACAGAAGAAACTGCCCTGTGATCCTTTCGAGGGCTTCAAGGTCGCTGTTGCAGCGCTCTTTGTCGACTTGTTCCAGGCGAGGTATGGACAGTCGGAATCGCATCCGTGTGATTGGGGCCCTTAGGTCATGGGCAATGCCAGCGAGCATCGTTTCGCGCTCTCGACGGTTGGCAGTCAGTCGTCGCACCATGGCATTGAACCGTCGGGTGAGGCGCTGCACCTCTGGTGCACCATGGGCTGGCACGGTTGGCGGATCCGAGCTCTCACCCACCCTCGAAAGGGCACGCTCCAGCCCTCGCAGTGGTCTTTCCACTTCGATGAGTAAGTAGGCGCCGCCCGTGACGATTAAGGCGCCCACAAGTCCAACCACCAGCAGTGTCGGTTCTGGTGGCCAGGCCTGGACCATGGGCAGTTCTGCACGAAGCCAAACCGGTTCGAGAGGTGAGATCAGCTCAATCCAAACGTGACGGGTGCGGTCTGACCGTTTGGCCGGCAAGAGGATGGGGCAATGGGAGAGTCGGGTACAAAGCTCCCGCTGCAGTCCGACGATTCTGTGGTCGAGATCAGGATCCTCCCGGGTCGAGAGCGGCGGGCGGATCATCACTGCCAGATCGAGACCGGTGAGCTCATTGATCAGAACAGGTGGATAGCGTTCCAGTGTGAGTTCGGTGAGACGCACATTCACCGCCAGTTCTCGGCCAAGCTGCACTGTCTGCAGGCGTTCCAGCTGTCGGCCGAATAGTGCTTGCAGTAACAGCAGCCATACGAACCAGGCGCTGAACAGCAGTCCGCTCCAGGCCGCGATCCGGATCAAAAGCCGCCACCAGTTGACAGCCCGCTTCATTTCAGCGTGATCGCGGTGTGCCATCCGGGACAAACACGTAGCCGTATCCCCAGACGGTCTGAAGGTATCGCGGCCGGGTGGGATCTGGCTCCACCAGCTTGCGGACCCGCGAAACCTGCACATCCATGCTGCGGCTATCGGTCTCACAGCCAGGACCACGGGCGAGTTCGATCAGGCGTTCGCGGGACAGCGGGCGATGCGGGTGCTGAACAAAGGAGGCCAGCAGGCTGAACTCGCCGCTTGTGATCACAACTGGCACGCCGTCTTTGAACAGGGTGCGTGCGGAGAGGTCGAGCAGATTTTCACCAAAACTCACCTGGCCTCCCTCGGCAACGGGAGTTCCGGCGGGCATGGCGCTCCGCCGACGCAACACCGCTTCAATGCGCGCTGAGAGCTCTCGTGGGAGGAAGGGTTTGCCGAGGTAATCGTCTGCTCCCTGCTCGAGACCAATGATCCGGTCCACCGCTTCCCCGCGTGCGGTCAGCATCACAATGGGCAGATCGTCACCGCCATCCCGCAGTCGGCGCAGAGCAGTGAGGCCGTCATCCCCAGGCATCATCAGATCCAGCACAACCAGGTCTGGCCGCTGGAATTCCAGTCGTGCTTCCAGCTGCTTCACATCACAGAGGCAGCGCACGTCATACCCCTGATCGATCAGGTAGGTGCCCACCATCTTTCGCAATTCCGGATCGTCATCCACCACCCAGATCTTTGAGGCTTGGGACATGGCGTCGATGCAAATAACCGGCGATGTTTGCCGATGGTATGCAGGGTGCCGCGGGTTGCGGCATCAGGACAGACCTTGTCACAGCTGGTCCTGGAACGTTCACGTTTCAGTCATCGTCAGGGTCCGCGACCGTCCATAAGGTGTGGGCATGGCTTTCCCCTTGCGCTTCGGGGCCGTGTTGGTCCTGCTTGGAATGGTTGGTGGCCTGGGTCCTGCAATGGCTGGTCCCGGTCAGACGATGCGGTTGTACAACAACCGCATGGAAGCGTTGTTTTTGCGTCTGGATATCAATAAAGATGGTCGACTTGATGCGGGTGAACTCAAGGGACATCGGGCGTTGAGGCGACGCTTGAAACGCAAAAAGGGACGGCAGTATCTGTTAATCGATGATTTGAAGCCTTCTGCAGGCCAGCCCGGTGGGCGACGTTTGAAGCGACGCTTCCACAGGGCGGATTCAGATCGTGATCAACGGCTTAGCCGGGTTGAGGCTGCGTCAATCCCTTGGCTTTCTCGGCAGTTTGAAGGGTTTGACCTGAACCGGGATGGACACATCACTCTGCAGGAGTTGTGGGAGGTACAGCGTTCCCTGGCTCCCCCTCAACGGCGACCTTGATCGGCCGGTCGGATCATCATGCTGATCAAACGCAGCAGTCGCCAGATCGCTCCGAGCATCAGCACGGTCGCGAGCAGCACCATCAGAGCGATCAGCACAACCGCGCCGAGCCCAAGTAGCGCTTCGAGTAATTGCTGCACGCCGCGGATCAGATCGGCCACGGCCTCACTTACCAGCAACACCACATCAACCTGTTCAGGCAGGCGCTGGAGGCCAATCACAATGCCGACAGCAGCGGCGACCATCAGCAGGATGGCGCCGATCTGGCGGAGAAGAACCCCTGCAGGAATGCGGCGACGATGCTGAAACATGCGTCGCTGGCGTGTCGGAGATGTAGGTCGCTTCACCGGCCTGTTCATGGCACGAGGCTGTGACCGGCGCCGCGCATCCAACGTTCGAATTCGATGAGAACGAGTTCGTTCGGACAATCGATCAGGGTGAGAGTTCCAACGGTGCAATCGCCGTAACCGCTGTGGTGAAGAGTGAGGTGATAGCCCGAGCCACTGAGGCCGCAAACTTCAGGATCACTGCGCACAACTACATCCAGGGAGGCACCGATGCGGGCCACTCGTCGACGGAGATCAGACCAGCTGGCCGGCATGGATCAGCTCAAGATGTGCAAAATCCAAGCTAATTCTGGTCGCGTTCAGCGTTCCGTCAACGGGGATTTCTCGGTGTCGATTGGAGCGTCGTCGATTGGAGCATCGCTCCTCGGTCCTGTCGCCTCAACACCTTGCTGTTGAGGCTGGGGCGGCAACGGGAGAACCAAAGCGATGGACGCGGTTGCCGCAAGCGCGAAACCGCCCAGGAACGAAGGGCCGAAACGACGGCGCAGTGGGATGCGTTCCACCAGCTCATGCCGCGGCAAGGGCTGGTCAGCGGGCAGTTCCCAGGAGAGTTGGACGCGCTGATCAAGACGCAATCGATCAAGGCAGCGCACCAGATCACTGAGTTCGGCGTCGTCGAGCCGAAGCGCCAACGGATCGACACCCTCTCGGCTGCTGCGCAGTTGCAGTTGATGCGCTTCTGAATCGGGTCCGATGCTGACGAACCCCTGTTCAGTTTTGAAAGGGCGCCTGACGCCAGACAAGCAGTGGCGGGCATAGGGCATCACCACAGCCATCAAGGCTTCGAGATGTTCTCGGGTGCCTTCCAGTTCCGGAGCAGCCACCAGTTGCAAACGCCAGCCAGACAGGATGCCAATGCTGTCGTTTGTTTGGCTGGCAGATAAATCCGGGTAACCCTCAACCAGCAAGCGGGCTGCGGTTTGTTCGTAGCGATAGGTGTTTTTTTGCATTCTTTTCAGCTCAAGGAGTCGGGTCAAGCAGGGTGGCGCGCAGGCGATCAATGCCTCCAGGTCCAGCCACAAGGGCAAGGGTTCCCACAAGCTGCCGTTGAATTTCGGCACTGAACATTGGATCCAGCAGGCGCATCACCGCTCCTCGACGCGGGTTCATCCGCTCCTCCACCAGATCTCGCAGGCGTTCGTCAAGAAGGTTCCAGCGTTGTTGGGTGAGCTGGTCGGGCTCACGGCTGGAGAGCAGTTGGTGAAGCATCGGATAGAGCCTTTCCGCCATGGCACACACCAGGCAGATCAGCGATTCCGCATCGACGGGAGCCATCGGCTCCCGTCGGGTGGTGCGCCGCAGCGGGTTATGGCAACGGCGTTTCCAGAGTTCAACACGATTGGGGAACTGCGTCTGCATCCCCATCTGCTGGCTGGTCCAGAGCATGGCTTCACCGCCATTGAGGTCCAGGGCCTCAATGGTGAGGAGGAGGAGATCGAGCCGTTCGATGCCCCTGCGGCCGAGGCGGACTCCACTCTGCTGGGGGACGTCTGTCATGGCTGCGATGATGCCAGGGGTTATGCCCCTGCGTCATCAGGCTTTGGATCTTCAGCAGTACATCCGAGCGATTCCTGACTTCCCCAAGCCAGGAATTTTGTTTCGAGATATCGCTCCTCTGCTCAAATCTCCGGATGCGATGGCAGAGGCCCTCCGGCAGCTCGGAATTGTCTGTTCGTCCCTGAAGCCGGATTTGATTGTTGGCATCGAATCGCGGGGATTCATCGTTGGAACGCCTCTCGCGCAGGCTCAAAACCTGGGTTTCGTTCCGGTGCGCAAACCCGGAAAACTTCCAGGTGCGGTGATCGGCCTTGATTACGCCCTGGAGTACGGAAGTGATCGTCTGGAGATCCAGGCCGATGCCCTGAGTGGTTCACCCAGAGTGCTTGTGGTGGATGACCTCCTTGCAACTGGGGGAACCGCCTCCGCGACCGGCGCTCTCGTCAAGCAGGCGGGTGGCGAGCTGGCGGGTTATGCGTTTCTGATTGAACTGGAGGGGCTTGGAGGGCGTCAGGTTTTGGGAGAAGACGTTCCGGTGCAATCTCTTTTGCGTTACTCCTGAGTGCTTTGCCAGTCGAAGACCTGCTGCAACTGATCAAGACTCAGCAATCCGAAACTCCAGAGCACAATTGGTAGAGGGGCCTGTTCCAGTTCAGCTTGCCTTAGCCCCAGGTTCAAAGCGTTGGAACTAAGCCCTAGTCGTCGTTGCAGGAAATCCTGAAGCTCACGGGATGGGGGCTGTTGGGGATGACTGCAGACGACCATGAAGGGGAGAGATGCAGTGTCAGTTTGGCAACGGTGACAAGGCTTTCAGGGGACCGTTTGTCATCGCTCTGAGGCTGAGTCGCCTCAGTGCTCTGGAGCCTGATAAGCACTTCAAGATCAGGTGTCGCAGTGGGAGGAGCCAGAGAAGGCGATTCGAGAACAGACGCACGAGCTGATCGGTGGCCAGGCTAACGAGAAGAACATCTGGCAATCGTTTGAGTTGATAGCTCCAAGCGATGCGGTTCGGGTTTGACGGCTTATTGATGAGCGCCACCAGAGTGGAGACATCCCGCCAACACAAATTGAGTCCTTGTCCCCCAACGGGGTGGCAGCGGTGAGCGGATTCGCCGATCAACACCCCTCGACGGGATCCGAATTGGCGGGCCAACATCAGCTGCTGGGGAATCGCGGCAGGTTGATCTAGCAACAGATCAGGTTGGATGTCTTCGGGCAAAACCGATGCAAGCCGATCTAGGAATGGTCCAGGCGCCAAAGCGGCACGTTGCCTGCAGAGGTTTAAAGGTGCACTCCAAACAACCTGGTAGGAACCGTCGCTGAGCGGCAGGACGGCTAGCGGACCTTCCGGTCTGAAGAGTTCATAGGCAGAACCAGGCTCAGCTCCTCGAAGAGCAACTTTGGCCGTCAGGCATCCCTGTGTATAGGTATGTTCCAGGGTTTTGATCCCCCAGGACTGTCGCGTTGCGGAGCGTGGACCGTCCGCTGCAACTACGAAACGGGCCTCCAAAGGGAGTTCTGAAGGACCTCCAAGTTGAAGAACAACATTCTCAGACTGCACAAGGCGATCGAGGAGCAGCTGCATGAGCGGCCTGTGATCAAGAATCCAACCGATCGCACCATGACTACGGGACTCCGGATCTAAATCACTTAAGGAGAAAATGACCTTTTGGTTGCAGCCCTGATCACGGAGATCGAGTTTTGAAAAGGATGTAAGGCATGGGAGAAGATCCTCCCAAAGACCTAATTGAGAAAAAAGACGGCGGCTGGAGTGGGTGATTGCGTAAGCCCGACTCCTTGAGATCAGTGCTTGAAAAGACTGAAGATCTTCCAATACAACTGAATGGGTCTTGGCGAGCGCCAAAGCGAGTAAGGCGCCGCTAGGCCCTGCTCCGACTACGTGGATTGGACATTGACGTGTAAAGGCCATTCACAAAGTGTGGACGACCTTGACTGGGAATCGTGGATTTCTGAAGTGCGGATCGCTGGTTGAAGCGATCAGCCCAGACCGAGCAGACCGTGCGTGAAGGCTTCTCCTCCAAGAGCGATCTCAGTGGCCAGAAGTGCAACAAACCCGAGCATGGCCATCCGACCGTTCAGCTTTTCAGCCCTGTCGTGGAAGCCCCAGCCGCGCTCAGCTTCCACAACCTGCATGCGGGGTTCTGCTGCAAAAGCGTTCAAACGACCTCCATCCTCAGTGGTAACGGTGGCACCACGGATCACCGGAGCGGAAGCAGAAGGAGCTTGGGTCATGACTGGTTGAACACTCAATGCTACGAAGTGTAAACCAGTTTTAAGAAATGTGTAACGGGCCGGGCCAGGTCAGCGCCTGGCAAGGCGCATCTGGCAAAGCTCTTCAAACGCAGGCCTCAGAAGGAAGGGGTATTCACCCACCCACATCCGCTCTGCAGGAAGCCATGCATCGCTCAACGCCCCGATGCGTGAAAAGTCTTTCCTTTCGCTCAGGACGAGGCAGCGGATTAACGCTCCTCGCCGGATCGATTGGTGCTTTTTTTCCATTGGAAAGGCAAGGCGCCCGAGATAGCCGTCCTCGTCTTCCAGTTCCAGCAGCAGCCAGGTGCGTCGATTCTCCACAAGTTCCAACTGTCCCCGATTGTCCGCCTGTTCGTGGCGGTTCTCCACCCGTTCGCGGGTTTCCACCTCAACGACTTCTCCCTCGAAGAGAGCGGCGGCCGGATAGCGACGCAGGGTTGCATTTCGCTGGCCTGCCTGCAGGATCGGCCCCCACAACATATAAAGAAGAAAGACCACACCGGTTACAAGCCAAAACGGCCCCCAACGGCTGGTCATCTGGCTCTGACTGATTAACAGTGTGATCACACCGCCGATGGTTGCGATCATCACGCGCTGCAGGATCTCACGGGGTTTCCCCAGTGCGTTCCGGAACTGGTTGCCTGTGGCCACAGCTGGAATTAGGCGCTGCAGTTCACCGGGGCGAAGCGGAATCAGCATCGGAAGGCAAGTCAGATCAACCGTTCAAGGCCGTAAACAAGCTTGGGCAGGTCGCGCACCTTGCGCACGGTCAGAAGCACTCCCGGCATGTAGGCAGAACGATCGATCGTGTCGTGTCGCAGGGTGTAGGTCTCCCCTGGTGCTCCGAACATCACTTCCTGATGCGCCACGAGCCCAGGCAGCCGGATCGAATGCAAATGAAGACCGCTCTCTCGACGGCCGCCGCGTGCCCCTTCCAAGGATTCGTGCTCATCCACTTCGGCTGGATTGAAGCTCTTGCCAAGGTCCTCCATCAATTCAGCTGTTTTGATGCACGTACCGCTTGGCGCGTCAGCTTTCCGGTTGTGATGCAGTTCCGTCAGTTCAGCGTGGTCGTAGAAGCGGGCGGCGGCCGCAGCAGCCTGCTGGAGCAGCACCATGCCCACCGAAAAATTGGGGATCACGGCACCACCGACAGAAGCTTTCTCAGAAAACTCCGTGAGATCGCTTAACTGCTTCGGGGACAGTCCTGTGGTGCCGATGACAGGGTGTACGCCATAGGCAATCGCTGCCCGTGTGTGTTCGTAAACCACCGATGGATGGGTGAAATCCACCAAAACAGCACCGGCACCGCTGTCGCGCACCGCCTGGCTGGCTGCGCAAAGGCACCCTTCAAAATCGGAGGTCACGGCGATTTCAAGCTCCCCCAGTCCGAGTTCCAGGCCCACATCAATACCTTCCTTTCCCGGGGTGTTGTCAATCGCCCCCGCAAGGCTGCAGTCATCGGCACCCACGACGGCCTTGATCACTTCAGCGCCCATTCGCCCGAGGGCGCCGGCCACGACAACGGGAATCTGAGCGGTCATCTGAGCGCAGTAGATCGCTTCAGCCTATGGGGCTGCAGATGTAACGCCCGACCTGAAATCGTCGCAGCGCACCTTCCCTGCCCGTAATGTTCTTCACATTGCTCAAAGCCGAGAGATGTTTACGCAGGTTCGCTCCGCCGATCGCCGAGTTGCTCCTGCCGATGGTCAAAACCATCCATCCGTGATGAAGGCTGTGTATGTAGTTCTCGAACCTCAGTATCAAAACGCTCTCACACAGGCAGCAAACGCTCTGAATGCGGCGGGTGGAGACCTTGGAATTCAACTAAGTGGCTACTTGATCGAGGAACTGCGCGACGACCAAAATTACGCCGACTTCTGTGCGGACGTGGCTGAGGCTGACGTCTTCATCGCCTCGCTGATTTTCATCGAAGACCTGGCACAGAAGGTAGTGGAGGCTGTGACGCCCCACCGTGACCGGCTCAAGGCCGCCGTTGTCTTCCCCTCCATGCCGGAGGTGATGCGCTTAAACAAGTTGGGAAGCTTCTCAATGGCTCAGCTCGGTCAGAGCAAGAGTGCCATTGCCGGCTTCATGAAAAAGCGAAAGGAAGCCGGTGGGGCTGGCTTCCAGGACGCGATGCTCAAGCTCCTAAACACTTTGCCCACTGTTCTCAAATATCTGCCTGTTGAAAAGGCGCAGGATGCCAGGAGCTTCATGCTCAGTTTTCAGTACTGGCTTGGAGGAACGCCGGACAACTTGCGTAATTTCCTGCTGATGTTGGCGGATAAATACGTCTTTCCCGTCACAGATGGCGAGGAGCGTCCGCTGATGGATGTGGCGGAACCCGAAGTCTTCCCTGATCTGGGGATCTGGCACCCTTTAGCCCCCTCGATGTTTGAGGACCTCAAGGAATATCTCAACTGGACGTCTAGCCGTACCGACCTCTCCGAGAAGGCCCGTCAAGGCCCCGTGATCGGTCTGGTCTTGCAACGCAGTCACATCGTGACCGGGGATGACGCCCATTACGTTGCAACGATCCAGGAGCTTGAGTACAGGGGCGCAAGGGTAATCCCGATCTTCTGTGGAGGTCTTGATTTCTCCAAGCCCGTCAATGCCTTTTTCTATGACCCGCTCAATCCTGAGCAGCCACACGTGGATGGGATCGTTTCGCTCACCGGTTTTGCACTCGTCGGTGGCCCGGCCCGGCAGGATCACCCGAAGGCGGTCGAGTCGCTGAAGAAGCTCAACCGCCCTTACATGGTTGCCCTGCCTTTGGTGTTTCAGACCACACAGGAGTGGGAAGACAGCGACCTCGGCCTGCATCCGGTGCAGGTCGCCCTTCAAATCGCCATTCCTGAACTCGATGGAGCGATCGAACCGATTGTTCTTTCAGGACGCGATGACGCAACAGGCAAGGCGCACACCCTCCAGGATCGGGTCGATGCCATCGCTGAACGGGCCATCCGCTGGTCGTCCTTGCGGATCAAGCCGCGTGTCGACAAAAAGTTGGCGATCACGGTGTTCAGCTTCCCCCCCGACAAGGGAAATGTGGGAACTGCTGCCTACCTCGATGTTTTCGGTTCCATCCATCGCGTGATGGAGGAAATGAAGGCCAAGGGATACGACATCCAGAATCTGCCCAAAACACCCAAGGCCCTGATGGAGGCCGTCATTAACGATCCTGAAGCGTTGGAGGGAGCACCTGAACTCTCCATCGCCCATCGCATGAGTGTGGAGGAATATGAGCGGCTTACGCCTTACTCAGAGCGTTTGGAAGAGAACTGGGGCAAGCCCCCCGGAAATCTCAACAGCGATGGTCAGAACCTTCTGATTTTTGGACGTCACTTCGGCAACGTTTTTGTTGGTGTGCAGCCCACCTTCGGCTATGAGGGCGATCCAATGCGGCTGCTTTATTCCCGAAGCGCCAGCCCCCATCACGGCTTCGCTGCCTATTACACCTACCTCCAAAAAATCTGGGGAGCTGATGCTGTTCTCCACTTCGGCACCCATGGCTCTTTGGAGTTCATGCCTGGCAAGCAGATGGGGATGAGCGAAACCTGCTACCCCGATTCCCTGATCGGCGCGCTGCCGAACCTTTATTACTACGCAGCAAACAACCCTTCAGAGGCAACGATCGCCAAACGTCGAGGCTATGCCTCCACGATCAGCTACCTCACCCCGCCTGCAGAAAATGCCGGCCTCTACAAGGGATTGAAGGAACTGGGTGAACTCGTTGGCTCCTATCAGCAGCTGCGGGAAGGCGGTCGCGGCATCCAGATCGTCAACACGATTGTTGAAACAGCTCGTCAGTGCAATCTGGACAAGGATGTGGAGTTGCCAGAAGGGGATTCCTCCAGCCTTGAGTTGGAAGGACGCGACGCCCTCATCGGCGCTGTTTACCGGCAGTTGATGGAGATCGAAAGTCGGCTGTTGCCATGCGGTCTGCACACCATCGGAAAACCACCAACAGCTGAAGAAGCGATCGCGACCCTGGTCAACATTGCTGCACTCGAGCGCGAAGAAGACGGTCTGCGTTCGCTTCCGGGACTTCTTGCCGAAGCGACGGGTCGCACCATTGACGATGTCTACAAAGGGAACGACGACGGTGTGCTCGCTGATGTTGAGCTGAATCGCACGATCACGGAGACATCTAGAGCTGCGATCGGTGCGATGGTGCGCTCGCTGACCGGTCGCGATGGTCGCGTCAGCATGCGGAATAGCTTCGGTTGGTTCTTCGATTTCCTCGCAAGATTCGGCTTCAAGCTGCCTTCCCCCTGGCTGCGGGCCTGTTGCAGTGCAGGATTCATCCAGATTGATTCCACTGAGCTCGACAAACTTTTCACCTATCTGCGCTTCTGCCTTGAGCAGGTTTGTGCAGACATGGAGATGGAGAGCCTGCTGAAGGCACTCGACGGTGAGTATGTGCTTCCGGGCCCCGGTGGTGATCCGATTCGCAACCCCGGTGTGTTGCCAAGCGGCAAGAACATTCATGCCCTTGATCCTCAAGCGATTCCAACCCGTGCAGCTGTCGCCGCTGCAAAAGGTGTCGTGGACAAGCTCATTGAGCGGCAACGTGAAGATCAAGGCACGTGGCCAGAAACGATTGCCTGTGTGCTCTGGGGGACCGACAACATCAAGACCTACGGCGAATCCTTGGCTCAGATCCTCTGGTTCGTTGGTGTCAAGCCAATGCCGGATTCCGTGGGCCGCGTCAACAAGCTCGAGTTGATTTCCCTCGAAGAACTGGGCCGCCCTCGGATTGATGTGGTGGTGAACTGCTCCGGTGTGTTCCGAGATCTGTTCATCAACCAGATGGCATTGATCGATCAGGCTGTGAAAATGGCGGCTGAAGCAGATGAGCCCTTAGACCAGAACTTTGTTCGCAAGCATGCGCTGGAGCAAGCCGAGAAGGAAGGAACCAGCTTGCGCGATGCGGCCTGCAGGGTGTTTTCCAATGCCAGCGGAAGTTACAGCTCCAATGTGAATCTTGCAGTTGAGAACAGTACCTGGGAAGAGGAAGGAGAGCTGCAGGAAATGTATCTTTCCCGCAAGACATTCGCTTTCAATGCTGATAATCCTGGCGAGATGAATCAGAAGCGAGATGTTTTTGAGTCAGTGATGAAGACTGCTGACGTAACATTCCAGAATCTTGATTCTGCGGAAATTTCCCTTACCGACGTCAGCCATTATTTTGATTCTGACCCCACCAAGTTGATTAAAGAGCTCCGGGACGACGGCAAAGAGCCCACAAGCTTCATCGCAGATACCACAACTGCCAACGCACAGGTACGAACTCTCAATGAAACAATCCGCCTCGATTCACGCACCAAGCTGCTGAATCCCAAGTGGTACGAGGGAATGCTTGATTCCGGTTACGAGGGTGTGCGTGAAGTGGCCAAGCGTTTGAATTTTACTCTTGGATGGAGTGCAACAAGTGGTGCAGTGGATAATTTCGTTTACGAAGAGGCCAATGAAACATTCATTAACGATCCTGAGATGAGGAAGCGTTTGTTGGAGCTTAATCCTCATAGTTTCCGACGCATTGTTTCTACTCTGCTGGAGGTAAATGGTCGCGGTTATTGGGAAACATCCGACGAGAATATCCAGCAGCTACAGGAGCTCTATCAGGAGGTTGAGGACAGGATCGAAGGAGTTGCCGCCGATTGAACTTTCGATTAAAAGCGGGCTTCAGAGCCAGCTTTTCTGATTCTAATATTGATGTTAATCTCGTATTTTTATCTTGATTTCATTTTATCTAATTTATATGAATGCATCCGCTGCTTCAGTTGATTGTCCTGGACTGAGAAAAGCTTAAAACTTGTTCTTTCGATGGACGTTAGTTTTAATCTTCCCGTTTTCGCTTTGGATCGGCTGAGAATTGCGGCTTTACGCTTGCTTTGATGGAGAGGCTCTTTGATGTAGGTGTCAGGAGTAGCGTAAAGATGCTCCGGTTTGATCGCAACTGGATTTGAAAATCTGATTGCTCCGTGGTTTTGATTCGATGGGACAATGATATTTAAGACAATGATTTAATTATTGGGATTGGTCTTGGAAGCACCTTGAACTCATGATTCGACACTTTTGAAATGACCAGCCATGGCTTCTTCGCTAATTGTTTGTCTGACGAAGTTCACCCCGGCCCAGTCTTGAAAAGCTTCGAGGCTCCGCTGACAGCCAAGGCCGTAATTGTTCAGATCGTCAACATCATCGGTTGAGGGTTTCAAGGATGCAGGGGCTTGATTCATGCTCCCTAGCAAGGTGTGCACTCGCACCAGAGAACGACGATTCAACTGGAACCAGTCACTGTGGTCTGCCCAATGCGTTGTCGATCGATCACCATTGGCGGCCAACGATTTGTAAAGGTGAAACACCAACAATTGGTGAGGGCAATAGATGTTGAAACCATGGGTCCACAACCGAACGGACATCGAGATTTCTTCACCGTAAAAATATAGTTTTGGGTCGTAAGGAACCCTCGCAACAATCTCTCCTGGGCCGAACTGAAAACCGCCGGCAACGCAGGCGCTGACGATGGGTTTATGAGGTTGCTGCTCAGGCAAGCGGTAGCGGCTGATCCCCTGGAATTTGAGGATGCCGTAGTCATCGAATCGCTGCGCTCCCATCACGGGCAATGAATCGAGTTGCAGCTGGCGGGGCAGGCGAAAACCATTCGGGTAGACGCTGAGCACGGCCGATGGATCCCTGCACTCGGCCCAGGTCTGCAATAACAGCACATCCCAGTTCGGAATAGCCCGCATGTGGCTGTCGATCTGGAGCAGAAATGCTTCCCCTTGGAACAACTTTTGCGCCTGATGTCGCGCCCAGCAGGCTCCCTGACTGTCAGCCGCGCGGAAGCGGATGATCGAAAGATAAGGGTGTTTGGGAAACGATGTCTCTCCCCATTCGGTCGGGTCACAGTCCTCAAGCTGCAGACAGATCCCGATATGAAGCCGTTCTGGGTGAGCGGCCTGGTGGATCAGGTCGATCAGTGTGGCTGGAAGGTCCGGGTCTCGATAAGCCGCGATCTGGATGAAAATCGTGCTTTTTGAGTCGGGCATGACGACAGCCTGCTTCTGCCTCACCAGAGTGTGGAGGCCATCGTCAGCGTCTGGGCCATTGGCCCGACATCGTGAACCCGCACGATGGCCACACCGGCTTGTGCGCAACGACAGGCGACCGCTGCAGTTCCCCAGATGCGTGCTCGAGGGCGGGGTTCATCCAGCACGGCTCCAATAAATCGCTTGCGGGACGGGCCGACCAAGAGCGGAAACGGTTCCGAGCAGAGAATGTCTAGACCTTTCAGCAACAACAGGTTCTGGGCGTGTGTCTTGGCAAAGCCCAGGCCTGGATCCCAAATGATTTGCTCAGCCTTCACACCAGCGGCCAGGGCCGCTTCAGTGCGTTCGATCAGCCCATTGCGAACATCCTCCACAACGTCGCCGTAGTCGGTGAGCTGATCCATTGAGCGGCTGTCGCCCCGGCTGTGCATCAACACCACCGGACAACCCGCAGCACCTACCGCGCGAAGGAGGTTGGGGTCGCGGCGCCCACCGCTGACGTCATTCACCCAGTTCACGCCGGCATCGAGCGCAGCCTCCGCCACTGGTGCCAGAAAGGTGTCAACGGAGAGGAGTGCTGCAGGGAATCGCTTGCGGATTTCCCGGACAACCGGAAGCAATCGGCGCAGTTCCTCTTCCGCGCCAACGTCCTCTGCACCAGGACGGGTGCTCTGTGCTCCGAGATCCAAAACATCTGCACCCTGCTGCAGTTGTTGCGCTGCTTCAGCCACAGCGTGCTCTGTCTTCAGGAAACGTCCACCATCACTGAAGGAATCCGGGGTGATGTTGATCACCCCCATCACCGCGGTGCGCTGCCGCCAAGCCGTTGGCCAGCTCAAGGGCTCAGCTGTCTTGATAGTTGGCAATCCGGGCGAATCCCTCAGGCTTGAGGGATGCGCCGCCAACCAGCACTCCGTCAATGTCACTCATCGACATCAGCTCATCAATGTTTTCCGGTTTGACGGAGCCCCCGTACTGCACAACCAAATCCGTCGCTCCGACCCAGCTGCGGATCAGACCGCAGATCCGGTTCGCTTCCGGTGATTCACAGGTTTTTCCGGTGCCGATTGCCCAGATCGGTTCATAGGCCACAACGAGGTTGTTCGGGTCCAGCCCCTCCAGCCCCTGTTCGATCTGACGACGGATCACCCGTTCCGCTTCGCCGCGTTCCCGCTGTTCATCACTCTCACCGACACAGACGATGGGAATCAGGCCGTGGGACTGGGCTGCGCGCGCCCTGTGGTTGATCTGTTCGTCACTTTCCGAGAAATATTTCCGGGGTTCGCTGTGGCCGACGATCGAATACCGAACTTTGTGTTCCAGAAGCATCTCGGCGGAAATCTCCGCTGTGAATGCCCCCTTGGGTTGCCAGTGCACGTTCTGACTGGAGATCTCAACACAGCTCCCGGCAGCCAACTCCGCCATGGTGGACACCGCGGTGAAAGGGGGAGCCAGCACCACAGTCCTGTCATCAGGAAGATCGGTGATGAGCGGCAGGAAGGCAGCCATGAAGTCCCGCGCCTGCGCACAGGTCATGTGCATCTTCCAATTGCCGGCGATCACCCGTTTGCGCACGCCCTGATCCTCATCGGAACTGCGGGCCAACCTAGGGCTTGGTCGTTGGGTTTTCTTCCACAATGGCTTGCTCTCCACCCAGATTCACTTGATCGCCTGGATTTAGCTGACGGCCACGTCGGGTTTCCACCGCACCGTTCACGGTCACAGCTCCCGCCTGGATGTGGTGTTTGGCTTCACCACCGGTTGCGACCCAACCCACCCATTTCAGGAACTGATCGAGCTTCATCAGTCAGGGGCGCCAGAACAACATTGATACTGTGCCGCCATGTTGAAACCCTCTCAGGCCGGGTTCAGGCGGTTGTTGCCGCTTCTGCGACCCCACTTGCGTCAGCTGATCGCTGGGTTCGCCTGCATGCTCGTGTACGTGAGCAGTTTCTTGCTGCTGCTCAATCTGGCCGGGGATCTGTTCCCATCGCTGAGCTCCCGTGATCTGCCCCGGGTGATCAACTTGATTCTGCAGGGGGTGGCGATTTTTGCCGTTCAGAAGCTGGCTCAGTTCGGGATGGACTCGCTGCTTGCAGGTCCTGCGCTTCTTGTGAGCCAACAACTGCGCAGTGATCTGTTTCGCCGATTGCAGACCGTGGAGCTCGGTGCTCTGGAAAAGCTGTCAGCAGGGGACCTCACCTACAGGCTCACGGAGGATGCCGATCGTGTGAGCGAGGTGCTTTACAAGTCCATCCATGACACAGTCCCCAGCGCTCTGCAGTTGATCGCAGTACTGGGGTACATGCTCTGGCTGGATTGGAAGCTGACAGGAGCCATCGTCCTGCTGGCACCAGTGATCGTCTGGTTGATCAGCCTGTTCGGGGCCCGGGTGATGGCGGCGACCGAACGGAGTCAGAAAAAAGTGAGTGAACTGGCCGGTTTGCTGGGCGAAGCGATCGATGGTTTGCCGCTGGTGCGTGCTTTTGCTGCCGAGCCCTGGTTGCAGCAGCGTTTTGAGTCGGAAATCGATCAACATCGTCGCGCCCGTCATCGCACCTACAGCCTGGTTGCGCTGCAACATCCCGTCGTCGGGATGATTGAAGTGGTTGGGTTGTTTTCTGTGCTCGGCCTTGCGGCCTGGCGAATTCAGAGTGGGGATCTCTCGATTGCCGGGTTGAGCAGCTACCTGACCGGACTGGTCGTGCTGATTGATCCGATCGCGCATGTCACCAACAACTTCAATGAATTTCAGCAGGGGCAGGCTTCGCTTCGTCGTCTCCGCCAGATTGAAAGAGAGCCCCAGGAACCAGCGGACCCTTCGGATGCTGTTCCTCTGGGAGCGCTTCGCGGTGATTTGAAGCTGGAGAACGTCGTGTTCAGTTACACCGCCAACGAACCCGTTCTGCATGGGATCGATCTCGAGATCCGCGCTGGTCAGGTGGTGGCATTGGTTGGTCCCTCCGGTGCTGGCAAGAGCACGTTGTTCTCATTGCTGCTGCGGTTCAACACCTGTCAGTCCGGGCAGATCTTGCTGGATGGCCATGATCTAAGTCGGCTTCGTGCCCGTGAGTTGCGACGTCAGGTCGCGCTGGTTCCCCAGCGCACCACTGTGTTTTCTGGAAGTATCGCCGAGGCGATTCGTTTCGGGCGCTCTGCCAGCGATGCCGAGGTGATCGAGGCGGCCAGACTCGCGAATGCTGACGCCTTCATCCGCTCCTTCCCGAGGGGGTACGACACGCTCCTGGAGGAGCGTGGTTCCAATGTTTCGGGTGGCCAACTGCAGCGCATCGCGATTGCCCGTGCTGTGCTGGGCAATCCTGCGCTCCTTCTGCTGGATGAAGCCACTAGTGCGTTGGATGCGGAGGCGGAAGCAGCGGTGCAGGTCGGGTTGCGACGGGCCATGGCCGACCGAACGGTTCTTGTGATTGCCCATCGCCTCGCAACAGTGCAAGAGGCCGATCAAATTGTCGTGCTTGAGAAGGGGTCCATCGTTGATCGCGGCAGTCACGACCAGCTGATGCATCAAGGGGGACGCTACCGGGAGCTGTGCGAACGCCAGTTCATCCGCGATCTGCAGAATCGCTGAACACCACTAAAGTTCTAGCGCCGGTCCAGACTATTCCCGGCATCGATCGATGACTGACTCCGCAGCGAACAACCCCAATCCAGTGCTCACGTTTGAGGGCAAGCGCTACGACCTCAACACACTCCCTGATGAGCTCAAGGAACTGGTCCGGGGGATGCAGGTGGCAGATGCGCAGCTGCGCATGCATGAAGACACCCTCAAGGTCCTGGCTGTCGGCCGTCAGAGCATGGCGATGCAATTGAACGAGAAACTCAAGGATGTGACCCCATTGCCTGGTGGTGAAGACTGAAATCTGAAGCTGGATAAAACCGCTTCAACATCGGCTTAAAGAAAGGGGGCTAAGTGCCCCCTTTTTGATGATCTTTTTCAACGCTTCGTTGAGTGGATCACTCGCCGAATTTGTAATCCCGGGTGAGTTGGAACACGGTTCCAGACAACAGCAGCAGTGCGACCAGATTGGGCAGAGCCATCAGGCCGTTCAGGGTGTCGGCAATCGACCAGACAACACCGCGATCCCCCGCAACAGCACCGATCACGACGACGGCGACCCAGACCAGCCGGAAGGGAAGCACTGCCTTTTCTCCAAACAGATAGGTGGTGCAACGCTCTCCATAGAAGCTCCAGCCAAGAATTGTGGTGAAGGCAAACACCACAAGTCCGAGGGTGACAACAAATCCGCTACCGGAGATTCCAGCATTGAAAGCGGCGATCGAGAGGTCAGAACCGCTGAGTTTGTCCCCGGCCTCATTGAGGAACAGGTTGGCTTTTGTGGTGATGATCACAAGAGCCGTCATCGTGCAGATGATCAGGGTGTCGATGAAGGTGCCAAGCATCGCCACTGTGCCTTGGCGGACGGGGTCATCGGTTTTGGCCGCTGCATGAGCGATCGGAGCACTGCCGAGTCCGGCTTCATTCGAGAAGATCCCGCGTTTAAAGCCCATCAGCACAACCTGTCCAAGGGCGCCACCTGCAGCAGCCTTCCCGGAGAGGGCATTGGAAAAGATTGTGGCGAACGCTTCGGGGACAGAACCGATGTTTAGGAGCAGGACGAGCAGGCAGGCCGCTACATATAGAACTGACATCAGCGGGACGATGGCCGAGGCCGCTTGTGCGATTCGGCGAATACCGCCGATCACAACGGCGAAGACAAGGGCCGCCAGGACCACCCCAGTCACGAGTTTTGGCACTCCGACAAGGCTCAGCGCCGAGGAGACCTCAAAGGCCTGAACGCCGTTCCCGATCCCAAACCCGGCCAGCATTCCGAACAGGGCAAAGAACCCTGCCATCCAGCTCCATCCGCTGCCAAGGCCATTACGGATGTAATACATCGGACCGCCGACATGGTTGCCCTCGGCATCTGTTTGGCGGAACTGAACTGCAAGCACGGCTTCGGCGTACTTTGTCGCAATCCCGAAGATGGCGATCACCCACATCCAGAAAACAGCACCTGGACCACCGACGGCGATCGCGCCGGCAACTCCGGCGATGTTTCCGGTGCCGATCGTCGCCGAGAGCGATGTCATCAACGCCTGGAAGGGAGTGATCTCACCGTCGTTCCCAGCCTCGCTGGGCCTGAACATCATTGAGACGCCATACCCCAGGCGCTGCAGGGGCATGAACCGCAAGCCGATCATCAAAACGATGCCGGTGATGGCGATCAAAATGACAGTGGGCCAACCCCAGACAACGCTGTTGATTGGCCCATTGACCGCTTTGATGGCCTGTTCCAGACCGTCCATCCTTGAAGCGCAACTTGCGCGGATGGTCTCACAGCTGGCAGGCGCCGGCAATCATCTCAAAGCGCTTCGAGATCTTCGAAGCGGAAGGTCTGGGAGCCGGCGGGTGTGTCGCCGTGGGCTTCGGTGGCGATCACCCGTTCTGATAGAACCCAGGGTCCCTCTCCTGGCAGGGGAGTGAAGGTGTCCTTGAAGCTGCTGCGTCCACCGCGCGCGTCTCCCGTGGCTGGGTCGGCGTATTGACTCGTGTAGGTGTGGCTCAGGTAGCCAGCCCCCGTGTCAGTCACCTCAGTGGTGTAGATGGTGACGACGGTGCCGTGGATGTGGCGGTGAACCATCGTGACGACATCGTCCTTGATGCGGTAGCGATCCCCTTCGCCTTTTCCGCCGATGATCACTTCGGTTCCCACCGCATCTGTCTCGCCAGCGGTGAACGTGTTCGAGCCATGGGTCTGTTCGAAGCTGCGGCGAACACGGTGAATCGCCACCTCCCAAAGTTGTGAATTCATCGCCTTCAACACGTCGGGATCGTCGATGCCCTCAACGCTTGCTTTCAGATCAGCTCCAACCTGAAAACGGCCCTCCACTCGACGATCATCCTGTTCCCAGATGCAACGGCCCGTGTAGCCACCAAAACCGGGAGCCCATGTGTAGCGGTTCTCGTAGGCACGCCGGAAGGAATCCCTGCAATCGCTGCCGGGCTTTGCCGCGTTGGAAGGGGAGGCTGAAACGGTCACAGCGGGACAGCACAGGAAAGGCTTTCAACCCTACCGATCAGACCCGCTGAGCATGAATGTCCTGAAGTGCATGAATGGAGAGAAGGGATTGTTGCTGCAGAGCTGCGATCGCTTCGACTGCTGCACGGCCACCCGCCAGGGTCGTCACGGTTGGAACGGCGTAATCCAGTGCGGCACGGCGCAAGTATTTGTCGTCATGGGCGGCCTGACGACCGATCGGGGTGTTGATCACCAGCTGAACCTGATTGGAGCGGATCAGGTCTTCGATGTTGGGACGACCCTCATGCACCTTCAAAACTGACTGGACTTTGAGTCCGGCATCGCGCAGCGCCTGGGCTGTACCGGTGGTCGCGATCACCTGGAACCCCAGTTCGATCAACCGAGCTGCCACAGGGACCAGTGCCGGCTTGTCACGGTTGTGGGTGGAGAGAAACACCGTGCCGCTGGTGGGAAGAGCTTCGCCAGCACCCAGCTCCGCTTTTGCATAGGCCATGCCGAAGCTGTCGGCGGAACCCATTACTTCACCCGTTGAGCGCATTTCAGGTCCGAGCACGGTGTCGGCACCAGGGAAACGCCTGAACGGGAGCACAGCCTCCTTGATCGCCTGCAGTGGTGGCTGAGGTTCCTGCAACAGCCCAGCTTCGGTCAGGGTTTCACCGGCCATCAGCCGTGTGGCGATGCGTGCCAGGGGCTTGCCCGTGGCCTTGGCAACGAAGGGGACCGTTCGCGATGCCCGCGGATTGGCTTCGATGATGTAGACGATTTCACGTCCATCCAGGTCACGCTGGACGGCGAATTGCAAATTGATCAGGCCCTTCACTTCGAGAGCGAGGGCCAGTGCCTTGCTCCACTCGCGAATTGTGTTCAGGGCATGCTCTCCGAGAGAGACCGCCGGGAGGCAGCATGCCGAATCCCCGGAGTGAATCCCCGCAGGTTCGATGTGTTCCATCAGGCCACCGATCACGACCGTACCGGTGTGGTCGCACAATGCATCCACATCCACCTCAACCGCGTTCTCGAGGTATTGATCGATCAGGACGGGGTGGTCGGGTTCAACCTGAACCGCTTCATGCATGTAGCGGTTGAGCTCAGCTTCATCGAAAACCACCTCCATGGCCCGTCCACCCAGCACATAGGAGGGACGTACCACGACCGGATAGCCCACCCTGGAGGCCACCGCCCGGGCCTCTTCTTCACTGCGGGCAAGCCCATGGCGTGGCTGGCGGATGTCGAGATCACTCAGGATCGATTCGAATTGTTCACGGTCTTCAGCGCGGTCGATCGATTCCGGCGATGTCCCCCAGATCTGAGTGCCGGTGGCGCGTCCGTCGTCGCTGTTCAGCCAGCGCAGAAGGGGGATGGCGAGTTTCAGAGGGGTTTGTCCGCCGAACTGCACAACAACGCCATCGGGGCGCTCCGCTTCGATCACGTTGAGAACATCTTCAAGCGTCAAGGGTTCGAAGTAGAGGCTGTCGCTTGTGTCGTAGTCGGTTGAGACCGTTTCGGGATTGCTGTTGACCATCACGCTGGTCAGGCCCTGGTCTTGTGCTGCGAATGAGGCATGACAGCAGCAGTAATCGAATTCGATTCCTTGACCAATTCGATTAGGCCCCCCTCCCAGAATCATCATTTTCCGGCCGGTGTTGACCCGGTGCACTTCATTTGCCGGAGCCAGGTTGACCAGATCGCCTCGCTCGTTGAACCGCTGGAGCGGCCGTTCGTAAGTCGAGTAGTGGTACGGCGTCGTCGAGGCAAACTCTGCAGCGCAGGTGTCGACTGTTTTAAAAATTGCGCGGACACCAAGAGCATGTCGATGACTCCGCACGCTGAGTTCATCGCTCCCGGTTGTGAAGGCGATCTGCCGATCGGAGAAGCCCCGTTGTTTCAGTGTCAGTAGTGCGGAGCCATCGAGGTCTTCTAGGCGTTGATTGCTCAACAGCTCCTGCTCAGTTGTGATCAGCAGTCTCAGCTTGGCGAGGAACCAGGGATCGATGCTGCTGAGGGCATGGATGGTCGCATCGCTGCGCCCGCGCAGCATGGCGGTCCGCACGGTCAGGATCCGCTCAGGTGATGGTGTTCGCAGCAGCCGATCGATCTCGCTGTCGGTGAGATCAGGTTCTGGGCGGTCCGCTCCCCAGCCGGACAAACCGGTTTCTAGGGATCGCATCGCCTTCTGGAACGATTCTTCGAAACAGCGGCCGATCGCCATCGCTTCACCCACCGATTTCATCGATGTGGTGAGCACAGCAGGACTACCGCGGAATTTTTCAAAGGCAAAGCGTGGGATCTTCGTCACCACGTAATCAATGGTTGGCTCGAAGCAGGCCGGCGTCTTACCGGTGATGTCGTTGAGGATTTCGTCGAGGGTGTATCCAACAGCGAGGCGGGCAGCGATCTTGGCAATCGGAAACCCTGTGGCTTTGCTGGCAAGCGCGGATGAACGGCTCACCCGGGGATTCATCTCGATCACCACAACCTCTCCGTCCGCAGGGTTGATGGCGAACTGAATGTTGCTGCCTCCGGTGGCCACGCCGATCTCTCGGATGATCGCGATCGATTGATCACGCAGTCGCTGATATTCGCGATCGGTGAGCGTCTGCGCCGGTGCAACGGTGATCGAATCACCGGTGTGCACGCCCATTGGATCGAGGTTCTCAATGCTGCACACGATCACGACGTTGTCGGCGAGATCGCGCATCACCTCCAGCTCGAACTCCTTCCAGCCCAGCAGGGATTGTTCGATCAGAATTTGTGAGACGGGACTCGCCTCAAGACCGCTTTTGCAGATCGCGACATATTCCTCAGGGTTGTAAGCGATGCCACCACCACTGCCACCAAGGGTGAAGGCGGGGCGAATGATCCTTGGGAAGCTGCCGATTGCGGCGCCAACGGCTTCCGCTTCCTCCATGGATGAAGCAATCCCCGAAGGACAGACTCTCACCCCAATTCGTTCCATGGCCTGCTTGAACAGCAGTCGATCTTCAGCTTTCTGGATGGCTTTGAGATCCGCGCCGATCAACTCGACCCCGAACCGTTCGAGTGTTCCGTTCTCAGCAAGGGTGACGGCGAGGTTGAGGGCTGTCTGCCCGCCCATGGTCGGCAGCAGAGCATTGGGTCGCTCGGTCTCGATCACCCGCTTCACGACATCCGGTGTGAGCGGTTCGATATAGGTCCGGTCTGCCATCCCCGGGTCCGTCATGATCGACGCGGGGTTGGAATTCACCAGGATGACTTCGTATCCCTCGGCCCGCAGTGCTTTGCAGGCCTGTGTGCCTGAGTAGTCGAATTCACAGGCCTGACCGATGACAATCGGCCCAGATCCCAGCAGCAGGATGCGATTCAGATCGGTCCGCCGTGGCATGAGCGCTCGTGTTCAGCCAAACCCAATCAGCTTCCCACGCAGCTGCGACGGTCTGTTGTCCATGCGGTTCTGCTTGGTGGCCTCGCTACCGTTAAGACAGTGATCTGATCAGGACGCGATGAGTGAGCTCCAGCGCCTCAAGGGGCTGCTGCCACCGGAGATGCAGAGCTGGGTGTTCGTCGAGTCCGCCGCTGCGGTCGAGCCCCCACTGATCACCCTTGAGGAGATCGGTCGCGATGAGGTGGAGATCCAGGTTGACCTGGATCACTGGGATCAATTGGCTCTCGACCATCGCAATCTGCTGTTCTGGCACGAGGTTGGTCGCATCCAGAACGACACCATCCCACGGGATGGTTGGGAGATGGCAGCTCTGGCGATTGGTTTGGGCGGTGCGATCGGCGAACTCTGGGTTCAGGACGGGTTGCTTCTGCTTATGGCCCTCGGCTTGTCTGGATTCGCCGGATATCGGCTGTATCTGAAGAACAATTCCGAGAAACGGTTGCAGGACGCCATCAGCGCTGACGAGCGAGCCATTGATCTGGCCTGCCGCTTTGGCTACAGCGTCCCCAATGCTTATCGCAGCCTCGGTGGTGCTTTGAAGGAACTTGTGGAGCAGACGCGGAAGAAACGGCGCCGCAGCTTTTATGAAGACCGTCTGGAAGCGCTGCGCAAGAGTGCCAGCAAGGCTCGGGCTGAAATGGCACAGCAGGAAGGGTCCCGCAGTTCCGTGACCAGTGAGAATGTTTATGGATAGTGATCAGCTGGCCGAGCTTGCCGCCGATGCCTGTGACGACCGCAAGGCCACGGATATCCGTTTGATCCGGGTTGATGAGGTCTCAAGCCTTGCCGATTGGATGGTGATTGCTGGAGGCAATTCAGATGTGCAGGTCCGGGCGATTGCCGGGTCAGTTGAGGATCGGCTGGAAGCGGAAGCGGAGCGACTTCCGCTGCGCAAGGAAGGGGTCAATGAAGGACGCTGGGCCCTGCTCGATTACGGCGAACTGATTGTTCATGTTCTTCAGCCTGGAGAACGGGGCTATTACGACCTTGAGGCGTTCTGGAATCACGGTGAGATCCGCTCGTTTCTAAGTTCGGACTGAACACAACGCGGTTTTCTGGATTGAAGCCATGGTCGAAACCGTTGTCTGTCCCGTTCCGCCTGAGCAACGTCCCCTCGACGAATTTCAACAACTCTCACAGTCCTGGTTCTTTTCATGGCCGGCTGGGACGTCCCCATCCCTTCTGAGGAGTCTGCTGATCAGCTGGTTGATGATGTTGCCCGTCAGCACGCTGGTCGCCAGCGGAAGCCTCGTTCTCAGCCGTGACCCGCTGAGGTTGGTGTTGGCAGGTGGTGTGGCGGCTGTGGTGTTGCCGTTGTTTCTCCTGATGCGGCAGTGGTTGGGCTGGACCTATGTGATGAAACGACTGCTGTCGGAAAGCGTGGATTACGAAGAATCCGGCTGGTACGACGGGCAGACCTGGGAAAAACCGCTCTCCTGGCGAGAACGTGATCTTCTGGTTGCACGGCACGAAGTGCGACCAATCTTGGGGCGCTTGGCTCGGGCGATGGCCTTGGCGACCGGTGTGATTCTTGTGGGTTCAAGCCTCTGTCAGGCTCTCTGAAGCCAGGTCGCAAACGAGGATGACCCTCTCCTCCGGGTTCAATGCCGGACCGCGCTCCAGTACGCCGCCGCTTCAGGTCACTTTGCGGCGCGGCTGCATCAGCGAGTCGGTGCATCGGGTGCATGCCGTGGTTTGTGATGGACGCGGCCGGGTGCTGATGTGTGCGGGTGATCCGGGCTATGAAACGTTCATCCGTTCGGCGTTAAAGCCATTTCAGGCCCTGCCATTCCTGAGCAGCGGGGCGGCTGATCAAATGGATGTGGGGGATCGAGGCGTCGCCATCAGCTGTGCCTCCCATGCCGGCACCAATGTTCATGCGCGCGAGGCCTTCAAGTTGCTGTGGAAAGGAGAGTTGGAGACCTCCCAGCTGCAATGTCCAGTCCCGCTGAATGCTGAAAGTCCATTGCAGCACAACTGCTCTGGGAAACATGCGGCGTTTCTGGCCACCAGCCGCAAGATGGCCTGGCCTCTGGAGACCTATCTGCAGAGCGAGCATCCTCTGCAGGTGGAAATCAATCGCCGCGTTGCCGAGCTGCTGGGATTGCCCGCTGAGGAGCTGGTGGCAGCGCGTGATGACTGCGGAGCACCAACCTTGCGGCTTCAACTGGCTCAGATGGCACTGCTGTATGCCCATCTCGGGGCGTCGCGCCATGCCGAACTCGAACAGATCAGTCGCGCGATGCTGGCCCATCCCGATCTGATCGCAGGGGAGGGCAGGTTTGATACCGAATTAATGCGCCGCAGCCATGGGCAAGTGCTCAGCAAAGGTGGTGCCGAGGGAATTCAGTGCCTCAGCCGGATCGGTGAGGGACTCGGTGTTGCGATCAAAGTGGAGGATGGTTCCCGCCGTGCCAAGCAGGCTGTCGCCTTGCATCTGCTGCATCAGCTCGAATGGCTGACGCCGATGGGTCTGCAGGAACTTGAGGAGCAGGTGTTGATCGTCAATCCTGGCGTGCATCTGGAGGTCAATGGTGCATTGCAGTTCCAGCAGAGTTGATCTATCCCAGTGTGTTTAGCGACACCGCTGTGTATGATCGTTGAGCTGCCGCGGGGTAGAGCAGTCTGGTAGCTCGTCGGGCTCATAACCCGAAGGTCGGGAGTTCAAATCTCCCCCCCGCCACCAACTTTTATCGTTCTAAGAAGTCGCTTCCGCGGCTTTTTTTTGTCGACGTTGACGGACAAGTCGTCATCATCTGTCTAAGGTCCAAGCAATTGGATGGCTGACGCGGTGCTGGTCAGAACAATCCAGACTCGTCTCCAAAAAATCGTATTTCGGCCGTCAGTTTGTTGGATCTTGGCTTGCCTTCCTTGCCTTGCCTTGACAGGTTGCAGCCAAGCGATAAATCCAATGGGGATTCGGCCGGTCATTACTGTTTATGTGGGCATCCCTGGATTTGCCAAAGACGATGCACAAAACGAGCAGTTTGATGTGTCGAAAGAGATAATCCTTCAAAAAGTACCTAGGTGGCTTGAAAACGCAGATGTTCGTTTAAGTGCTTTGCCGGAAAGCAAGCTTGCTGATTTGGTTGAGGAACGCAATCAATATGGCTTGGGGCCTGATTTGATTGTGTCCTCGGAATTGACTGCTAGGAAGATGAGAGCCAGAAAGATGTTAAAACCCTTTGAAATCAAAAAACCTTTGCCTTGGAGTGAGCGCTATAAAATTGTTGCCGGCATATTATCTGTTAAGCAAAACACTTACTATTCACTTCCTGTTTTTATTGAGAGCCAATACGCCTGTGGAAACAAGACGTTAATTCAGTCAATGCCTGCCAGCTTTGCTGAACTCCCTTCTGCTGAGCTCAAGGCACCCTTTCAGGCTGTGTTGATGAGGTGGTCTGAATTTTCTTACTTCGGAAGTGCGTTTGGCGAAATTAACCAGGAAGAGTTAAAGATGATTTTCGCGGATGATTATTCTTTTGATGAGAAAATAATCCCAAATTTTATTGAGTTTGCTAGAAATGCTCGAGGTGAAGAAAATGAACTTTTAACTCCAGAGGAAAGTGTGAAGTGGAGAGTAAAGCCGTCAAAAAAATATTACGATCGCGGATTTGGTAACCAGCGATTAAAAGATTTTGAGAATGGACTGATCGGCTGGATGCCCTGCCGGAATAGTTCCATAGAGCGACTCGATCGCACCATGGGGTCGGACTTAATGGTGTCTTTGTTGCCAGGTGTGAAAGAAGGAGTTCCAGCGATTGGCAATCCAAATGTGATGGTTGTGAGTATGGGTCGGCAGAGTTCGAGGGGCCAACAGAAGTATGCTTTTGAATGGATCAATCAGTTGATTGACTCCTCTTTTTGGTTGAGGAATAATGGTAAATTTTCCGAGCTTTCTAAGTATCTTGATTTAGAGCAGTTTGAATTGCATGAACGTGCTGAGTTGGAATTGTTTCGAGACATCGAAGCAATTCTTGATGCATCTTCCCATGGAAATATTTTGCCATCGACGTTGCTTAGGGATGATAGGGTGAATATGGAATATCATGAATTCTTTAGTGATTTCTTTGCTTCACAGCCTAAGACTGATGAAGAAGTAATTCGCAAGTATGTCAGTTTACTTCGAAGTCGTCTGTCAAAACTCCCTGCTCGTATGGATGCCGAAGTTGAGCATCAGCTTGATCCTGAACATGTATTGCAAGACGATTCGGGAGAGTGATAATGCTGAACTATATTTCTTCTGTTCTTCAGCGCCCTGAGCTCTACGTTCAAATTCTATTTCTCATTAGCTTGTATGGCTTAGTGCCGCTTTTGCATCGCATTTATTTTAGGAAAATCTCTTCTGGATATCTCATCCCATTTGGTTGTTTGTCCAGTTTTGCATTGGCTGGGGCCATTTATTTGTTCGCTTTGCCCAATCGATTTCTCGTGGTGAATGGTGCCATTTTGGGCGCAATATCGATTTTGGCTCTGAGTGAAATTTTAGCGGGTAAAATCTTTGGAGCCTTAAGCATTAGGCATTTTATGACGGTGTTTGCCCGGCCGGCTGTCATCGTTGTTTCCCTGATTTTAATTATTAAAGCCAGTGGATTTGAGCCACTTTGGAGTATTAAAGTTTGGGATTATAAGGTTGGCGAGGGGGAGATTCGTGTTGTGTCAATTGCTGAATTAGTAAGGTCCGTTGGATTGATCTACGCTGCGATTATTTCTCTGCCTTTGGTTGATGCTGCTGTTTCGTTTTTCGCTCGTATCGTCCTTCAATCGACGGCTCAATCGGCGAAGATCATTGCAAACTTGTTTGGTTATATTTTTGTCGCTGTTGTGTTTGTTTTAATTCTTGTCTCGTTGGGTATTAGGTCAACAATATTGCTCACTGTCTTGGCTTCGTTTTCGGCGGGCCTTGGCTTTGGATTGCGTGATCTTGCTGCTAATTTCATTAGTGGAATTTGGTTGATGCTCGAGGGCTCGATCCGTCCTGGTGATGTTATCGTTGTTGATAGCGATGCTTGTCGCGTTGAGGCATTGTCTCCACGTGCAGCACGATTGTGGAGACAGAGAGATAATGCAGAGCTCTTTATCCCAAACAATGAATTCTTTTCGAATCAAACAGTCTCTTACAGCAGGCTTGGCCGTAAGCGACGTTGTGAAATCAGAATCTATACAGCAACCTGTTACCAGCCTGATCATATTATTGAGCTTTTAGAAAGCATTCCTGGTTCGATTGAAGGCGTTTGCCAGAAATCTACAGTGACTGCTTTTGTTGTTGATCAAAATGCATTGAGTATTGAATATAGTTTGAGGTATTTTCTTGATGACCCACTGAAAAGCCTAACCGCTACAAGTAGTGTGCGACAGGCTGTATGGACATGTTTCAAAGACAATGATATTGAAGTTCCCCTGCCCAAGCAGATCATTCAAAGCTCGAGGCGACAGAGAACTGATTGAAGCCAGTCTGCAAAAAATAGCTTTAATTCCCAGCAGAAAAGAGTTCGAGCCTGTGGGCATATCTGAATGTTCAGTTGATTGGATGTTCAGATGATTGGATGTTCGGTCTTCAAGGTTCGCTTATTCGACAGGCTCAAAGCGCAGAGCAAAGCCAATGCCGCGAACGGTCTGAATGATTCTGTCTGGATGGGTTGACTCCAGTTTTTTTCTCAGATATCGAACGTAAACGTCGACCACATTGTCGTCGCCAAAGTAGTCCTCACCCCAAACATTCTGGATGAGCTGACCCCGGCTGAGTGCTTGCCTGGGGTTGCGCATAAAGCATTCCAGCAGGTCGAACTCACGCACCGTTAATGAAATGTCTTGGCCATGATAAGTGCAGCGTCTTTCGGCACAATTAAGACTTAGTTCCTTCGCTGTGATCACGTCGCTTGTGGTTGGTGAGCTGCGTCTCACCAACGCTTTCACGCGCGCCAGAACTTCACGAATGTTGAATGGCTTGGAGATGAAGTCATCCGCCCCAGATTCCAGTGCGGCAATCTTGTCGTCCATTTCATCCCGTGCCGTGATCATGATCACTGGCAAAGAGCTTCCCGTATCACGCAACCGTCTGCAAACATCCAACCCACTAATGATCGGCATATTCCAATCAAGCAGTGCGACAGACGGCGGCATCTCTCTGATCTTTGCCAAAGCTTCCGAACCGTCATTGCAGCAGATTGTTTGATAACCATCTGCCTGTAGTTCCATTTCCAACAGCATCAAGATATTGGCTTCATCGTCGGCAATCAGAATCGTTGTCTCGCCATCTGTCATGGGTAGACATTTGCAGTCCAATCACCCTAGCTGTGTTGTTCAATTCTGTTGCTGAGCCTGAGGCCGATGTTCATCACCTGAGCGCTCCACGATCGATCTGATTGAATTCAGCGATCTCCGTCAGGAGATGGTTGCTCGAACTCTCTCCGATCCATGGCCGGCCGACCGGAGCAATTCAAGAAACACTGGGACGCGATTGTGGTCGGCTCAGGTGCCAGTGGCGGTGTCGCTGCGATGACCCTGGCAGAGGGAGGCGCCACAGTCCTTGTCATTGAAGCCGGGCCTGATCTCTCCAGTACGCAAGCCATTGGCTCCGCGCCGGCCAACATGCTGCGTCGCATCGCAGGCATCAGCAGCGGCCGCCATCGACGCCAGGCCCAGCATCCCGGCTACTGGAAGGCCAATCCGCGCCTGTACATCGATGAGCAGCAGCATCCTTACGACCATCCCCCAGATCGCCCCTTCCTCTGGACCCGCGGCTGGCAGGTGGGAGGCCGCAGCCTCACCTGGGGCGGCATCACGCTCCGCCTCTCGGATCAAGATTTCGCGGGGGTCGAGGTGGAGGGGGAGTGGGCCAGTTGGCCGATTCGCTCCTCAGATCTGAACGCGCACTACTCCTTTTTGGAGCGTTTCCTCGCCATCCATGGTTCTCGGGATGGGCTCGTGCAGCTGCCGGATGGCGAGGGCACCGGTCCGTTGCCGTTGACCGAAGCCGAATCTCAATTCGCCGCGGCCGTTCGGGAACGTCTGGGCTTCTCCTTGATTCATTCCAGAGGATTCGCACCCCATAACCCTGCGCAGGACGGCCCATGGCCGCGATCCAGCAGTCGCGGCAGCACATTGCCCCGCGCTCTGGCTACGGGGCGTGTCTCCCTGCTCAGCGATCAGATGGTCGATCGTCTCACCATGTCCGCTGATGCTGCCCGCGCGACCGGTGTGATCACGGTTGACCAGACAAGCGGCAGTCGCCACTGCTTCGAGGCTGATCGGATTGTGATCTGCGCGTCGACGATTCAGTCTCTGGCGCTGCTACTGCGGTCCAGGGAGGATCAACAGCCCGGCGGATTGATCGATCCATCCGGAAGGCTCGGTACCCGGCTGATGGATCATGTCTCCACCAGTCAGTTCTTTTCACTGGCGGTGGCCCCTGATCAGCCGCAACCTGCGCTGAGTGGTGCTGGAAGTTTCTTTGTTCCCTTTGGCCGAGTGCTGGATTCTCCAGACTTCCAAGGCGGTTACGGACTCTGGGGGGGGATCAGCCGTTTTGATCCGCCGTCATGGCTTAAGCGCGATCCATCGAGCAGCACTGGGTTCTTGATCGGTCATGGAGAGGTGCTCCCCCGTGCAGAGAACCGCGTTTGTTTAAGCAGTCGGGTCGATCGATGGGGACTCGCTGTGCCCCATATCGCCTGTGGCTGGGGAGAGAACGAACTGGCAATGGTGCGTCATATGCGTCGCACCATGCATGAATGCATTGATGCAGCAGCTGGTCGGGCCCTTCCCATCAAGGATTTGTTCCATCTCCCCTTAATCGAGCCTTTTCTGGAGGGAGCTATCGCTCTGGCCGCTGGCGCGGCTCCGCCTGGTTATTACATCCACGAGTTGGGGGGTGCTCCGATGGGCTCATCTGAACTCTCGAGCGTTCTCGACCCCTACAACCGACTCTGGCGTGCTCCGAATGTGCTGGTGGTTGATGGAGCTTGTTGGCCGACATCGGCCTGGCAAAGTCCAACTTTAACAATGATGGCGGTGTCGCGCCGGGCTTGCCGGATCGCGCTCAGTTCTCCGGCCGAATGAAGAGATCGTCGAGATAGTGGTCTGTGACGGCGCGTTCTCCGCATCCGTTTTGGAACAAGAAGTGGGCCAGGGCTGAACTCATCACCCGGTACTGGTCCCAGTTCGGATGGTTGACGATGAACTCCTTCATCCCTCGGTACAAAACCTCCGGAATTTCTGCCTCGAGGCTGACGTAGGCAGGCGTGCAATCGCCTTGCGTGGTGACACCCACGTCATGGCATCGCTCCAGATGATTTCGATCCATAAGCGTCTTGGCGTAACCCGATCCCTCCCCAAGAAAGCCACAGAACCAGGGGACACGTCAAAGCGGCCAGATTGCAAGGCTCTGATGAATTCTTGATTTGAGACTCGTTGCGCTGCAATAGGTTTTGATGTCAAGGTGCAACCTTCGCTTGCTCTTGGGTGATCACCCTCATGCCTGTCAAGGGGTTTGTCAGGGATGGCCCGATCTTCACAAGTTCATGTCTTGAGGGGAGGGGTTGATCGAGACGTTGTGGAAAAGGGGTGCAGGTCTGTGGAAAACGACCTGAAAACCCCTGGGTCGATCAAGTGATAAAAAAATCTGATCAGGGGGAGTCCCATGGGTCCGACCCAAGACCGAGTGGTATCGCAGGGTGAGATCGATGGATTCTCTTAAGGCTTTTGAGGGAGGTCTGACGAGCCGAGGGTTGAAGGGCCGAGCGGATGGTCCGCGTGTGGATAGGGAGGATGGTGATGGCCATGCCCGTGGCTATGGGCATGCTCGTGGCTGTGCTGGTGGTGATGGGCGGCAGCCATGCCGTCGGGCTGGCAGGCACCGGTGCACTCCAGTTCACAGAGAGTGCAGCTCTCGGCCAGGCCTTCAACATGGTGATGGTGGCTTTCCTGAACGCGTCCGACGTCCTGTTCGAACCCCAGCACCTGGGCTCTGTACTTGCACAAGGAGCAGTTCATCGCGGTGTCACCTCGCAACACGTCCTCAACGCGTTCCCGGAAGGTATCGACCACCAGCGGATGGTCTCCCAGGTATCCGGCTGAGAGGAACTCCACGTCCGGGTGATCGTCGGCGACGCGCTGGGTGTGTTGGCGAATCCGGCTCACCAGAACCCCTGTGAAGAGAAAGTAGGGAACAACGATGATCCGCCGGAATCCAAGGCGGATCACGTGGCGAAGACCAGGCTCAACCAGTGGGAATGTCACGCCCGAGTACACCGTTTCACCCCATCCGAACCCGAAGCCCTCCACGAGCATCCGCGTCACCTTGGCGACGTTGGAATTGGCATCGGGATCCGATGAACCACGACCCACGACCACCAGCAGCGTTTCAGCTTTTGGGACATCGTCGTTGGCCCGAGTGAGCGCTTCGCGCACCCGGGCTCCTGCTGCGGCCACCATCAATCGGTCGATCCCCAATTCCCGGCCGTAGTCAATCGTCAGACCCGTTTCGGCGGTGTAGGTGTTGAGAACGGAAGGGATGTCGTTCTTGGCATGTCCAGCGGCGAACAACATGGCTGGTATGGCCAGAACACGGGTCACACCCTTGGCGCGAAGCGCATCGAGACCATCCCTCAGAATCGGCCGGGCAAACTCCAGATAGCCGTGTTCCACCTGGAGAGGTTGCAGCCTTGGCCGGAGCGAGTCCACCATCTGGGCGAACTCTTCCACCGCAAGACGGTTTCGGCTGCCGTGGCCGCAGATCAAAACACCGAGGCGGTCATCGGGGCAATCCGTGCTGAATGCTGCCAAAGGGGTGTGTTCGCTGATCGAATGGTCAGACCCTATTCGGCGAGCTGGTACTGGCTGCACCATGGCTGACCTGTTGAATCCCCTTGCCGCGGATGCTGCCGCCGCAGGCCTGATCGCTCCCACATGGGACACCTTGCCGGCACTGCTGCGTGACTGGACTGGACAGAAACCTCTCTTGGTCTGTAGTGGTGGCACCACAACTCGGTGTGCAGCGCCCGGCCACTGGACCCTGGACATGCGACCAGGCTTTCAGGAGATGGAGTTGGGTGAGCAGGGCGCCATCCGGATTGCTGCAGGGTGTCGCATGAGCTCTGTTCTGGACCATCTCGCCGCCAGAGGCCGCACCGTTGGGGCTGGACTGTCCTGTTTGCCGGGGGTGGGTTACGTGCTGACTGGAGGTGTCGGGCCACTCAGCCGCAGCCATGGCCTAGCGATTGATCAGCTGACGCAGATTGAGGGGGTCTGGGGAAACGGAGAGTCGTTCAATCTCCGACCATCGGTTGATCGAGAGTGGAGAGGGCTTTGTGGAGCTGCTCCGTTTCTTGCAGTCATCACCCATGTGACACTGGCCACATGGCCCCTGGCACCCCTCTGGATCCGTCAAGACACGATTGAACTTACGGAGTTGCCCGTCTGGATCGCTGAAGCGGAAGCCTGGCCAAACAGTCGTTCATTGCAGTGGTCTTGGCGATACAACGCCACCGTTGATCTGCTGCAGGTGTCAGAGGAGCCATTCCAAGGCAGCCATGCGATTGATGGTCAGCATCAATTGCCTCCCCTCGGCGGTCAGTCTGCAAACGACACCCGCATCCATAGCGAGGTTCTGGGCTTGCTCGGACCGGCTGCAGCGCCCCGATGGCGAGAGGTGTTGCCCGAGCTGACTGCCTTGATGCGTGAGCGGCCCCATCCGTCCTGCAGCTTGGCTGGCCAGCAGCTCGGTGGTCAGACTGGACGGGTTGGATGGCAAGCTAGCGCCTTCATCCATCGCGATGCTGTCTGGAAGCCATGGATCACAGCTGCATGGGCCGCCGGCGATGCTGATCAGCGGCAAAGCAGTCTTGGCTGGCTTCAGAAGGTCTGGTCGCTCTTATCCCCCATCTGTCCGGGTGTGCATCTGGCCCAGCTGCATGAACATCTGCCCTGGCACAAGCGCGTCCTTCAACAGGCTTTCGGTGCGTACCTGCCTGAGTTGCGTACCCTGAAACGGGAGCGGGATCCAGCAGGCAACCTTCCCTCCCTCTGATCTACGGTCGCCGCTGCCCGCGACGTGCCGTCATGGCCAAACGGTCCAGTCCATCGTTGTTGAACCAATGGTTCTCCAGCCCTACCAAAGACCTCCTTTCTGGTCTGGTTGTGGCGTTCGCGATGATTCCAGAGGCGATTGCCTTCTCCGGCATCGCTGGGGTGGATCCCAAGGTCGGATTGTTCGGAGCATTCTGTCTGTCCCTCACCATTGCGGTGGTGGGAAGTCGGATGGCGATGATCACCTCCGCCACGGGTTCAACAGCCCTGTTGATGACAGGTCTGGTGGCGGCAGGTGAAGCGAAGGGTGCCGGCCTGGGGGTGCAGTACCTCATGGTGGCCGGCCTGGTGACGGGTGTCCTGCAGATCCTCTGGGGCTGGCTGCGCTTGGCTTATCAGATGCGTTTCGTTCCCCAGGGGGTGCTGAGCGGGTTCGTCAATGCACTGGCGCTGCTGATTTTTCAGGCGCAGTTGCCCCAACTGGGACTCAACTTGCATGCCGGCGATGGAAGCCACGGGGCCGATCTTCTTCCCCACGGCGCTCAGATCCCCGTCGTCTGGGGGTTGGTGCTGCTGGGCTTGGTGATCATTTATGGACTGCCGCGGCTCACCAAGGTCGTTCCCTCCCAACTTGTGGCGATCGTCGTGCTCACGTTGATCAGCGTGGGATTCAGTTTTGACATCCCCACAGTGAGCAGTCTTGGCACCCTGCCTAATGGACTGCCCACGTTCAGCCTTCCGTTTGGCCCTGCAGGGGTGCCGTTCAACCTCGACACCCTCGGCATGGTGTTGCCCACTGCCATGGCCATTTCCCTTGTGGGGCTGATGGAGACGTTCCTCACTCAGGACATCCTGGATGACAAGACGGACACCACAACCAACAAAAACGTTGAAGCCCGAGGGCAGGGGGTGGCCAACATCGTCTCCTCGTTGTTTGGCGGTATGGCCGGTTGCGCTCTCGTGGGGCAGTCGGTGATGAACGTGGAGAACGGTGGCCGGACCCGCCTCTCCACATTTTTTTCAGGTGTCAGCCTCCTGGCGATGATCCTGCTTGCCGGTGCCTGGCTTAAGCAGATCCCGATGGCAGCCCTCGTGGCCGTCATGATCAGCATCGCCGTTAGCACGGCAGACATCAATGGACTGCGGAACCTGCGCCGCATTCCCAAGAGCGATACCTCCGTGATGCTGATGACCTTTGCCGTCACCATGCTCACCACTCCCCATAACTTGGCCCTCGGCGTGCTTGCCGGTGTAGCCCTAGCCGGGATCCTGTTCAGCCGAAAAGTCGCCAAGGTGATTCATGTGGAGACCATTGATCCCAATGAGGATGAACGGTTGTATCGCGTCACCGGTCAGCTCTTCTTTGTAAGCAAGGTGTATTTCGTGCAAGGGTTTGATCTGCATGATCATCCGCAGCGAATCACCATTGATATGTCAGGTGCCCACATCTGGGATCAAAGCGGTGTCGCTGCCCTCGATCAGGTGATGCGCAAGTTCCGCTCGGGTGGTTCCCTCGTGGAGCTCGTTGGTCTGAATGAGGAAAGTTTGGATTTGTTTGAGCGCATTGGCGGCCAGGAAACTGCCCATGCCTGACAAGTTCATTCAGCGCTTGGGCGGCATGGCGGGGTTATAAAGCAAGGCCAGACACACGGTCAGGTCATCCCGCATGCCGGTAAGTCGCTTCTGAATTTGCTGATCATCAGGATTGAGTTGCACATAGCGCAGGGTGACATCGTTGCCGATGCTCATTAGCAGGCAAAGGGTCTCGAGATCACCGCTGTCTGTGGCTCGATGTTTGGCTCCGTCTAACAAAACCTTGAGAAGAGCCATTTTGTTGTTGTATGCCTGTCGATCACTCTCCTGCCAAGCCTCGGCCGGGGAGAGGGTGAACAGGGCTGTAAAAAGCACACCCGCGAGCGCCGCGGCGATCGACATCAACGATCGATTGAAATTCAATAGAGATTAGGAATGTTGTCCTGGTCTTTTCAGGATCTGGGAAAATCCCAGTCGATCTGTACCAGATGCATGCGCTTTTGCCGACATTTCAGCTTGTTCGGGGCCCTTGGCGTGCTGGTCACCCTGCTTGGAAGCTGTGCCAGCCTCGGAACCACGGAGACCTCGAGGCTGGATCTCGTTAAGCAGCGCGGTGAATTGTTCTGCGGCGTCAGCGGCAAGATTCCCGGCTTCAGTTTTCTCAGTCCGGAAGGCACTTACACAGGCCTGGATGTGGACATCTGCCGCGCGATGGCCGCTGCATTTGTTGGCGATGCCGACAAGGTCCAATATCGCCCATTGACCGCGCCGGAGCGCTTCACAGCTCTGCGTTCTGGAGAGATCGATCTGCTGTCCCGGAATACCACCCAGACGCTGAGCCGTGATGCAGCGGGAGGCAACGGAATCAGCTTTGCTCCCGTGGTCTTTCACGACGGCCAGGGATTGATTGTTCCCAAAGACAGTGGCGTGCAGTCCCTGCAGGACTTAAGCGGCAAGGCGATCTGCGTGGGTTCTGGTACCACCACTGAGCAGAACCTCAATGACGCATTCGCGGCTCTCGGATTGCCTTACACCCCTATCAAGTATCAGGACCTGAACCAGGTGGTGGGGGGCTACCTCCAGGGTCGGTGTGCCGCGATGACCTCCGATCGTTCTCAACTGGCGGCGGCGCGGTCTGGATTTGCAGATCCTGAAGAGCACGTGATCTTGGCTGATCGCTTGAGCAAGGAGCCTTTGGCACCTGGTGTGGTGGGCGGCGATCAGCAGATGGCCGATGCGATGACCTGGGTGGTTTATGCCCTGATCGAGGCGGAGGAGCGGGGCATCACCCAGGCGAATGTTGACGCCATGGTGAAGAAAGCGGAAGCGGATCCCAGCCAGGCGGCGTTGCGGCGGTTCCTGGGCGTGGATGGTGACCTTGGCAGCAAGCTCGGACTGCCCAATGACTTTGTTGTGAAGGCGATTCGGGCCACGGGGAACTATGGCGAGATCTACGACCGCCATCTCGGTCCAGACACCGAAGTGGCGATTCCCCGTGGCGCCAATCGGCTGGCGGAAGACGGCGGTTTGATGATTGCCCCGCCATTCACCTGATGCGGCGCCGCAATCTCTTTATCCAGCTCGGCATCAGCATTGCGCTGCTCGCTTTGCTGGGGTTGTTGATCAACAATCTGGCGGTGAATCTGATCCGCACCGGCCTCGGTTTGGGGTTCGGATGGCTTGCTCGGCCAGCAGGCTTTGCACTGGCCGAATCAGCGCTGCCGTTCACGCCTTCCGATAGTTACCTCTGGGCTCTCACCATCGGCTGGCTCAACAGCCTCAAGGTGATTGTGGCTGGCCTGGTGCTCGCCACCGTTTTGGGAGTGGCTGCCGGTGCAGCCCGCAGCAGCGGCAACCGTCTGCTGAGCAGCCTGGCTGGTGGATACGTGGCGCTGATTCGCCAGGTGCCGTTGCTGTTGCAGCTGTTGTTCTGGTATTTCGTTGCCTTTCTGGGGCTTCCTGCCGCACCGATGGGGGGCTTGATCAAGCTCTCGAATCAGGGCATCCAGCTGCTTGGCCTGAATCTCAGTGTTGAATTTTGCGCTGTTCTCGTCGGCCTCACTGTCTTCACCGGCGCATCCATTGCCGAGATCGTTCGTGGTGGCATCAATGCGGTGCCCCGAGGCCAGTGGGAGGCCTTCCGCAGCCTTGGGCTTGCAGAAGGCCTCGGGCTGCGTCGGATTGTCCTGCCGCAGGCGCTGCCGGCGATTCTCCCCGCGCTGACGAGCCAATACCTCAATCTCGCCAAGAACAGCACCCTGGCGATTGCCGTGGGTTATGCCGATCTCTACGCAGTGAGTGACACCACCATCACGCAAACGGGCCGTGCCATAGAGGGATTCCTGCTGCTCTTGCTCAGCTTTCTTCTGCTGAATTTGTTGATCAGCGGTGGCATGGCCGCCTTCAACAGTGCGGTGCTGGGTCGTCTGAACAGGAGCCGCTGATGAACCGTTGGTTGGATCGCTCGATCACCCTGCTGATATTGGCTCTCATCGGTTGGGCCGGCTGGTCGCTGTTGCACTGGCTGCTGGTCGGCGCCGACTGGTCTGTGGTGACCACAAATCTGCCGCTGTATGCGGTGGGCAGTTTTCCAGCGGATCAACGCTGGCGTCCGTTGTTGTGGATGGCTGTTCTGATCACGCTCACGCTGCTGACCCTCGTTGGTCCGAAGCGTGGCTGGGTTCGCCGCTGGTTGCCGCTTGCCTGGATTGCGATGGCACCACTGGGGCTCTGGCTCTTGGCAGGAGGTCTGGGTCTGCTGCCGGTGGGAACGCGCAGTTGGGGCGGTCTCACGCTCACACTCCTGCTCACGGGAGGCAGCGGCGCTCTGGCTCTGCCACTGGGGATCCTTCTGGCTCTGGGCCGCCGTAGTGATCTGCCGGTGCTGCGCTGGAGCAGCGCTGGGTATATCGAGTTGATGCGGGCTGTGCCGTTGATTGCGGTTCTGTTCTTTGGACAACTGCTGATTCCGTTGTTCCTGCCGCCAGGGCTTGAGATCAATCGGGTACTGCGGGCGGTTGTGGCCTTCGCCTTGTTTGCAGCGGCGTACATCGCAGAGGATGTGCGCGGAGGGCTGCAGGCGATTCCGCCCACCCAGCGGGAAGCCGCAGCCGTGCTGGGGCTGTCGCCCGTGCAGACCCTGCAGCTTGTGGTCCTCCCCCAGGCTCTGCGGATCGCTCTTCCCTCACTCACCAACCAGGCGGTTGGTCTTTTGCAGAACACCAGTTTGATGGCGATTCTCGGCCTGGTGGAACTGCTCGGTATCAGCCGCAGTCTGCTGGCCAATCCGGCCTTCATCGGCCGCTATCTCGAGGTGTATCTCTGGTTGGCTGCGGTTTACTGGCTGGCGTGCACGGCGATGGCTCTGCTGGCCCGTCACCTGGAATTCCAGCTCGATCCCGTTCGTTCAAGCCGATGACCGTCGCCATCCTTGCCAGTGATCTCGTCAAGAGCTACACCCCGGGGCTGCGTGCCCTGGATGGGGTGAGCCTGCAGGTGACAAGCGGCGAGGTGCTGGTGGTGATGGGCCCTTCCGGTTCCGGCAAGAGCACCTTGATTCGCACGTTCAACGGGCTTGAGACCCTGGATTCCGGAGAGCTTGATGTGCTCGGCGTTCGCTTGGACGCAGCGCATGAAGAGCGGCAGGTTCGGGCGATCCGGCGCAGGGTTGGAATGGTGTTCCAGCAGTTCAACCTGTTTCCCCATCTCTCGATTCTCGAGAACATCACCCTGGCGCCGATCAAGGTGCAGAAGCGATCCAAGCCTGATGCGGCGGCGAGGGCCATCGCGCTGCTGGATCAGATGGGCATTGGTGAGCAGGCCCATAAGTTCCCCGCGCAACTGAGCGGCGGACAACAGCAGCGCGTTGCCATCGCCAGGGCTTTGGCTCTGGACCCGGAGGTGATGCTGTTCGATGAACCCACCAGTGCCCTGGACCCCGAGCGGGTGAAGGAGGTGCTGGATGCGATGCGTCAGTTAGCGAAACGGGGAATGACAATGGTGGTGGTCACTCATGAGCTCGGCTTTGCCCGTGAGGTGGCGGACCGCGTTATGTTCATGGATCAGGGTCAGGTCGTCGAGACCTCTGATCCCCAGACCTTCTTCACCAGCGCCAGGGAAGAGCGAAGTCGGAGGTTTCTCAGTCAGATGATGTGATGTTGTAGTCGACCCGCTCATCATCCGAGCAGCAGAAGTCGCCGTAATAGCGCTCGAGAACGTCGTAGGCCTCGTCGTAGCTGAGGAATCGACGACGGGTCATCTGGTCTTCATGACCATCTGTGCGGGCAAGGTGAAAGGTTTGTTGGTCTTCGTGGTCAGGCTTCACGGGCTGGAATGCGTGACAGGGCCTGTTCAACAGCAGCCAGTTCCCGTTCGGTGTCCAACCAGCTTTCGTTCCCGATCGGCAGACTCTGCACCTGCTCCGCCAATTGCATCCTGAGCTGTTCGAGGCGCAGATCAAGGCCGCGACGGAGCTGAAGGATCCGAAGGCCACGCACTGAACTCGTCAGCATCTAACCGCCTGCTTGGGACAGTGCAAAGCCTGGCACATCGTCTTTAAAGTTGTCGGTCACGTTGGTGGGTTTGTTGCTTCCGCTGCTCCTGGAGCTGTTGCCCTGTTTGTTGATCGGTTACTGGGTCGGCGGGAGCTCCCCCGGTTTGTCTGGGCGGGTGGCTGCGCCCCTGGTGCGCTACGGCATCCCGGTGAGCGTGATGGGACTCCTCCTGAAGGGGGGGCTGAGTTCAGACGTGCTGCTTGCTGCTGTGATCGCCGCGTTGACCATTGGCATCACCGTTCTGCTGAGCTCGTCGATTCCTTATGCGCGGCGTTGCTTGGCGGGTCCTTGTGAACAGCTGGGGGTGTGTGTTGGCAATACCGCTTATTTCGGAGTGCCTGTTGCGTTGGCCTTGCTCCCGCCTGAGGCTCTGTCCATCAGCATCGGTTACGACCTTGGGGCCACGCTTCTGGCCTGGAGCATTGGTCCACTGTTGATCAGCGGTGGAGGTGCCAGCGATGACGGCCGTTGGTTGTCACGGGTCTGGGCAGGCCTGTGCAGCAGCCCTGCCTTGCCTGGACTGATCGGTGCGCTGCTGATTCAGGCCACGCCGTGGAGTGATCCAATCACTCAGATTCTCTGGTGGCCATCCAAATTGGTGATCCTGATGGCCCTCGCGGTGGTTGGCATGCGGCTCGGCAGCCTCGCCCGTGGCAACCGGAGCGTGACCGGGCGTCTTGGCTCCCTGCTTCCGGCTCTGATCAGCAAGCTTGTTTTGTTCCCGTTGCTGCTGCTGTTGATCGGTCTGCTGCTGCGGTTGAACCCACTGATGGTGCAAGCGCTCACCCTGCAAGGTTCAGCCCCAACAGCAATTTCAATACTGCTGATTGCGGAGGCGGTGAATCGTGATCAAGAGATTGCAGCGGGGCTTGTGTTCTGGAGCACAATATTTGCTGTCTTGACTTCGCCCCTTTGGGGTTATCTGCTGAAAGATCTTGTTGCTATTCAGCATAATTGCAACTGAAATATAAAAACTAGCCAACGGAAAGGCAATACCTTTACCAAAGTAAATAATTTTTGTTAAGAAGCCTTTGCTTGGTCGGGATTCCGCCTTGTGACAGTGGTTCAGCTGTCGTTACATTGGTTGTGTAGGGCATGGAGGCAGGGATGGGTCAGGTTGATGTTTTTGGTTCTCTTGGAATTCTTTTGTTGATTGCTGCGTTAACAGTTCTCGGTTATCGAATCAATCACGTTGTTTGATGTTGAGAATTTGTCCAGGTGCATCGTTTGGACAGGTTGTGATCTTTGTTAAAAGTAGGCGTTATCATTGCTGGGATCAGCCTGGAATGTGTTTCTCGGTCTTATTGTGACCTTGGCGCAGGAGTTGATCGACGCACTGAGGCTCCAGTTCAGTGAGCATTGGACCGGAGAAAGCAACGAAAGGTGAGATTGATCCGTGGTGTGCAGATCCGTCGGCGGGTCGGCACACCGTGCATCCAGTTTTGCTGGCAGCCCGGATGCATGATCAGAAGATCGCCATCGGCAAGGGGGAGCGTCTGTCGTTGTTGTGGATCGACCCGATGTTTCAGGCAGAAATCCCGCGTCGCTCCCAACGACAACGAAGCGATCGGTTTGGCCTGATCGATCTCAGCTTCATCGTCCGCATGCCAGCCCATGCGGTCGTCTCCATTGCGGTAAAGGTTCAGAAGGCAGCCGTTGAAGCGGGTCCCGCTGGCTTCACCGACTTGTTGCAACAGTGGTTCGAACCATTCCGGCCAGCCTTCGCCGCAATGGAGTGTGCTGCTGTAGCGATATTGAATCCCCTGGTCAGCGAGAAAAACGGTGAGCCTGGGAACGGCGTGCCGTTTGCCGTACACCTGAACCAAAGGCTGCTGCCAGTTGAGAGCTGTTCTGAGCTTCGCGCGCAACCGATCTGCCCGCTGCGGTGGCATCCATCCGATGTGCAAGGTCCAAGGCAGGTTCTGGAGATCGTCAGACTGCATCGAGTTCCTGCGGTCGCAGCATGACGTCAACGCTGGTGATTCTGGGGGCAAGCCTTATGGATGCGGGCAACATTGCGTCCTTGCTCGCGATCACCGGTGAGGAGCCATTTGCCGATCCGATGTACGCGAAAGGAGATCACGTTCGTGCATCGGATGGGCCCGTCCTGGGGGAACGTCTGGTTGCGCTTATGGGTGGAGACCCCAGTGACAGCCAGCTGTTCAATGTGTTGTCGACCGATGCGGCACGGCAGGCAGACGTTCACAATTACGCCCATGGTGGAGCGCGGTCCGATACGGAGCCCAGCCAGTCTTTTCTTGGATTCAACATCGGGATCGGCCTTAAATCTCAGGTGAAGGCGATGAAGAGCCGCGCCGATTTTTATCGGGCAGGCTCGGATGTGGATGTGCTCCTGTCGGCCGGCGGCAATGATCTGCTCACCGCCCTCGAAAATCTGGAGCCGTTCGAACGTGCGCTTTCAACGCGGCGCCGGCGCGACGACAAACGGCTGATGCGTTCAATCAGCCGTCCGATCAGCAGGAACATCCAGCGTGCTGTGGACCAGATCACAGGACTGGTCGATGAGGTTGTTGTTCTCGGTGCGATGCCGATCAGCGCAACAACCCGGGCCCAGAAGCTGGCGTCCAAGGTCAAAAACGCCTCTGCTGAAGGCGTGCTTGATCTTCTTGATGCTGTCAGTTCGCAGCTCCAGCGCCGTTTGTCACAGGCCTTTGCCGATGATCTCTCTGTGGTTGTTCTTGATGGGCAAGCGTTGTGGCGTTCCGTTGACGATCCCGTTCTCCTGGATGGCCTGCATCCCACCAGTCAGACCAGCGGCGCCATTGCGGAGCTTGCGGTTCCTATCGCTATGGAGCAGCTCAACAGCTTTGGCTTCGCTTGATCCGTGACGAGGGATGAAGGAGGCCGCCGGGCTCAGTGAAATCACTCATAGAGTTTTGCCATGGGAGCACGCATCACACAGGATGAATTCCTGAAACGGGCACGTCAGCGTTTTGGCGATCAATTCGATTACAGCGAAATCCGTTGGCGCAGCTACAAAAGCCCAGTGAAGATCCGCTGTCGCAAACACCCTGTTCAGGTGATCTGCATCACTCCTGAAAAGCATTTGCAAACCCTTGGCGGTTGCCGACATTGCCTGCGTGAACGGCGAGTCGCTTCCCTGGAGCGTGAACTGAACCGCAAGCATGCCCAGCGTCCTGAAGTCGTCGTCAAAGGCAACGACATTCCGGTGCCTGTCTCTGGTTGATCGCAGCAGTTGAGGTCACCATCGGGGTGCCTGGCGAATGCAGATGTTCGTTTCCCTGGTGCTGGTTGTTGTTCTGACGGTGCTCGGGTGGTGGATCAGCGAGCGATTCCAGTTTGGACGTCAACTCGGCACCACGATGGTGGTGCTTTTGATTGGCTTCTCGGTAACAAATTTGTTCGGCTGGCAGCCAGACGACGAGGCCAGCGGCTGGATCAGTGGCCCCCTGACCTCATTGGCGATTACGCAGTTGCTGTTGGCTGTTGATCTGCGGCGGTTGTGGCCCGATGCGCGCCGGTTGGTGGTTCCGTTTGCTGCGGCAATCGTGTTCACGGTCATCGGCCTCAGTTCACCTTTGGCTGGATTGTTGGGGGAGGGGTGGCCTGTGCTCGCGTACGCCTCTGTTGTTGTGGCAGTTCACGGCATCGGAGTATTTGGGCTGCGGCGTTGGCGACATTGGCCTCTGGCAGAAACCCTTGTGGCATCCCAGGCCGCCATCGGAGGGCCCAGCACAGCCTTGGCCTTGGCGTCATCCATGGGGCGTGGGGCTCTGGCGTTGCCGAGTGTGGCCATCGGCCTACTGGGTTATCTGCTAGGGACCTATCTCGGATTGATGGCTGCGGCCGTGCTTTCCGCGCTCTAAGCGAAGCTCAGGTGTCACTGGCCAAAACTCACCCGCTGGTAGCAGAACCAAAGCCATTGCTGGAACAGCAGGTTGCGATGTGAGCGCCAGAGTGTTTGGGGTTGATCGGGGTTGAAGTTCTCAGGAGGGGGTACATCTCCACGCGCTTGGTCACGCTCCATCTCTGCTCTCAGGCGGCCGACGTTGTACTCCGGATGACCAAGGTGCATCAGCTGTCGCTGGTCCGGTGTTTCGAAGATCGTGTAGCCGACCTGTTCACCATGCGCGAGCAGGCGTAGTCGTCCCTGGCGCTGGGCGGATTCCATATCGGCATCCCGTAGTCCCGCATAACGGCTCTGCGGGCAGACGAAGCGATCATCCTGGGTTCCCATCAGGGAATGGCCTGGGACCAGGCTGCGCATGGGGTAGATCCCAAAAAGCTTCTGATCAAACGGCACTTTGTCCACCCCAGCGAGATAAGCCAGGGCAAAACCAGCCCAACACAACCCAAGCGTGCTGGCGCACTGGCGCCGTGCCTCCTCGACCAGCTCCACAAGTTCGCGCCAGTAATTGACTTGTTCAAACGGCAGATGTTCCACGGGAGCACCTGTGATGATCAGGCCATCCAAAGGCCCCTTGGCTAGCGCCTCATCCCAACTGATGTACAGCGTGTTCAGGTGGTCCTGATCCCAGCTTCGATAGGCGTGGGAATTGAGCTTGATCCAGATGGGCTCAATTTGCAGAACAGATAGCCCGAGGGGGTGGAGCAGATTGAATTCGTACTGCTTCCCCAGCGGCATGATGTTGAGAATGCCAATGCGCAGGGGCCGGATGTCCTGGCGTTCGGCCTGAGCAGGCTCAATCCAGGAGATCCGGTTGCGTTCAACCGCCGCGATCTTGTGGTAGTTGCGAGGAAGAATCAGTGCCATGACGGCAGCATCGGCATTCAGGTGAGAACGGCGAGGGCCTGTTCGAAATCGGCTTTGATGTCGTCGATGTGTTCGAGACCGACGGACACCCGAACCATGGTTGGCGTCACACCAGCAGACGCCTGTTCGGTCTCACTGAGTTGCTGGTGGGTGGTGGAGGCGGGGTGGATGACCAGCGTCTTCGCATCGCCAACATTCGCCAGGTGGCTGGCGAGTTTCAGGCTGTCGATGAAACGCACGGCATCGTCATAGCCACCATGAAGGGAGAACATCAGCATGCATCCCATGCCACGGCCCGTCAGGTACTTTTTAGCAGCTGCGTTGTAGGGGTCATCCGGCAGGCCTGGGTAGCTGACATTGGCGACAGCCGGATGTTCGCTGAGCCAGGTGGCGAGGGCCATGGCATTTTCGGTGTGTCGCTCCACGCGCAGACTCAGGGTCTCGAGACCCTGAAGCAGCAGGAAACTGTTGAAAGGACTCAGCGCAGGGCCCCAGTCCCGGAGGCTTTCCAGCCGGGCCCGCAAGGCGAAAGCGACGTTGCGATCATCTGGAACGCCGAGCATTTTGCAGATATCGCTCCCGAATCCGAACGCGTCCCAATGGACCAGTCCGTGGTAAGCGGGGCTGGGTTCACTGAGGAGTGGAAATTTCCCATTGCCCCAGTTGAACGTTCCGGCATCCACAATCACCCCTCCGAGGCTGGTGCCATGGCCACCGATCCATTTGGTCGCGCTTTCCACCACCACATCGGCACCGTGGTCGATCGGTCGCAGTAGGGCACCGGCGGCACCCAGCGTGTTGTCGACAATCAAAGGAATTCCTCGATCCTTCGCCAAAGCTGAGAGCGCCTGGAAATCAGGAATGTTGAACCGTGGATTCCCCATCGCTTCGACATAGATCGCTTTGGTGTTGGCATCGATCTGTGCCGCGAAGCTCTCAGCATCGTCTCCCTCCGCAAAGCGCACATCGATGCCCAGGCGTGGGAACTGAACCTTGAACTGGTTGTAGGTGCCGCCATAGAGATAAGAGGTGGAAACAAAGTTGTCTCCGGCCTTCATGCAGTTGGTGATCGCCAGGAACTGAGCCGACTGGCCTGAGGCGGTGGCAAGGGCTGCCACACCGCCTTCAAGAGCGGCAACCCGCTTCTCGAAGACATCCGTGGTCGGGTTCATCAAACGGGTGTAGATGTTCCCGAATTCCTTCAGGCCGAACAGATTGGCGCCATGTTCGGCGTCATTGAACACATAGGAACTGGTCTGATAGATCGGGACCGCCCGAGCGTTGGTGGAGGGATCAGGAGACTGACCGGCGTGCAGCTGCAGGGTCTCGAAATGCAAGGACATCAGGCTGTGTCGGGGCCTCGTTGTCTCCGTTCTAACCGTGGTTCATTCCTCTGGAAGCTCCTCCTTCTCCGTTTCCGCCAGTGATGGAAAGGTTCCCCGCATTACCGCTTGAATTTCACGATGGGCCTCATTGCGGAAACCCGGAACCGCTTCGGCGTTGAGCAATGGGTAGGTGCGGTCGCTGCCATCGTTATCACGCAAGTGTCGCCATCGGCTGGATTCTGTCTTTTTCAGTTCATTCAGTGCGGCCTGGAAGTCATAGGGCTGCGTCGTTCCAAGAGCGGCCGCCTGGGTTGCCAGGGTTTCGCGCACCGGGCCAATCGCCTTGGCTTTGAGCGTGTCTGGTAGTCCGAGAACAGGCTGGTAATGATCGAGCAGCCGCAGCTCTACCTCCAGCAGAACGGGCCAGGCTCCCTCCTGCCCTTCAGCGAGGGCCATGTCGGCTTCTGCCGCCTTCATGGCATCGAGGTGGAAGCGAATCCATTTGTAGTAGGTCTTCTCGTTGATTGCCTTCTTGGCAGCGGCCCGGCCAGTGGGAATCGCAGGCAGAGCATGTTCCGCCTTCCTCAGGAACTGGCGATCCTCCCGCTCCAGGTTCATGGCACCCCAGCGTTGGCGGTATTCCCAAAGCTCGACGTAACGGCTGACGTCATGCTCAGACCAGCCGAGGGTCTTGAGTTCATCGCCGCGATGGGAGGTTTCCTTGGGCACGCGCTGCAGTGGTCCTACGTTTTTTGCAGCGTAGTTGGCGGCTGAACCATGGCTCGAACGGGATCAGTTGGGCGCTGCACTGGCGGGATTGAGCCGAAGGTATTCGGTCACTGTGATTCGCTCAGGCTGGTTGTAGCCAATGGGCAACCAGAGATCACCGGCGTCGGCGTTGAAATGAATCTCCCAGTGGTAAAGCCCGCGGTAGGCCATCGGGTCCTCTTTCATCAGCGAGGCGTAAAGCAACACCGCCTTGCCGTAATAGTCGCTGTTGTTGTAGCCCCAGAGTCCCTGACGGATATCGCGTAAACCACCTCGCCGCACGAGATAACGGGCTGCTGCCTGGATCGCATCGTGGGGGTCACGGATGTTGCCTTCCCCGATTCCCGATTCGGCCCAGGTGGTCGGAAGAAACTGCATGGGTCCCTGAGCATTGGCCACAGAGATGCCGTCGATTCGGCCCATACCTGTTTCAACAAGATTCACTGCCGCCAGCACTTCCCATTCGATTCCTGTCGCCGCTTCGGCTTTGCGGTAGTGCTGAAGCAGCCGATCAGCGGGTTCGGGTTGGATGATCCTCCAGGCCGGCAGGCGAGTCGGTCGTCGGCCGCGGCTCATGCGCAGGAACTCTCTGCGTGCTGCGAGGTGACGTTCGGCGACGCTGCGCCAGCGCTCGGGTAGAGCGGCGAGGACGAGCTGAGATCGGCGGATGTCAGCCGACAACACCCGATAGATCACCTGTTGCTGATGCCCGAGATCCGGCAGGTCCTGGTCCGGTGTGGATGGGTCGCGCAGTGCCATCTCCACGGCAGCGAGGAGGGTTGCCGCCGTTTGCGGATTGGTCGGCACCACCGGGTAGCGTCGGCCAGCTGCCGTCTTCGGCTGGTCGCTGCGGAAGGGCAGGATCGGTGAGGACGCGCTGCTATGGAGCGTTTTGTCCTGAGATGCCTGATCTGGCTCGAGGCCAGTCGCAATCGGGCGCGTGATGGTTGTTTGGAATGCTGTGTCGCGGAAACCCGCCAGGGCAGCAACGGTGAGTCCAAGCCCGAGAACCACTCCTGGAATCAGCAGACCGGGCCGCGTTCGCATTGAGGGAGAGGAGTTTGACGCCTGACCTTAAAGCGATCAGGGTTGCAGGAAGGTGGAACGGAGATGGAAATCGGGATGATCTGGCCCATGGCGTAGCGCCCAGTAGTTCAGCCCATGGGTGCGCAGATTCAGGACTGAGGTGAGGGCTAGCTCGGGACAAACTCCCGCGGGCCACCAGGGGCGCAGGGGCAGCCGGGCATCGAGACGAACCTGGTGATGCCAGCGGCGCAATCGCACCTGAGGCGCTGAGCTGAGCTCCTGCGGATGTTGGGAGCGGCGGTACCCCTCAAAGCTATAGACCGCCCAATCGCCATTGGGTGCAAGGTTGATTTCCCAGTAACGATCGGAACCCGGAAGGGCGATGAAGGCTTCACAGCAGGTTGAAGTCCACAGTTCATCCCGTCTTTCACCCCCAGACTGCAGACCATCGAACAATCCACTCGGGAGCAGGAGATCACTGATGCCACCCGAAGCGGTCATCAGAATTCCGTAGCTGAGTTCCAACCATCCATCGCAGTTCCAGATCATCTCGCCGCTGACGCGGATGCCGGGGAAGGCGTCTGGTTCGAACGACAGCAGACGCGATGCCTGACGCAGCATCACTGCAGGACGGGCCATCTCAGACCTGGGCCGTTTGAGGGTTGAGCTCCCTGGTCAGACGATCAACCAGTGAGCGGATGGCGGGCATCTGGGCTTCGATACTGCGAGTCAGCTGGAACTGCACGGCGGCGCGATGAAGGTTATGCCCCGGTGCTGTGCTCCGGAAATAAACATCTCCTTCGAGATGATCTGTGAGAAAGCGCAATCCGAGTTCCAGTGGAATCAGCCGGATGCAGTCCGGCAGATAATGGAGATCCCAGTCGCTCAGAAAGCCCCGGGCAACTGTGAGATAGCCGGTGAGGATCGCTTCACACAGAGCGATGTCGAAGTGTGCATCCTGCGGAAGTTTGGCTTCCTCCCCGGCGGGGTTGCAGCAGGAGCGCAGACAATCTCCAATGTCGTAGTGCACCAACCCCGGCTTCACAGTGTCGAGATCGATCAGGCCAACGGCTTGGCCGGTGACGTCATCGATCATGACGTTGTTGATCTTGGGATCTCCATGGATCGGTCGTTGCCTCAGTTCACCGCGCGCCCGCGCCGCCTCCAGCACGTCGATGCCCTCTCGGCGTGAGGCCACAAAATCACAGGCCTGTTGCAGAGCCTCGTTGTCTGCAGCGATCGTTCGATCGGAGATCACAGCGTCGTAATGCTGCAGATAGACCGGAGTGACGTGGAAATTCTCGAGGGTGTCGGCAAGTTGATCGGCGGGAAGATCGCTGATCAGGCTGTGGAACATTCCAAGTCCATAGCCCACTTCTCGGGCATGGTCGGCGTTGCGGATCACATCCGTTGCCGTGGCAGCGCCGATGTAGGAAATCGATCGCCAGAACTGGCCTTCATGCTCCACCCAATGGGCATCCTGCCGGCAGCGCACCACGCGCGGGATCTCCCAGCGACGACCGTGCAGCTCAGGGGGTGGAGAGGCCAGTCTCCGTTCCACATGGGAGCTCAGGGCGATCAGGTTCTGCATCACAAGTTCGGGCCTGTGAAACACCTGGGTGTTCAAGCGTTGCATCACAAAGGCTCCCCGAACCCCGCGGCTGTCCTTGGATGTGCCGTTGTGGGTTACCAGAAAGGTGTCGTTGACATTGCCGGACCCCAGAGAACGAATCGCCGTGATGCGTTCGCGGGGATGAAAGCGATCGGCGATGGCTTCGAGAGCCTCAGTCATCGGCAGTCGCATCGATCTCATTTCAGAACCATGCCGGTGGTCGCTGTCGAGACCAGAGCTTGGTGTGCGGAAAAGCAGGCGACTCAGGTGTCCAGCTTGCTCTCGATTGCATTCATCAGCTGCAGATAGACCGGCACTCCCGATTGGTCGATCTCGTCCAAATCCATGTCGCAGCGCATGGCGCGACGGGCGTTGTCGGCGATCACAGCATTGACGACAAGATCGAGGGCTTCAGGGATCTCCAGGTTTTGCAGAGCCTCCGCATAGCGACGGCTGTGGGTTGGCCGCACCGATTCCTGGCAGTAATTGGACAGCTCCCGGCTCTTGGTCATCACCTCATAGGCGGTCTCTTTGACGTTCGCTCGTCCGTAAACCGCCATGTAAAGCAGGTTCACCATCGAACAGTCATGCACGGGAATCGCGTACCGACGCGCTATCTGGGGCCAATACCGCAGAGCCTTGAGGCCTTCCAGGGCCCCCTTGCGCAAGCCTGCGTCTTCACACCACGCTTCGAGCTCCTCCATGGAGTTGGGGCAGCGGCCGTGCTCACACATCTGTTGCGCCAGCACCTGGCCGGCTTGGAAATTTCGGGTCGGCCGGCCTGACACCGGCAGCATCATGCTGCCTCGTACATCAGCAACCATCGCGGTGAGCTGCGTAAACGTGTGGTCCCTGACTTTTTCGAAATCGCCGTCCCGCACTAGGGTCGCTTCAATTCTTGGAACCGCGTAGCCGAGTTCCGTGAGTGGAATCGGCTGACGGTGGTAAAGCTTTTGGCGATCGCGTCGGGCCATCGATACTGTTGCGGCCTGGTCGAGACACTGGTTCAACAACAGGGTGAGCACTGTGGGAAGGACACCGGGGTTGTCCTGGTGGAAGGCGTAAACGAATCCAGCGAAAACCGACGCCATGTTCTTGGCCGCCTTGATGTATTGCCCTTCAACGTTGTGGACGCCTGCGGACACCTGGATGTTGGGTGACAGACGATCCAGAAGCTGTGCGCCGAGCATGGCTGTGAGTGCGTCCGGATGGCAGAAGTTCGCTGTGAAGCTGTCGAAGGGATTCCGTAGGGCGCCATGGCGGTGAAACCCTGAGAAGAAAGCAAGGCTCGGTTGCTTCTCACAGAGCACGTAGGCGCTGTTGCTGATCGGATCGTGGTTAAACGATCCTGCAAGGCAGGCAAGAACAACCTGGGGGCGGTTGAGCTCCTGCCGCAGACGGCACGCCTCGAGAAGATCCTCCTCAACGTGATTGCTGTTGGCGCTCAGCAGCACCAGCTCACAGTTGAGGATGAGATCGGCCAGCAGGTTGGAGACCCGCTCCCCCTCGACGAGATGGCTGCCCATCTCGAGCACTGTTGCCACGTGGCCCCGATCCATGGTCGCCAGGGTTTCATCGTCGAAGGCGCCTAGCAGTTCTCGACCCGGTCGAGCGGCCAGCATCAGTCGGCCGGCTTCGTTCTGCATAGCGCAGTTGTAGGCCAGTGAGGCTGGGTAGAGCCCCACGCTGTAAAACCCGACTTTTCCAGACTCGACCTCCAGAACCCTCTCTCGGATCGCCTGGGGGTCGAGGCTGTGATCGAAGAAGGAATTGAGCATGGAGAGAGCCTACGGATCCCTGTTGAGGTGAGACTGAACAGGCGATGCGCCGGCTCGATGACATTGACGTTGTATGGGGCTCCCAAAACGAGGGTGTCCATGCCCCGTTGGTACCTGGAGGAAAAGGGGATCCCCTATGAACTGGTGATGCTCGATCTGGCGGCGCAGGGCAATCGCCAGCCCGACTTCCTGGCCGTCAATCCCTTCGGCAAGCTGCCTGCGCTTGAGGATGACAGTGTTTCAGGGTTGGATGGGCAGCCGCTGAAATTGTTTGAGTCCGGCGCGATCCTGCAGCATCTCGAAGACCATCACAGTGGTGAACAACGCAGTGCTGCGGAACGCTCACTGACAGCGCAGTGGCTTCTTTTCGCCAATGCCACGCTCGCCATCGCTTTGTTTGTGCCCAGCAATCGCGAGCGGGAGTTCCCGCGTTTGATGCAGGAGCTGGATCGCCAGATGGCGTCGGGAGGGCCATTGGTGGGCGACCGCTGGGGGGCCGCTGACTGTGCAGTGAGTGCCTATCTGGCTTATCTGCCGATCTTTTTCCCCCAGGAGGATCTCAGTCCCTATCCATCGATTCAGGCCCTGATCACATCGACCCGACAGCGATCCGCTTACCGCAAGGTGATGGGCATGGACTGAGCGGGCAAACTCACGGTGTAATGCAGTTCAAAGCGTTCAGGCCATGGCTTACAACCGCTCCGAGTTGTTAATGGCCTATCGATGGCCTGCAGCTCTGTTGATCTCCAGTGTTGTGCTGTCTGGCTCAGCGTTGGTGATTGCCTGGGTAGCGATACGTTTTTTAAGCCAACCCATCCCAATCCGGATCCAGGGTGGGCTGGATGTTGATCGGTTGGTGATGCCGCCGACGCTGACGATTCGCGCGGATCAGCCCCTTCCCGTTGAGGGAATGGTGGGCGTGAAGGAACAGGTGCAGATCGCCAATGACGCTCCGCTGACGATTCGCGGCCCGATCACGGTGCAAAAAATCACGACACCGGTTCAGGTGCGTGGTGCGGTGGATGCCCATGCCCGTGTCTCCGCCAGCGATACGCCGATCGCTGTTGATCTGAAGGCTCCGGTGTCCGTGGATGGTTCGGTGGTTGTGAAGGAACCGGTCACGGTCAAGGGTGATGTGGACGTGGACGTGGAAGGCAAGGTTGGAATTGATGGCAAGGTCGGCACGCGCATCGGCTTCTGATCAAACCGGACGAGCGTTGATCGGCCTCCCATACATCTAGACACCAATCCATGTCTAGGGTTTTGACGTCATCTAGCCGCAAGGCTTGTGATGCAATTAGGTCATGCAGGTCAAACAGAGGAAAGGTCGCTCAGGCTGGTACGTGACGATTCCTGCCTGTGCCTAGTGAATTGAGAAGGGTGAATCGTGGTCCTATCAGCTCCAATTCATGAGTTGTCAAAGCTGATGAAATCCATGCTGAAGCAAAAAAGAATCAGCTCAAGATTGGGCTTGAACGTCAGCAGAGATTCAATGCGCTGTTGAGGTGTGATCACTGCTAGATTTAGCCATAATTTACAAAAAATACAACAAAAACAGTTGTATTAAGGGACGACGCCTTTTAGGCCAATATGCTTGTAGAAGCTTGGAAATCGTAAATTGTCCTTTGCATTCGGTGATCTTAACGACCTGTTTTATGACGATTTTCAGGGATATGGTATGCCTGCTATTTGGAATACAAAAGATTACAGTGTTCCCAGGAGAATCGAATGGAGCACCACCGATAGTGAGCTTTTATTCAAGGGTGAACTTGTTCCAGTTGACGGCAGGATCGAGCTATTTAATGATCAAATAGCTCACGCATTTTATTTGTGGGATGAGGCGCTTGAATCAATCTATTTTGTTGAAACGGATCAGGGAAACAACGCTGATATTACCTTTGCAACATCTTCCGACACTGGAAATAATTTTGCAGTATTCATTCGCAAAATTCCTGCTTCAACAGGGTATATCGAGGCGGGACGGGTCAAGCTGAATGCGGACAAACTTTTGGATCAATCTCCGGACCTGCAGAGTAAGATTATTATTCATGAGATAGGAAATATACTTGGATTGGGCGATATTATCTGCTCAGATAATATTCAAAGCGTTCAGGAGGATAAGTGTTCACCTAAGGAGCCATTTATGGGTGGAAACAGTCTTTATGCTTTTGACACAGAGCTCATAAAGTACCTCTATGGTGAGCCATTTTTCTCGAGTCCTGAAGCTCGTCCGAGAGATATTAATGGCACTCCAAAAAAAGATAAACTCATTGGTACTAACGGAGACGACAATATTTCAGGCGACGGAGGTGCGGATAAGATTGATGGTAAAAAAGGTGACGATTTGATTGACCCCGGTCTTTGGACCAGCGGCAAATTTGATGTTATTAAGGGGGGAAAGGGCAGAGATACATTCGTGATAAAAAAAGGCTACTGGGCATTTATTAAAGACTTCAAGGTGCTGGATGACAGGCTTGATATAACAGGCTTAAGTTCAAATTTTGATTGGGAAATTAAGAAAGGTAAAACCTACATCTATGACAGCGATGGATTTGAGACCTTGAGGTTAAAAGGGAAAATTGACCTATCTAAAGCTGAAACTATATGAGCCGCCCTGTCCTCTGGCAAATCAGATCAGGATTGAGATTTGCAAGCTGTTCAGCACGGCAGATTGAAGTAGGTCGCTTTGCAATCCTTGAGATAATCCTTGTCACCATTCGTGACAGCCAATACGGAAGGAAATATCGGGGCGCTCTGGCTTATGAACTAAATATTTCTGATAACACCCTGGACAATGCCCTTGACTGGAAACAAAAGCTTCTAGCACTATAAACCTGAATGAGCAGACTGGAGTAGCTGAGATGAAAGAGATGGCTGGTCGCTCAATCAATAACGACGCAATGGGCAATCCTTGAAGACTTCTTGAGCCAGAACAGCGTTGACTGCTTCCTTCTTGGCTGCGGGGTGGCCCGCACCATTCCCCATGAAGTTCTTCTGAACTAATTGCAGGGTGTTCGTTGAAATTTCGTCGTTCATATGTAGGTCACATAATGTTGCGAAAGCGCCACCGGAATACGCATACCAGAATTCGTATGGAGCTTGAGCTTTTGCGCTCTGGCAAACAGCGATCGAGAGGACTGATAACGCACCTGCAATGGCAAAAGCTTTGACTTTCATTGTTCGCTTGGTTAATTGCAATGTTGGAGATTAGTTTAATTCTCGGTATTATAGGTCTTGCAGGAAGAGGAGGGACTCTTCTATGAGCGTATCTTCAATATCAAATGACAACTAAAAATACAAGCGCACAAGGCATGATGCCTGGACATCGAATGTCTCCGCTTGCCTGCCTTTAATCATCGTAGTTTGGTTCGAATTATTTATCCTAATAATAAGATAATACCGAAAATACAAAGAACAACTTGATAGATGAAAAACAATCACAGAAGGCTGGCTATGCCAAGTTTTTGAAAGCCAATGATTACAATGAAAGGACTGGACATGCTTTAAACAATGACTTTGTATTTTTTGTAAAGAAGGTGCTTTTAAGTGATGTCATTATAACCCTTGAAAAAAGAGCCTCACAGATAGTCGGACAGAATGCTAGTGAAGTAAATTAAATCCTTCGTAAATGCATCAAGGTAACGCCTGATTGCAAGGCTATAGATTATTTTGATCTTGGAGAATCGGCATTCGAACGGATTGATCTAATGATGGATCATGTTTACGCGAGCTAAAAAAGTAGAAGGCTGAAGTCAAGACGAAATAGATTTCAGCGTGGCTCACATCAAAGCAAGCAAACGCGCTATAAACTATGTAGCTAAAGAAAGCTGAAAGCAAGATAACCCTCACAAGTGTCTTGTTTCTAGCAAATAAAATGTCAACTTAATATGCTGCCTGAATGAAAAGCGGCACTAGCGGTAAGGATGTAGTTGACCTAGGAATATATTTCCAAAATAGTAAAGATAGCCGAACCATATCAACACAATAAACCGAAAGGACTGGCGATGGTTTGCTCTCTGCCAAAAGATCGCTTTCCCCTCCCGTATCTCTGACATTTCTATGGTGAATCAAATATATTCTCGCGCGATTTCCATGCGCTGACACATCCTACGCAAGTGTTCGCAGCGTTTCTTGAGATGTTGCTCTGGCAGAAGACGTCGTTGCCTTAGGCAACAGACACAAATCAAGGCGCAGCCGCCGTGATTTCGAGCAGATGTTGTCGTCTGCTCGGGTTAAAAGCCACCAAATCGAAGGCAGAGTTCCAAGGTGCCTAGACCAAAAAGAAAGGTTCCACCTAGGAGAGCCAGCTCTTTGCGATTCTGAGCCATCGGAAGTAGGGCAGAGCCCACGAGCAACGCTCCAAAGAATCTAAAGGGAATCAGTAATTCCAACATTTAGAACGTTTACGTAAATCGATCTTCGCACGCACCTGTTTACGGTCTTTCATGAAAAATCAGTAACAAAGGGATTTTTTGGTATCAGTGAATACAATGCTTAATAAAACTTAGCTCCAGGCGCGTCGGTTAAGTCTTGGGTTGAGGCGGCTTAGGCCCGCCTCCAGCCCTCGCGCCTCAGTTTCATCTGCTGTCCATTGGGAAGGCGTCCTCGCTTGAGAAAGCGGTAGTTCGCTGTAAAGCACTGGTTGGTCAGCAGGTGATCCGAACGGCTAACCGTTCGGATGCATATCTGTTCGGCGGGAGCAGCGCTCTATCTGACAGCTTTCAAGTCTTAGGCGAGCTTTCATGCATTTGCGGATCGGCGAACAAATAAGTGCGTGAGATTGAGAAAGTATTCCAACTTGAGGGTATCTAAATTTGTAAAAAAGTGATATTGCAGTTTTCAAGGATGGCTGCATTCAAGTCTGTGCAAAACCATTTTTAATTGTGGAGGCAATGGTATTTAAGCGTCTCCAGCATGCGCAATGACAGGCTTCACATTGGTCATGCAGCCTTTCGATTTCTAAGGAGAGTCGGTCAAGGGGCAACGGCGTCCCGTTTCAAGGCGGTTGATCGCACAATTTGATTGCGCGGCGCCTGCCCATTGCCGGTCGTGAGTCCCTGTTGCCATCGTGCGGTTTGGATCAGTGCTAGCCCGGTGAGTGCGGCAAGGCCAAGGCCAGTCCAGCTCAGGGAGTCGGAGCCGACCATTGCTGCCGATCCCCAGAGGCCTCCCCACAGCCAGGGTCTGATCTGACGAATGCGTTCGAGTGCCTGAGAACAGCTGCGGCAGTTCTGGGTGTGGCTCCGGTAGCGATCCATGAGCACTTCTGTTGCTTGTCTGGCCGGCAGAGGTCGTCCCGCGAAGGGTTCGCCTCCGTTCTGGTTAAGCCAGCGATGCAGGGCGCTCACGTAGCGGTCGGAGCTGGTGGGAAGAAAAAAGGCGCGTTCTGCGGCGGCGCTTCCACCGGAGGCCTCCAGAACCCGTTCCTGCCAGTGCAGGAAGATCTGGTCGTCTTCCAACACCTTGTGGTTGCCAATGTGCTGCAGCCATCGGGGTCTGAGGCCGATCAGAAGTCGTGGTGCGGCTGATTCGAACTGGAAGGGAAACCGGGCGAACAGTCGACATTCGCCTCGGCGGATCGGCACGGCGTAGACAACAGTCAGAATCCTGGCGAAGCCCTTGGCGGTGAGGTCGTGCCACATCAGCTGCGGGGCACTGAAGGTTGTGGACTGGGAGCCGAGTTTGCCGCGACGCGGGCCCTCCTCCCAAAAGGCTTCGAAGCCTTCAGCGCTCTCTCGGATGATTGATGCCTCCACCGGTGAGGCGTTTTCCCGTTTGCCCACCGTCTTGTGATGGGTAAAGGGCACGTGGCTCACATCGAGCACGTTTTCCAGCAGTGTCACCGCATCCATCGGCAGATCGCGGAAGGTGTCTTGGATGGTCCAGCTCTTCGGGTTCTCGTCGAGGACGGGAACCAGCGGCAGCTGCGCTGGGTCAGCGGCATCGGGGGCTCCCATCCATACGAACAAGAGGCCTTGCCCTAAAGCCGTCGGCAAACTGGCGCACCGGGAACGTCGACTGTTCGGACGGGTGTTCTGGTTGGCCTGGGGGATCGAGTGACATTGTCCCTCTCCGTCAAAACTCCAACCGTGGTAAGGGCATTCCAGGAGTCCCTCGGCATTGATGCGGCCCTCGCTGAGAGGCACCAGTCGGTGCGGGCACACATCGGGGAACACGCGCCAACAACCCCCTGCAACATCCCACCAGATCACCAGATCTCTCTCCAGCAAGGTGAAGCGGCTTGGCTTCGCTTGGTCCAGGTCCTGCAGGTAGGCCACAGGCCACCACTGCTCGGTCCAGGTGGGATGCATCAGGTGACCGCAAAGAACCCATGATCGCGAGGTTTGTCATTTGCTGCGGACCATCCCGCTGCCCGTTGCGCTCCTTTCGCGTTCAGCTCATGGGCGGGTGGTCACGTTGCTTTGGAATTGGATTAATTTCAGGCCTGGTCTTGGTCGTTGTGAGGGGAGATTTGTCGCCATGGATTGCTGACTGAATGGCTCAGATGTTGTGTTCTCAAGGCCGATTTCAAGCTGATTTTTTTCATGAAAAAGTGATGAGGCTCAATTCGTGCATTTTGGAAGGAATTCGATCTGGTTCCGTCTTTTGGTGATGATCACGCGCGTTGTGAGCTTTAGTGTTAACAAGCGATCCTGTAAAAGAATTGTTCAATATTTTGGAACGATTCACTCAATTGATGACTCCGGTCATGTTGGGACTGGTTCCCCTCATGGCGATCGCTGGGACATCTGAACTGCCGATCAGTTGCCCAGGCTGCAACCTTCGTGGCCTTGATTTCAACGCTGCCGTGATGGGTGAGAAGCGATTCATTGATTCCAATTTCGCCAATGCCGACCGACGTGGAGCCAATCTCAGCTAATTGTTTTTTACAAGTCACTCCAATTTTCGAGGCGCAGATTTACGTGGAGCCAATCTCAATCACGTCTGGTTCACCGATGCTGATCTTCGGGGGGCTGATCTCCGCGGAACGAACGTTGAGGCCATTCACACGCTTAAGGGCGCGGATCTGCGGGGAGCCTTAGTGGATGAGAGTTTCTACATCGTTGTTTTGAACGATCAGCCCTACGGCATTTGCCTGGGAAACACCACCCTGCCGAATGGCGACAGAGCTGTCGCGAGTTGTGAATTTCGCTGAGGTCGAGGCCGGCTTCAGCCTTCCCACATCTTGAAGCGGCTGTCTTTGACATCACGACCTCAAGATCAGCCCATTTCGCGCAACACTGCTCGCGGCGAACCGTCTCGGACGCCTCTGCTTGTCTGACCCATTCTTCGTGGCCCGCTTCACACCTGAACAGCTCCTGAACGATCTTGTTGATGTCCCAGAGTTGTTGATCGTTCAGGACCTGGACGGGGTCTGCATGCAGCTGGTCAAGGATCCGTTGACCCGCCAGATCGATCGGAGCTATGTGGAGGCTGTTGCACTGTTGGCAGAGTGCTTTGTTGTGCTCACCAATGGCGAACACGAAGGGCGCCGGGGTGTGAACCGCCTGGTGGAGCAGGCGCTCGGTGATGTCAGTCGCCCTGCACGCGATGGCCTCTATCTTCCAGGCCTGGCTGCAGGTGGTGTTCAGCTACAGGATCGCTATGGCCAGCTCAGCCATCCTGGGGTCACCTCCAACGAGATGGCGTACCTGGCCAAGGCACCAGAGAGGATGGAGGATTTGTTCCTGCAGCGTTTGCCCGAGTTCCTTCCCGAGTGTGAGGAGCAACAGCTGCGGGAGGTTGCCCATGCGGCTGTGCTCGATACCCAGGTGTCGCCAACGATCAACCTGAACGGAGTGTTCTCGCTGGTTCCAGATGACGTCGATCGTCAGCGGGCTTTGCAGGACATGCTTCAGCAGGTGATGGACCAGCTGCTCAGCGAAGCGGCAGTTGAAGGGCTCGATCAATCCTTTTTTCTGCACGTGGCTCCGAATCTCGGGCGTGATGCTGATGGCCATGAACGACTCAAACCTGCGGAGCCAGGCGATGTCGGTTCAACCGACATCCAGTTCATGCTCACGGGCTCTTTGAAGGAAGCAGGGCTGCTGGTTTTGTTGAATCGCCGCATCGCAGCCCGGTGGGGCAAGGCGCCTCTGGGTGACGATTTCCATGTCAGAAATGCTCCACGCAACCACGCGGATCTTCTGGATCTGGTGAAGACGACGATTCCCGCAGAGCAGATTCCGATGCTTGTTGGTGTCGGAGACACGGTGACGTCAACCGCCGCTTCGGATGGCTCAGGCTGGCTGAGGGGCGGCAGTGACCGTGGTTTTCTCAGATTGCTTCAAGAGATAGGGGCTTGGTCGGGTCAGGGAAGTCGGGTGGTTCTGGTGGATTCCAGCCATGGGGAAGTGGATCGGCCGAACCTTGCGGATGGTCGCTATGCCGGTGTGACCGATCCCGACGATCCCCTCAAGCTCGATGTGGTGATGCCGGAGGGACCCAGGGCCTATGTCAGCTGGTTCAAGGAGTTGGCCCGACGACGCCCCCTCGCCCAGGGGCCTGTTTGATCGGTGACAGGGGGCGTCCTGGCGTTCAGCTGTTGTTGACGCCGGATCGGCTGCTCTGGGAGGACAACGGATCGTTCGCCTCATCCCCCATCGGTTCATCTGCCGGAGCGTCAAGGAGATCCTCAGGTTGCTGCGCTGTCCATTCCGCTGAAGGGGTGATTTTCAGCAGAAATGGCATCTGGGTGATGGAAGGCTTGCCCCCGCTGACCCAGACAGCCTGCTCTTCACTCCAATGGCGCTTGCCGGGGATGATTAGCCGGGATTTGGAAGCGTGATCCGGCAGATAGGAGGCCAGGAACCCTTTTTGATCCACAAATTGTTTGAGGTCAGGGAAGTAGACCCCATCAGCTGTCTCCACAAGTTCAAGTTTTCCGTCGCGACGCAGGCCGTAAATGATCCGCACATCAGCGAGATTCATCTCGCCGTAAACCCCCTCATAGGAGCTGGGCGGCGCCTTGATCGTGTTCGTGAAGGCGTGCAGACCGCCGATGAACAGTTCCAGCTCCTCCTCCAGCTCGGGAGTAAGCGGGCCATAGCCGAATTCCAGGTTTCCGTCTTTGCTGATTCCGACCCAGGCCCGCTGCCGGGCAGCCGTGAGATTGCCAGCGCGCCAGGTGCCGTTCGCCATCATCAGATCACCGTGCAGCACCATGCCCAAATCTCCATTCCCGAAGCCGCGAGCGAAGGTGGGGCCAGAGGTGAATAGGAGTGCTTTCGCATCCTGGTTGGCTTCCATCTCTCGATTCCAGCCCCCAAAGAATTCGATGGAGACCCAACGGGGATCAACGATGGCGCTGTGGTAACCGATCGTTGTGGTGGTGCCGTCGTCCCTGATCAGCTCAAGCGTTTGATCGGGTTGGAACTGAACCAACTCCTCTTTTGATGGTGGCGGTGGTGGCGGCTCCGGCTCCGGTTCCGGGAGCAGCTCCGTCAGCGCGATGGGTGAGGCTCCATTTCGCTCAGCATCGGCGTGAATCCACCAGGCCGTCGCTCCCCCCAGGCATCCACAGGCCAGACACGCGCACACCAGGCGAGAAAAGCGCAAGGCGAAGAAGGTGATGCCAAAAAGACCGAATCAGTCTGAAGGATGAAGAGATTGAACGCAATCGTCCGTGTGGATGGTCTTCTCTTGTAAGAAATGGATGAAGCGAACAAAGCAAAAGAGGGAAGAATCGTGTCTCGCGATCCATGTCCGTAAAGATCACACTGTTCACCGGCAATTTGTATCGATCACCACCTTTTTGGTGATGGGCTGATGGGTAAGACGAGACTCTCAGGCCGAGGCCTCGAGCATTCACGCATGTTTGCGGTGAAGATCAGAATAGTGAATGCTTTTCGGGAAGTCATGGGGAAATTTATGTAAGTATCAAAGACAATGAAAGCAGGAATTGTTTGAGACTTCTTGTGGTTGATCGCGTTTATAAATGTCTACATTTTGATGCATTTTTTTTCGGGGCTCTGCTTTTGTATTAATGAGCGCAAAGATGCACAAGAAGGCCGCCGCCATGCTGTCTTCAATGTCTGTATTGGGCAAAACTGAGATGTCAATGGACTTCGGTGTATTTAGGCTGAGCTTCTATCGTTTTCTGCAATCCATTGTTTCTTGCATTTTTGCTTGGCTTCACTCGTCAACGTATCACCGCTTCAGGCTTGCATGCAGCAATTTGTCTGCATTCTGTGGAGTGGGTTCCTGCGCTGAAAGAAGCTCTGCCCCAATGCTGTGAGGATCTGGGAGACTAGTTGTACAGATGGGGAAGCTTGCTTTTTCTGCAGTACATGATGTAGTTGTCAATTAATTTGATGCGCTGTTGTTCTGAGATGCATGGGCTGACGTCGGTCAAGCCCAGGAGACTCTGTTCGTTGCTGTATTCAAGCCATATCTTCCGATCATTTTGTTTCTCTGGAACGCAATAGTTAGAACCCGCAGAGCCTGTAAAGCCAAGCGGACAGCGGGCAGTGACTTCAGGCGCGAAGGAGACGACCGCTGCGATAGAGCTGGCAAAAGCGGTTGAGGGGTGCTTCATTTCTATTTTCATTCAAAAAGTGATTTTATCGTTGCTCTGTTGTATTATATTCGGATATTCAGCCATCATTGAGTCGTCGGTAATGTCTTGATTCGTCTTTTGGAAGCAAACTTCGGATGTGAGTCGAAACGTGTGACTCGATCGAATTGTTCTTGTTTGTTTCTCCGCTTTGAGCGCAAACTTTTGTTGGTTGTGCTGATGCAGGAGCCTCGCATTTTGGAGCCAGACTCACCCCTCCTGGGCATCGCGGCGAAGCGATGCACCCACTCCTGAATGGCGCGACACTCCCAGGCGGGTCTGAGCTGTTGACCGGCTATCGGGCCGGAGTGATGATTGAGTTCAAGCTGCGGATTCAGATCTGGCCGTTTAAGTTCCAGACTCTGACCCGCAACGATCCAAACCCCTCTTCATGCCTTTGATGGCGGTTCAAGGTTTTCCCGCTTTGCAGAGGTCCAACCTCAGCACCCTGCAGGTCAACCTCGGGTATCGCTGCAACCAGAGCTGCTCCCATTGTCATGTGAATGCCGGCCCCTGGAGGACCGAAAGCATGGATCCGGCCACGCTTGAACTGATCCCTGTTGTGCTGCGCACACAGCAGATCCAGGTCTTGGATCTCACGGGCGGAGCTCCAGAACTTCATTCCGGTTTCCGACAGCTCGTTGATGCTGCATCCAAGCTGGGGGTTGAAGTGATGGATCGCTGCAATCTCACCATCCTCACGGAACCGGGGCATGAAGATCTCGCTGAGTTTCTGGCCGAGAGAGGCGTCACCGTGATCGCCTCATTGCCGTGTTACAGCTCCGCCAACGTTGATCAACAGCGTGGGAATGGAGTTTTTGATCGAAGTTTGGAAGGTCTACGTCAACTGAATGCTCTCGGTTATGGAGCTGGGAACGACCGTTTGCAGTTGCACCTCGTCTACAACCCTCAGACCGCTGTTTTGCCTCCTCCTCAAGGGCCGCTTGAAGAGGATTACAAGCGGGAGCTCGCCCAACTGGGGGTGCGCTTCGATCGTTTGCTGACCTTGGCCAACATGCCGATCAAACGTTTCGCGCGCTCTCTTCAGCATCAGGGAAAGCTTGATGCCTACCAGACGCTGCTTGAACAGGCTCACAACCCTCAAAATCTTCGCGCTGTGATGTGTCGTGAGTTGATCAGTGTTGATTGGCGGGGCAATCTTTTTGATTGTGATTTCAATCAACAGCTTGATCTGCCGCTGATGGGCCCTGTTCGGCATCTCAGGGATCTTCTGGACAGCAACACACGCATCGAGGGTGCACCAATCCGCACGGCTCGGCATTGTTTCGGCTGCACGGCCGGTGCTGGGTCCAGTTGCGGCGGTGCGCTTCAGTCCTGATTGTCAGGTGGGGTTGGGGTGAGCCAGGCGAGCTGAACCGAGGCGGGGGCAAACAGGAACACGTTGTGACCGATGCGCTGTTGATGTCCGTCCAGGGCATGAACACCACCACAAACGAAATCTGCTGTGCGTTGTGCCAGATCGGGTTCCATGCGGCTGAGGTTGAGAACTACGGTGTGTTGCTCACGCACAGCTAGGACGGCTTCCAGTGCATCCTCGAACTGCTCCGGCGTGAAGACGAGCACGTCGTGCCAACCGTTGGGAGGTGATGGGCCCATACCGTCATGATGGAATCCCGTTAGCGCTTTTGTGGGACATGCGTGAACTGTTCGCTTTGACAGCGCTCTTGTTTGGTGTTGCTGGAGCGGCTGTTGCCGGTGAGCCGTCCTCGAAACCCAAGCAGGCGATGTTCAAAACCCAGGCAGAAGCAGAGGCTGCGGCGCCAGGGTTTGGATGCAGTGGTGCGCACCAGATGGGCGAGATGTGGATGGTGTGCGACCAACATGGCTTTGCAGATGGCTCAAGCAAGCACTGAGCCATGAGTCAGTCAGAAACGGGAGGGCACTGCGGTTCGAAGCCGAAGCGTCTGGCAATCGGGATTGCACCACTGGGTACCGTCTCGATCGGCATCGTTCCGATGGGTGTGATCTGCATCGGCATCGTTCCGATGGGTGTGATCTCCATTGGGGTGGTGGCCATGGGAGTGATCACTGGCTCGATCGTTGGAATGGGACTGTTCTCCGTCGGGGTGAACACCATGGGAGTGATTACCGCAGGGCCGATGAGCATGGGGCTGATTCAGCTTGAGGGCACTGATCGCCGCTATTTGGCCTACCCGACACGCGAAGAAGCCATTAAGCAAGCTGAAGCTTTGGGCTGTAAGGGTGCTCATCAGATGGGCAGCTACTGGATGCCCTGTGAGGAGCATCCCTGAGCTGCGCTCGGCTGTGGGTCACAAATCAAACAAAACATCTGAAATTAGGGACGTCCTGTTATTGGCAGTTGGGACAGATGGCTCTCACATTCAGCGTTGATTCGATCAATTTGAAGCCGAATCCCTGAGCAGCCTTCGCTCCAGCGGCAAGAACCGGTTCACTTTCAAATTCCTCTGTCCGGCCACAGCGGATGCAGACCACATGGTGATGCTCCCGGTGACCATCCCCACTCAGTTCAAAACGACGGCCGCCTTCACTCAGCTCCAGTTCCTGCAGAAAACCCATGTCGGCGAGCAGGCGCAGTGTGCGATACACCGTTGCCAGTGACACCTTCATCTCCAGCTGCACCAGTTGTTGGTGCACGTCCTCTGCACTGAGGTGATTGCCGGTCCCCAACCGTTCAAACAATTCCAGAACTCGCTTGCGTTGTGGGGTCAGGCGACGGCCGTCCTGGTGGAGCCCCTTCTGCAAGGTTCCGTTTTCGTTGACTGGGGGCGCAGGACTCGACACCAAGAACCGGTCAACTCTTCTCAACAGTAACCACTAATGAGAGTCACTACCATCCATTGGAGTGGAGTTGTGGCTTGTGGATCTCAACCTTCAACCCGGACAACGGAATGGCCGGATACAGGAGGTGGAAGGTTTGCTGGGGAGCTCGTCGATCGTCGCCTGTATGGGAGACAAGCTGACCCTTGGGAGTTTCAGCCTCGCTGTTCCAATCTGGAGTCGCCTGCTCAGCTCCGTCACCACTGCGGACGAGGGGCTGGAACGGGTTCGCCGTCTCAAACCGGATCTGGTGTTTCTTACCGAAGATCTTGAACAGGGTTACGGGATCGCCTTGGTGAAGGCGGTGAAAGCCCTAGACGCTGGGACGCGAACGCTGATCTTTCTGCGTCGTGAGAACGCTGCTGTGGTGAATGAGGCTCTAGAAGCCGGTGCAGATGGAGTGATGTTCATCTCCTCGATTGGCAGCAAGCGTGGGGATTTCTTTATGGCTTTGCAGTGCACCAGTGCCGGGGGTGTGTATTACCCGGAGTCGATCAGGGAGCTGGCGCGGAAGGCCAGCCCCGATGATGAACGTGCTTTTCGGTTGATTCAGGACCTCTCAGAGCGGGAACGCGATGTGTTGACCGCCCTGACGGAAGGCTTGTCCAATCGCGAAATTGCTGATCAGCTCATTGTTTCTGGAGAAACGGTGAAAAGCCATGTCAGTGCGGTGATCGGCAAACTTGGCGTTCGTGATCGCACGCAGGCTGCAGTGTTTGCGATTCGCCACGGCGGTTCCCTGATTCCCTAACGAGGTGACGACTTGATGCCCAACAAACTGCCGTTGCTCCCGGTGATGACCCAGCCGCCAAGCCGTCCCATCCCGCGATGACCAACCCTCTTCCCAGCGCATGGACCAGTCAGCAGCCGGTGGCGGGCTATCGCCACTTTGAGCTGGTGATGCAAGGTGGAAAAGGCGCTGCACGCTGGGTGGAATTGGCACCGGTCCTGGCGCCATCTCAGCGGGAACGGGTGCTTTGGTCAGAACTTAAGGACCGCACACGTTGGATGAGTGGTTGGCAGCAGCTACCGAAAGATGATGAAGATCCTCCAACTGAGTGATCCTCATCTGGTGGCATCGGATGCAGGTTTGGTGCGGGGGTGTCCAGCGCTCAGGCATTGGAAGCGGGCGCTCGAGCAGGCAACCCTCCACCAGCCTGATTGTGTGTTGATTACGGGTGATCTCTGTCAAGACGAGAGCTGGGGTGGATACAGGCGTCTGGAGGTTGAATTGCGGCGACAGCTCAGCTGTCCTGTGGGGGTTCTGCCGGGAAATCACAACCATCCCTTCCTTCTCAATTGTGTTCTTGGACGGCACTGCACCACGGCACCCGGCGAGATGCTGATGGATGGGGTTCGGATCCTGTTGCTGAACAGCCACTGCAGTGGACGATCCGCTGGCCATTTGGGCAAGCGACAGCTCGATTGGCTCAGGGAGCGCTTGAACGACCCCAGTATCGGAGCGATGCCAATTGTGATCGCGTTGCATCACCCCCCATTGCTGATCGGACATCCACTGCTCGACACCATGAACTTGGTCGATAACGGGCCTCTTAGAGATCTTCTGATCAACTGTCGACCGTTGATCGGCATCCTTTTCGGACATGTGCACCAGCATTGGCAGGGGTTCTGGCCAGAACGCCCAGACGTTCAACTTTTGGGATGTCCTTCCACCTTGATTGGATTTGAACATGTTCAATCTTGTCCTGTAAATCGCGCCGGGGATCCTGGAGGACGTTTGATCCAGATTGATCGAGGCGGCGCCTTAACCCATGCGCTGTTGCGTTGGCCAGCAGACTGACTGAGGCCAACAGTTCGTCTGGAGCTGTAAAAAGTCTTTTTTCTTCGTGTTGACTCAGATTTCAAGTCAGGAGCATCACCTGCTGCCCTTAAAAAGGCTGATGCAATAGACAAAATGGATATTGAGTATGAAGAGAATTTCGCTTCAATGTTTGCAGTGAGGCTCATTGAGCGTTCTGTTCCCTGTTGATTGCTGGTGAGGTTGTGGACGATGTTTTGGAGTAGATGTAAACAACAGGGTTCTTTTTGCCTGCCTTGGGGTGAAGAGATCATCAACGGTAGTGCTGCTTGTATGGATGGCCTTAGAGATGCTGCTCAGGTGCGTGAAGCAGCAGCAGGGCTATCAATATTGACGCATGCATTGAGTTAGAACTAATTAAAATATGAAATGCCAATCGCGAGTATTTCTACTGTGAAGCACATGCTGCTTTTTGCAGTAGCTGCAGGTGGCAATCAATACGAAGAAGCTGCCAAGAAAATGTGTAGTAAAAGCACGCATAATAAAAACTGCCAATATCTTGCAGGCCAAGTGCAAGTAAGCACGGTCTACGGTCTACTTAAAGAGGGTTAAGTATCTCGCAAAGATGCAGTGGAGCTGACGAAACTAGCACTTGAAGATGGAGGAAAGCAGGAAGGGTACGGCAAAGATTCACTCAAAGTGCATGGGATGCGATGGAAGATTGTAGTCTTGAGTTGAATTAAGTATTCATGCCCTGGGGGCAAAAGTTTGGCTCAAAGTTAAGCCTCCACGGCCTTAAATCTCAAAAGAGTATCAATTGGGTCTAAGAATTGGTTGTTCAGCCTCGCTTGTTTTTCTGTCGCTGTCGTAAGTAGAGTCAACCTTTTTGTGTTTGCAGGACCTGCCTTGTCAATCCAATCGTCTTTGCATTAAAATGTATATTGAACGCTGTGTGATCAAAATTTCCATTGTATGAGATGTTGTATCCCTATGTAGCAAGCCTTGGTTTGGTTTAATGAATGGCCTCATCCTTGAGGTCTTTATTGAGGTCAATTAATTGAGTTCCCATACAATAAAAGAAGGACCAAGGAAACGAAAAAATAGAAAATTTAGAGGTAAAATTTGACCTTTTATAGATTAATAATTCCATCCAAAATCATTAAATCCAGGCTAGAAAGAGTCGGTGTTTTGTTGCCCTGGAGATCATTGATTAATTCGCCAGGACGGTAATGCTGGCCGTGCCGCTGATGGGAGTGATGTAATTGGAAGTTTCGTATAGTGCAAAGTTGAATGCAGCAGAGCTGTTTATCATGCTTTGTTTGGTTGTTCTGAACTGTAGGGTTGCTTTTCCCTCATTGTTTAGGGCCATGGACCCGCTGGTTAGACCAGTATCTTCAAAATAGGCGATATTTGCATCCGCTGCTGGACCAGTACCTTTCCAATGAATGATATCACCAGGGTCAATATTTTTTGTTTTAACTTTCATTTTGAATCCCTTTCCTTGTTGAACTGTTTCAGCATTCGACTCCACTTCATAGGTTTGTTCTGGTGTTGTTGATGAGTCGACAATTGTAATCACGTCTGATGATCCTATTAAGTTGGTCCGCCCAGGTTCAGTGTAAATATTTAATTTAAAGAACTCTGTTCCCTCTGTTAGTAAATCTTTGGATGCTTCAAAATTCAATTGAAATTTTTGTGAGGAATCTTGCACGACGACTCCAGAGCGCGGACCTAAAAAATCGCTGTCTGTAATATTCACTCCGGTTGCGTCCCAATAAACCTTTTCCCCAGAAGGAACCCCTCTTACAAAAACCTTGAATTTCATAGACTTTCCTTCATGAATGGTGATTTTGTTGGGCTCGATTTCGGGTGGCGTGGCAATTAATGGGAATGATGTGGTTGCCACTATTGTCTTGCTATTTTTCCTGAAAAGGTTAATGGTTGCTTCGGTGTTAGTGCTAGTGTTATTGTCTGATTTGAAAATATGTTGAATCGACGAAAACCCGTTTTTGGAAATTTCAGTTGTGCCTTTCATTCCATCACTTCCTGCTGATTGATCAAGATCATTGCTACTAATGTCCGAACCAGTAAGTTCCCAATCGAGTATTTCGCCAGGTAGAGAATTAGAATCTACGCGAGTTGATACTGTTTCTCCGCGTTGAAAGGCACTTCGGCTTGGAGATAGTGTGTACCAGCTTCCCCCCAGTACTCCGCCACTCCACTGTTGTTGTTTGGTATTGGGCGCACTTGATTTTGTTGGACCTTGTTCAGAGGTTTGAACCGAAGTGTCAAGTACTGGTAGTGTTGTGGAAGCAACCTTATTTTTAAACTTTTTATCACGATATAAAGAGATTGTTAGCTGTTCAATCCCTTCAGTTTTGTTGTCATTTCTTAGTAAGTGCGGTATAAAAGCAGCGCCATTGCTGTTGAAAATTACTTCGCCTGATGTTCTGGCGTATGTTAGGTCGAAATCATTTTGATCAATACCTTTACCGCTAACGTTGTAATACAAAACAGTTCCACCTTTGCTATTCGAATCAATTCTGGTACGGGTTGATGTGTTTTCTCGAATGTCGACGCGACTTGGGGAAAGAGTGAACCAGCTCCCATTCTTTTCTTTGCCGCTCCAAACAGGCTGTTTCCCAGAAGGTTTTTTTGTTTTTGTAGGGCCTTGCTCCTGTGTTTGAATTGATGTATCGAGAATCGGTATCTTTGCAGAAGATAATTTCTTTTTGTAAGAATTGTCTTTATAAATGGTGAGAGTAACTTCTTCTTCCCCTTCTGTCTTGTGGTCAGCACGAACCATCATCGGGATATTTGCTGATCCGCTTGGGTCAATTTTTGCTTGGCCATACATGCGTGCATAAGACAGATTAAAATCATCTTGATCAATGCGTCTTCCACTTAGTTTGTAAAAGACTGTCTTCCCAGGTTCCCCGTTTTGAATTAGAAACTCTACTGAAACATTTTCTTTGACTTGTGTTCGTGTAGGTCTTAACAGCCAGGGTTTTGATGGGTCATTATTTGGATCAGAGTGTGTAGAAATGATTTCAATGGAACTCGACGCGACTGGAGTTGCAAAGATCGGGTCTAAGTAATAGCTAACGCTGAGCTCAGTATTTTGGTTTAATTCATTGTTGTTAGCTACTTCAAAAACATGCTTATATGATCCGTCCTTTTTAAGTGTTGCTTTACCCTGTAGCTTTCCTCCGACCACATCCTCTTGTGAAATGTCATTTCCTGACAAGCTCCAGAACACTTCATCGTCTGCATACGAGCTTGATGACTCGAGGAAGGATTTGAATGAGCCTCCCTGTTTTACAGAGTCTTTGTTGAGTGTAAGCTGGAAATCATTAACAGGTTGCTTTTTATTCGACATTGGGATTTAGGTACGTTTAGTTCATTGATCTAGCTTCTATAGACTAGATCAAATTGGGCTAGGAGGGAGAAAACCTCTTGATTAGATTCGCTAGCGAAATTGTTTCTTCATACTGCTGGGGGTCTTGCCTGTTGTTCGATGCCAAAATCTGCTTACTTCAGTCAGCATCAGCATCAGCATCAGCATCGGGCTTGATCAATTGAGCCATGAATCGAGCAGAGACAGGACAAGACGGGCACTGAAACATCCCCAGACTGCCCTTTCCCTCGGGAAGCAGTGAAACCACAGGGATGAGGATGCTCTAGATGCCGGGCTAAAACCGCTGTATCAAGCTTGTTAAGGCTGAGGCTTCCGAAGCTGCGGCTCTTGTTGCTGCATGTGCACCTCATGAAGCCCAAGCTCACGCATGTACAGAAAACGCTGGAGCACCTAGAGGTATTGACAATGTTGGAGACCGTGATGTCGGCGTTGTGCTGTCGACAGTTTTGATTGTTCTTGATGACTAGACTTGTATTAACTAGTGCACATAGGCTGTTTTTATTGATTTATTTTTGCTTCTAAATGTTTATCAAATTGGCATAGAAAGTGTTGTAAGAGGGCCTAATTTTTTATCTTCTGGCTTGGCATCGATCTGCGTTGATTCTTTTTACGGCATAAGCTTTTGCCTTGAGTTTCCAAATTTTGCTTTATCCTGTCTTGGACGCTGCCTAAGCAGTTTTTGAACAGTGGTGTTGTGACAAGACCGAACCTCTCAAGCTGGCAGTATCTCCTCGGTATTGGCAAGAGCTTCTAGAGGTTCCTGTTTGGCTTCTTGAACGAATTTCCAGCCTTCCATTCTTCATAGGGATTGATCGATGGTTTTTCCTAGATCTGCAGATCAATTGTGTTGGAACTAAAAGCCTGTTCTGCATGGCAGCTTGATTCGGCAAATGGTGCCATGTTCACAGCAGTAGAAACAAAACGTTTTACTAAGCCAGTATTCTTGCTGTGACTTTGTTTTCGTCTCAGTTTGCCTGGGATTGTCGGAATGCTTTGAGTTTGTCGATGTCTTTCTCTTGGTCGATGGCGTAATCGGTAAGGATCAGTGCTTTACCAATGGTGCCAAGGGCGTACTCCATTCGATCAAGATCACGACGCCCCTGCTCTGTTTTCCGTGCTGCGCGAATCACTTCCGGTACGAGTTTCTCTGCCAGATCTTCAATGGCGTCGGCCAGTTGCGTCGCTTGGCTCAAGGCGGTGGGCTCGTCCACGTGTCTCATCAACAAATCTCACTGCATTTTATTGCCTGTTCCGTCAGGTCAGCAATCGGTCAGATGGGTTCATCTGGGTGAACGCGAAGCCTGGAAGAGCATTGTAAAAATCAATATGGTTCTTGAATTCATCTCGCTTTTAAATTACTTGCTCTACCTAAGCCTGGAGCACGACTGATTTCCCCTGTTTGAAGCGAGTGAGAGCGTAACGATTGACTGCGCAATCGTGTGATGGCTTGGCTTGTTGAGCTTTGACGTAATGATCAGCTTGTAGGAGTTGCCGCGTTGCTTTAAAAGTTGTGTGTGAGGGCGGATTGATCAGATTTGACCGAAGTCGTTTCTTTGCGCTTGGGTGCCATGTTCAGTTGTGAACGGGTGCTTTTATTCGCTCAGTGCGGTTCATTGTTGTCAGGCAATCGGATTAAAAACCCTTCGCGGATTGACGTTGCGAAGACAATGAAACGTTGGCAGGTTGTCGTGCGGGTCGACGACTACTGGTTTGATCGGCGCTGGAGGGCAGATTGGGCTGGCCTGGAACAGCCACCACGTTGAAGGCGATTGACCAGCGTTCCCCCTCCCCGCGGTAGGGCATCACGGAATGGGGCTGCCAAGCCGGAAAAACGAAGTACTCCCCTGGAACTGGCAGCATATATTCCGCCATCCCCATCCGAAATGACTGAAGATGCCACTCCTCTGGCCCATGAAAACAAAGCTGGCCATCGAAACTTGATGCCTTGATCTGAGGGGGAACTTTTAAAAAAATCACCCCAGAAAAACTGCCTCCGTGGGTATGCATCGGGTTGTAATCCCCAGCACGTTGACAGTTCAACCAAAGATCAATCATTTGAAGGTGATAGCGGCCTTCCACCCATGGCCCCCGTCCTTGAGGCGGCTGTCGATCAACGACGTGACGAATCCAGCGGTGGCAAGCCGGCAGCAGGTGTTCAGCGCAAAGGGTTTCGATGCCCGGTTGATCGCGTCTGAGTTCACGCTGTTCGCTCAGCTGGCCTGCCAGTTTGCGTGAGGCATCAGGATGATCTTTCGGTCGATTCAGCACACCGCCAGCCAGTTTGAGCAACGCTTCAAGGAGCGGGGTCGGAAGCGTTCCCTTAAGGATCGATCGGGGGAAGAGATCGAGAACGTCCATGAGCCTTCTGCACTGCAACTCATCGTGCCAGCACCAAAGTGGGTACGTCGTTCATGCCGATCGTCATGGTGCCCCGGGTGCTGTTTCTCATAGGCCTTCTGTTGAGCGGATGCGCATCACGCGGGGAACCTACACAACGTGTTTCAGTGCAATCTGAACTGAAGCTTGTTCAGGTACGGGAACGTCCGTCCCTGATCCCAGCCGCTTCAGAGGCAACGGGGCCAAAAGATGATGCGGGCTCCCTCGCCACATTGCGCTTGACAGCGCGGCGTACATCGGAGCTTGACCAAGGCGGGAACCGCTTATGGACAGTGGAACTTCATGGGGATGGAGAGGTGATCGTCAGTTGGGACGCAGTGAGCGGTCATGCCGCACGGCAGGAGGTTGATCGGTTCTGGACCCCAGGCAATGCATCCCCATTGCCTCCGGGTGTTTACAGCCTGGGTCAACCGGAACCCTGGGGCGAGGATCTCTGGTTTGATCTTCTTCCTCGGTTCTCGACCACCCGAAGCGCCCTAGGGATCCATCGCTGCTATCCCGGAACTGGTTGCCTTTGCATTCCAAACCGTGATGCCATTGAGGCACTTGCTGCATGGGTGAGGGAATCTGGATTGGCTGAACTCACGGTCCTGAATTGACTCAGTTCAGTTCAGTTCAGTTCAGTTCAGTTCAGTTCAGTTCCGTTCCGTTCCGTTCCGTGGATCAAGAAGTTGTCCTGAAAACGGTCTCAAGCCCTTGCGTCTCTCAGCGCTGTCCAATTGATATGTGACCCCTTGTTCTCTCACAGATGGAGCTTGGTTGGTCAGCCAATTGAACCTTGCTGATGGCTGAGGTTGATTGTCTGAATCGACGGAGAGCTGCTCTACGGGTTGCGGGATCTGTAAGGAGGCCAGTACTCGCACTGATTTGGCTCTGATTGATGAACTTGGCCCTGCTGGAGTGTTCGGACGGGAGTGCCACTGAATCTCACCCGATTTTCACAGGAGATCCAGCCGATTTTCACCGCAGCGGGATACCGATGTTCACCCAATAATCAGTGATCTTGAGAGTGTCGCTAGGAAAATTATGTTGACTTTATTGAAGACTGAACTCAACCAGCCCGCCCGAACTGAACGCCCGGTGTTACATGGAAATGAAAGGCCGAAATGTTTTCATGATGAATTGCGGTTTTATGGCGGACTTTTCACGATTCTTGTTTGGTTGGTTTTATGAGGCAATTGTCTTAACCCTGTTTGGGAATTGATTTAGGATTGGTGCTTTTATCTTTCATGCAGTCATGATGCTTTACGCTAAAGAAGCTGCTAGAGATCATTCTGTTCCAGAGTGGACCCGACTGATTCTCCTTCAACAGTACTGCCCGAGCACGATTTGTTTTTAGCGGGTTGTCCGAATTGATCTTGGGATGGGATTGCGGCAATTGTGGATGTTCCTGTGCTTTTGTTGTGGAAGACTTTGTGGGAAGGATGTGGGTTGTGCCAAAGATTCTCTCTCTTGGTAGCTTCAGGGGCGGTCTCCATTGTGCTGTGGTTGATCATTCCACTGCGTTCTTGCAAATCATCGTGACAGCAATGCACCCACCCGAGGTCTTCTGCAGCACCGACATGCGTTGTTTGAAGTACTAGATCATCGATGACCAAACCTTCTTTTTGATGATGGCCGATATGAACATCTGGATGGCGATCGGCTTTCTTCTGGCGGCGTACTCAGTCGTCGCCAATGATTCGTTGCAGACGCTGGGTACCTATCTCTCTTCGAACAGGCAATGCACTTCCAAGCTGGTGCAGATGGCGTTTGTCTGTGGCATCACGATCATTGTCCTCTTGTTGGGTTGGTTTCTGAATGGGGGCGATCCGGCTTGGGGGCGCCTTACTGTTCCTGGTCGGGAGTTTCCGCTTCCTGAGGATTTTTCATGGGTCTACGTTCTTCCCCCGATTGCTGTTCTTGTTCTCACCCAGTGGGGAGCACCTGTAAGCACCTCCTTCCTGGTTCTTTCGTCATTTAAACCTGGCAATATTGACAAACTTATAACAAGTTCTTTCTGCGGCTATTGCCTTGCTTTTGTCTTTGGTTTGGCTGCCTATGGGCTGGGAATGTGGCTCTTGGAGCGGAGGGTTTATCGCAGCACATTGGAGGACCATAATTTAAGCCGAGTCTGGTATTTATTGCAGTGGTGCTCGACAGGTTTCCTCTGGAGCATGTGGTTGGTTCAGGATCTGGCAAATATCTTTGTGTTTCTTCCTCGCACAATGAATTTGTTTTCAATGTTGTTTTGTACATTGATTTTGTGTGTAGGTCTTTGTTTTCTTGTGGCGAATGGTGGTGGTCCGATTCAGTCAGTGCTTCGCTCGAAGACCAACACATCTGATCTCCGATCGGCGACGGTGATTGACTTTTTTCTTGGCCTTTGTTTGCTTTATAGAGCGTTTCTTTCGACATTTCCCCTCAGCACGACTTGGGTCTTTCTTGGTTTGCTTGGGGGGCGGGAAATTGCTCTTCGTATTAAGGAACAAGAATTTGAATATGTTTTTGCGAATCATGCAAGCGGCAGTCTTAGTAAGGTGCTCGGAAATGATCTTTTTAAAGCGTTCATTGGACTGGTCGTTAGCTTGCTCATTGCCATCGTGATTCAACCTCTTGCCAGCTTCATTGGGAGTTAAAGCTCAATTCTGAATCGAGTCCTCTTGGACTGCTTTCTTAGGAGCACACAACAGATGAATGTTGCGCAGATCACTCCGATGATGCAGGAACACCTTAGATATGGGCTAAGGAGAAAGAACTTGTTTGTCCGTTCCCTCCTTCATCCTGTCCCTCTCCCTTTCACCACTTAGCTATCTCATCCCCTCCCTCCCGAGACACCAGCGGTCGTTTTCGTTCAAACGGAGAGCCGAAAGCGCGGCCTGTTCAGGTTTGGCTCAAGCCGGATGTTATTCAGCGTCTGGATGCCTATTGCGCTTTGTACGGTATCGGTCGAGGTCGTGCGATCGGCCATCTTCTGAAGGGTGCGCTGCCTGATCCAAGTTGGTTGCCATCCACCGCCACCCTGATCAATGACAGCGATGAATCGCCAGCTTCAGCTGGCGATTCATCGTCTCCAAAGGGCGTCGGCGGATCTCAAGGGGTGGATCAAGATTCTGAGCTACTCACTCTTCAGCAGCGTCCATGTCCACGGCCGCATTTCAAAAAGGGAGATCTTGTCACTAACAAACGTGGTGATCGCAGAGGTGTCATCGATGCTGCCCCTCCCTGCTGGGTTGCTCCAATGCGTCTCCCTTCGGGAGAGCTTCAGACTGGGTACTGGACTTATTCGGTGGCCTGGGAAGGGGAGATGGGCTTCACCATTTCCTATTCCGAGGATCTGTTGAGTCCTCAAGGGCCGGCTGCCCGTTGATGGTTCTGCGTGACGTGGTCGCTTTCGAGATTCATAGCTAAGTCGTAGATAGACGAGACTCGATATGGGACGCTCCGTTGCGATTGCCGTCTCTGCGGCGCTTTTAAGCCTGAACAGTGCGATGGTTCATGCATTGCCGCGACCTCAGTTGAATCAGCGTCAAACGATTCTTGAGGCCAATCGATATCTGATCGCTGATGGCTGGCGACCAGCTCCCCAACAGACTCCATCTCCACAGGAGCGAGCTATTGCAAGCGTTTCTCTGGCCAGTCTGAGTGCATGTTCGGGCAGTGGAGTGGGGTTTTGCCGTTACGACTACGTCCGAGAGCAGCAGACGCTTTCGGTCGTCACCGTTCCATCGGATCCAGGCAAACCATCGGTAGGACGTGTGGAACGTTGGTGGTAATTAGGGGTTGAGTCTTTCTTCAATCCAGATCTGATTGGATCGCGTCCAGAGCAAGCGCTGGTGAAAATCTCCTTTCAAATCCAATAACTCCACGCGAAGGGTGGCAAGGCGCAAAATTCTGAAATGGTCGGGCAAGGGGTGGTTGTCGTCGACGTTGATGGCCATGGAGTCATTCCCAATGAAGGGCGCTCCAGGTTGTGGCCAGGTCCAGACGGCACGGCCGCGGGGCGTCAGATTTCTCCAGGCCTGATCGCAAGCGACTGAATCACTTCTGGGGCAAAGGATTTCAATCACACCACGCAAGCGGAACTGTTGTTTTGCTTTTGGGAACAACCAGCAGATTTCGGCTTCAGGTTGATGATTCAGTTCGCTGAATTTATCGCTGCGGGCATCACTAAACAGTTCGACTTGCGTTTCGTCAATCCAACCTCTGAAGACCAGAGTTCGAACCCGTGGGCTCCCATTTTGGCTGACCGTCGCCAGTTGAACCCAGCGAGCCTGGGCAACGGCTCCTTCCCGTTTCTGGGCTGCTCGCAGGCGTTGTCTCCAGATGGGAATTGTCATGGCCGTTGAAAAATCTTGACTGTCACGATGGACATGTAATGGCTTCCTTAACCGCTATGGCAGCTGGACGAAATGAACGTGTGATTGCCGACCTGAGGGCATGCAGTGATCCTGCGGATCTTCTGGCGCTTGATGAGCGAATGGCCCTCAACCATCGTGATGAATCTCTGCATCGTGTGATCTGCGATGGATTAAGGGATCGCAGCATTGCACCGGTCGAAGCTGCATCATGGTTGACAGCACTCATGGACCATCGCAACCGACAGTTGACGGCATGTCTGAACATGGCTTGCCAGGTCTGAGTCGGGGTGAATCGTCATCAAATCGAGTAGAGACGAGCTTGTTCGCTCGCCGCCCGAAACACGATGGCGTGACGGCCAACAAGCGGTTCAAGCGCGTCGTAGCCACCTCCGATCACCGTCGCGATCGGAATCATGCGTCGCAGACATGCATCAAGAACCAGCCGGTCGCGCATCAAGAGACCTTGATCAGTTAGGCCGAGGCGCCCTAATCGATCGTCTTGATGCGGGTCAACCCCTGCGTTGTAGAGCACCAACTGCGGCTTGAGCTGATCCAGCAAATTAGGAAGACGATCCGCGATGACCTCGAGATATGCAGCATCATTGGTGCCATCCTCAAGAGCGATATCAAGGTTGCTGGGAACTTTGCGCAGGGGGAAATTGCTGGCAGCATGAACGGACGCCGTGAAGACGCGGGGATCATTCCGGAAGCAGGCTGCAGTTCCATCCCCTTGATGAACATCTAGATCAAGAATCAGAATTCGATCAACAGCGCCTTCATCGAGAAGCACCTGAGCCGTTACAGCACAATCATTGAAAATGCAGAACCCACTACCAAAGGCAGGGTGGGCGTGATGGGTTCCTCCGGCAAGGTGAGCAGCGATCCCTCTCTCCAGTGCCAGTCGTGCTGTCATCAAGGTCCCGCCGACGGCGATCCAAGTGCGTTGCACAAGCGGTCGTGTCGCAGGCAGACCGATACGGCGCTGTTCGGCGCGACTGAGTTGGTCTGAGCTGAAAGCTTGGTGGTAGTGCCTTTGATGGATCCGTTCGAGGTCCTTTCTGGGAATGCTGATCGGGGTATGGATTTGGTCTTCGTTAATCCAATGCTTGTTGCGAAGCAGGGCATGCAACATGCTGAATTTCGCCATCGGAAACCGATGCGTTGATGGCAGTGGTGCCGAGTAAAGCGGGTGGTAGACAACGGGGAGCGGCACTAGGGATTCCGTTTTGCGCTGTTATGAGCTGAAGGCGATCCTGCAGGATTTCAAGGCTGCATGCAGCAGGCAGAGATCTAGGAGCATCGATGCAGCAGGCGGTCGCGGTCATGCCTCTAGGAAAGATTAAGAACCGCAGCCGGCGTTCTGCCGCCAATTGGCAACGCGATTCAAAGCGCAATCATTTCTCAATGCAATCATCTCCCAGTGCGGTTATTTCTCAGTGTGGTTATTTCTCGGTGTAATCACTCCTCTCGAGCAAATAAATCAGTGGTAGCGGAAGCCATAATCGCAGCTTCGCCGTTGGTTGTTCTCCGTAGGCGCTTCTCATCCAAGTTTGAATCAAATGGCGATCGATATCAATAATAGATCACTATTTTACCTGTTAGCCGAATTGTGATTGTTGTTGTTTTTAAGTTTGTTAATCCTCTCATGGGATGTTGTTTTAGATGGTTATCTGATCTTGTCAATCCAGCGATCAATTGCTTTCATTTGTGGGCTTCTGGGGTCTCGAAGTTGTAGACGATAGCGAGTAATCGGTACATTCATTCCATTGCCAGCACGGATGTTGAATTTGTAGATAGGTTCACCCTTCACTCGCTTAATATCGCTGAAGAATTGATCTTGGATGCTAGATATTGGAATACGGGATGCATTGCTGAAGTCATTGTTTGCGATGTAAAACACTCCTGTGCCCTCCATGTATTGACCGACGTAAAAATCATTAATGCGTGAATTAGTCGTGAAGGTATCGTTGAAGGCGATTTTAAATTTGGATTGCTGATTTGAGGTCAGCTGGCATCTGGATGTGATGTAATTCATTTGCCTTACAGGCGCTGACTCCTTTTGGCTGATGACTCGCTTCCCATGCAGAAGAATGGTGTCTGATGAGAATGTGTCGGGGCGGAAAAATTTGGGTCTACCTTGGTACCTCTTAAGTCTGCCCCCTCAAGGCTAATTTTGATCGGTGTAACGCCACGCAGATTGGCATTTCTGAGATTTGCGTTGGTGAAAAACATACCGTTCATTCTGACTGCGCGTAGACCTGCTCCCTCCAGATTGGCATGTTTCGCACCAATGTACTGTTTTGAAGAAAGGTCAAAGCGCTTCAGATTGCAATTCCCACAATTGAAGGGGTTTGCAATGGCGCTATTGCTTGTAGCTAAGACAATCAGAAGTGTGGTGCCACAAATACTAATTTGTCTTCCCAGCTTATTTTTTTTGATTGAATGCCATGTTGGCTTAGCCCTTTGTAAAAGTGCGATACCTATAGGTAGAATAACCATGTTGTCGCTTTCGAGGTTTTAAAAATTGACTTTTTCTTGCCAATTCTTGTGTAGGTGATTCTATTTGTAAGTTGTCATTGAAAATTGATTGCTTCAACTGTTCATACAACCAGCTTTCGCCTGATCCCTTCGGCGGCACATGCAGTTCGATTGCGAGTGTTTAATTTTTGAATCACAGTGCACACATGGCCACGCGCAGTGCTTTCGGCAATATGGAGGTTCAGACCGATTTCACGGTTAGACATGCCGTTACAGACAAGCTGCAGGACATCTTTTTCCCGAGGAGATAAATTCATCATGGTCATTGGTACTCAATTAGGAATCAACTTTGTTCTTTGATAATTATTATCGACCTGATTCAATTGAGCTTTGATCAGGATCACAGGCTTGTGTGATCTCCCTCACACGCTTAACCCCAAGGCCATGTCACCCACTTGGGTGAGAGTAAGGTCATCTGAAATGAAACAAGATTGGCAAAAAATCCCCCATTCGGGTGAGGATTTTTCAGCTTTGATCAGTGACTATATGATTACTGCAAAGCGATTGCGATGGAAGAGCTTTCTAGAAATCAGCAGCAACAATTGAGGATGATGGCCTCTGAATTCCTGCTGATCTCGATAAGTCATTTGCATTTAAATCATGATTTCGATGTAATGTATCAGCGACTCATGCAAATTGATTTGTATGATTTACATGTTCTCCTCTCGCAAGATTGACGATCATGATTCAGTATTGATTCTCCTCTCAATGATGAGCTTGCATGCTCAATAGTTTTAGGATTATGATCATTTTATTGACTTGTTTATGGGGGCAGTCTTTGCCATGGGCTCATTTTTATCAATAGAAAAATGTTTATGATCGAACTATCTCATATTAATTATCTATGTGACGAGATGAGTTGACCATCACGGCGCACTCTACCGGGCTTGACTTGGTCTCGGATTTGGCCGCTCCCGGTTCTTTTATTCATTAATGTGTTGTTTGTTGTCATATGATGAGATATTTAAGTATTGATGTTAATTTAGATTCTAAAGCTTTTTCTTGATGGATTCCCAGTCAATCCTTACAATTTTGACTCCGTTTCTCGTCTTTGGAGGTGTATTCGTGATTCTTCTTATGGTCTGGGAAAAACGATTCCCCAGCGAGGATTAACTTCGTTTTTTGACGTTTCTGATCCTTTTCTTATTCATTAAGCGAGCTGTCGTTCCATTAGCCATTGATTGAAGCCACTGCTTTCGAGCTCTTGGATGCAGTCTTGGATTTTACGCAAGTGGCTTCTCTTGACACGTGTAATTCGTTCCTTTTCTTCTTCATTTACGGTTTCACCAATGCGCTTCCTATTGAGATATTCAATTTCATGATCAAGATTCTCCATTAATTCCAGCAATGAATAGCCATGGCGGATCTGTTGTTGATCAAGCGCGGAATCAAAGCTCCCCATCATGACCTCTTAAGGATCTCTTAATTGTCTCATGTTGGGATCGGTCGCTCCCCTTGCTCAAAAAAAAGGCTCTCAGCTGAGCCAAGAGCCTTACGTCCGTGTGTGAGGGGTGTCTCAAGCCCCTAATGATGATTCTCGCTTATCGAGCGCCAGGAGCACTGACTGATTCGTCACTATTTGTGTCTAGGTGTTACATGCCGTCCGCTGAGAATTTGAATTCTGGAATTTTTATTTCAAGGCGTGGTGAGCTGATCGTGATTCCTGTCGTGCTGCTTAGGACGATCAAGCCATAGACAAAATCATTCTCCAAGCCGAGCTTGACGTTGCAGCTTTTGCTGATCAAACCATTCTGGCGCCGCGTTATGCAGTGTCCACGTCGCTCAACACTGATTTTCTGAGTGTTGCCAACCTGTAATTCAAGATTGTCTCCTGCCATTGTCACGCTGCAGATGTTTAGCTTCTTATTGACAAAGCATTTTGTTGCCTTGGGTTGGCTATCGGCGTGACCAGTAGCGACGATGTCAAAGAGGGTGATTGTGGCTGCGAGCATTCTCACCAGCATGAAGACAGTTGGTCGTTGACATGTCATTGAGAAATGAATTGATCTGTGGCCACGCATCTCGCCCATCCATGGCTAGGGAGCTGGGGATTGCCTCGGTCAGCACGCTTGTATATCAATTTGAATTGGCAGAACCCTAGGCTGTCGCGGAGGGGTGGTACATGAACACGAACTTCTGGAAGGTCAAGGCGAAATTTTTCACTTTGTTTTGGTTGCGAATAGAAGATCGTTCCTGCTTTCACGGTGAAGATCGCAGCTGAGGCTCCGGGACCCAGAGTTGAGAATATGAACAAAGCAGTGGGGATCCAGCGCATGGCGGTAAAAGCGTTTGTTGACCGTAGGATTATTCTGCGAAGGAGTCAAGATTTTTGATTCAAAAATCTCGAGTGAGATCTCCGTAACTTGAAATTAACGAATTCAATTAAAGAGTTATATGCTCCCTTGCTGTACTTGACCTCCATCGATGGTGCGATTGATTATCGATAAAGGATTTTTGTTTTGCTATGCGATTGCCTGCCTGGCGCGCCGGGGTCTCTGGAATGAAGGCTGTGCAATCAATCGAAATATTGATCGCTCTTTAATTCAAAGTGATAGATGATATTCGATTCATGCATTCCACTCCAGTTGAAAATGTCCTGATACTTTCCTTTGATGGCTTTCATGATTTGGGTTTGTTCGTCCGTTTTTTTGCCTTGCCCCTCTTTGATTCCGCTAAACTTCTTAAGGGTGGCCTAACCAGCTTCGTTTCAGTTTGAGCATGATCTGGCCTGATGCCCCCCCATTAGCTCGCAGTGTGCGATTGTGTAGTTACGCCAAAGGGCTCCTAAAAGGGTTCACTGCGCGAGATCCATAAACTCTGAACCAATGACCCAGCGCCATCTTTCTCCCCTAAGGGAGAGTAGACCATGGCGGTTTCGATCCAGCCCGATTGATCTGACTGGTTACGACTCCGCCCAGCATCGACGCTTTCTCCGTTCTGAAGCCGAAACCGATTCCCAGGAGCTGGCTCCATCAACCCGTTAACTCCTTTTGGTCACTCGGCCGGGGAAGGCTGGCTCTTGAGTGATCAGCAGAAGCTGGTTTGCCAGTTTCGACATGAAGGAGCTTCCGCTCAAGAAGAGTGGGTCACTATTCGTACATTTCATTGGAGAAAACCGGACTATCCGATACCACAATCACGACGTCGCATGTTGCGTCACCATGCGTTAGCTGAATGGGAAACGATGCTCAAGACAGGATGGAGACGTTGTTCCCCACCTGTGCGCTAATGAATGATCAAACAATCTTTTGGAATATTTTTTCTAAGCCTGTTGATTGATTTTGATGTTGATGGATCTTTTAGTCTTTTTTTCCGCTAGGTCAATTGTGCTGCTTAAGTTCTTGGTTGGGTTGACTTGTCACAAAGTGCTTTGATGTATTTAAGTTGGGTTTTGTCTGTAGGTCTTCGTCAGTGTTGATAATATCTGCTTTTTTGTAGAGCTTTACTTTTTAATCGATTCTCATGAAATATTCAGCCAATGCTACGGCTGTATTAATGGTATGAATCCATATCTTGATAAATTTTTCTTGTCTCCTGAATAAGCTGAAGTCACCAGTAATGGTGGCTTTTTTATGCGTGCCGATATGAGTTTTCAGCAGATCAACAACGAAGTGACTGATTCAATTGACGTGTTTTCAGTCAATGCAGATGGACTGATTCCATGGAAATCATATTGTTCATCACACTTTCTATTTTCTCTGGTTGCTTTGTGAGTGCTTTGTTTGAATTCACGTCTTTAATTAAGATCATATTTATATGATCTTTGGTTTTGATTGGATCTGTTTGATTGATCTCCGCTCAAGATTTTTTCACAAACCTAGGACGGCCTGTAATGTTTTTGGCAGGTGGCTTAATGGCGCTGTGATTTTATTTGTTGAAATGTGGGTCTTGGCTCAACAAAAAAAAGGGCCTGAGAATTTCAGGACCCAATGTATCGATGTTACCTTTGATCGGAAGACTAGTCTTCAGTTGCAGATTCCTGACTCGCATCTCCACCATCCTCAACACCTTCTGCTCCTTCGCTATGAGCGGCTGCAGATCCAGTTGGTATGAGACGAATCGCTCTTTTTCCTAGCTTGATATCGAATTCATCACCAGGTTCAAGATTTAACATCGCAGTGTAAGCCTTTCCGATTAACAGGTTGCCGTTTCCCTGAACGGTTGCCTTAAAGGACAGCTTGCGTCCGGCTTTACCAATTCCTGCACCAGTCCCCCCAACAGACACACCCTTGGCTTCCAGAAGCGCCAGGTAGAAGTCTGTGAACTTGACTTGTTCAGAACCGTCTTTCTTGGTGACGACGTATCCACAACCCCGGGCCAGGTCAGTTTTGGCGCAATCTCCAAGCTCTTTGACTCGGTTCAGTAGGTCGGCTCCGGTGAGCATGGGATAAGTGAAGTGATGTGGGTCTATTTAAAACTGACACAAATAATGCCCTTCTGGCAAGCTTTTGACACTATATGTGGCGTATTCTCAATGAAAGCGCCGCTTTTTTGCGGGGAAACCGCTACATGTGGCGTACGGGACAGACCAGCCTCCCAGCTGAAAATTAAATTGATGTCATATTTCCTTCTTGACACATTTTAATGCAATTCCCTTATCCATATTGAAATCTTCTCCATGCCGAAGCCTACGTGTTGAACGTTTTTGGCTCCTCTATACACGTCTGTTATAAGTTTTTTGCCTTCTCGATATGAAATTGATGTTTCAGGGTTGGCTTGATTTACAATCGATCAAGAAATGTTTGCCATCCCACTCTCAATAATTCTTGTGTGTTACGCCAAGATCAATTTTTTTAACGTTGTTTCTTTAATGCTTGCTTCAATATGTTTTAAACATGCATTTATGTTTCCATTGATTGGTTTTGATAAATTCGCATGCCAGTTTTTCTTCTCTTATTATTGTTTTTATCAAATCTTGATGCAAGTGGTAAGAGTTTCGGAGCTTCGATTTTAGTTGGCTAGTGAATGTTGCGAGACATCTCCCCTGAACTAGTGGATATGACTTGGAATAAAAACCGACCAATAATTAAATTGATCAGCCAAATGATTTTCTTGTAATTAATAAATGATTTTAAGAAATTTATGATGCAAGATCAAGATTTGGGACGCCCTTTGCCGCTGCGAATGTCACCCACATGATTGCATCGCTGTCACCTGAGTTTCCCATAGTATGGGCTGGTGTCTTCGGGCCAAGTATGAAGGACTCATCTTGTTTGAATGTTTCGCTTGATCCATCTTTTTTAGCCAGAGTTAGCTGGCCTTTTTCGATGTAGCCCAGCAGTGGAGTCGCGTGAGTGTGCATGGGGAAAGTAGCCCCTTCTTCAAATGCAACCCGAACCAGTCGCATCTCCGCTTTGCCAGAGGGATACTTGAATGCATCACCATCAATTGTAGTTGATGATGTGAACATTTCAGTGACGTTCACAGGCTCTGCCATGGCAATATTTGGCGTTAACACAAAAATTGCTAAGGCGATGACAGAAGCGAGGAATTGACGCATTGACATGATTCAATATTCCCTAATTATCGAGAGACGAAAAGCGTCATGCCGTATCTACTGTTACATTATTCCAGTGCTGTTCGGCGGTCGCTCCGTCCATTTCTATTGGGCTTCGTGTGTCGGATAAGGGATGAGGCTGTACAACATCATTGACGTGCAGTGGTGTGTTCGTCAGGACCGTCAGAGAGAGGACGTCGGGTTGGGATCATCTTGGCGATGTTGTAAGGACTATTTTAAAAAAGATGCATTCGTTGTTGGTTTTTTATCTGACATTGCTGCATCATTTGTCGTTCGTTGTTGCACTTGTTGAGTCAAGCTCCCATTTGTCTCAATTCCGATGTTTTGGCATGACCTCGGTCTTGGATCGGATCAAGCAAGGGTTGGATTGCAGCCTTGTATTCTCCTCTCGTTCTTTCAAGCGCGTGGTTGAGGGAATGTCCATATGCTGGGGCACATTTTGAGACTCCTTGCGCTTTAGACCTCTCAAGATGATTTCTATGGTTCTGCTTTGCCAGTCACTTAAGGGCGGAAGTTCCGCGATTGACCAAAAGCTACGCCTATTGCGAACGTTTATCACTTTCAATAAGCCGTTGCGTAGTCATAATGTCTTTGTCGTCCTTGGACGGGATCGACGGGTCTAATGCACATCTGTTCCAGGTTTGTAGGTCTGGGGCAGATGGACCCTCCTACGTAGCTTTTGATCAGGTTTTGGCGTAATGGTTCGCAATTCTTCCCAAAAAGGTTTATAAAGAGTTCATCCCGTCCAAGGACTGCTTAATGCCCCGGTTTATGCCGGGGCATTTTGCTCTCCATCACAGCTGTGTTGTCGATCCATTTGGGCCCAAGCATCAGCCATGTGTTTGACTCTTACTTGAAAGTCATTTTGGCTTAGAAACATGAGGGTACCTTCTTTTTGAAATCTGAGAACAAATAATCTTTTAAAATTCATGGCTAATGTCCTGTCATTAATGGAGAGAGGACTTGGCTTTGATTTGCTGTTTCAATCCTCTTTGTATTGATTTGACTAATTGTCTGTGACCTCAGGACGTGTTCTATTCGAAACTATCTAGCCAGGTGTCGCCTGATGATTCGTCCCCTTAATAGCTTCGCTAACGTGTTTCATGCTCTTGCCACGAATTAAAACTGTCATTGGAACTTTTTTGCTTTGCTCTGTAATGTGTTGGTCTATGTGCTTCTGCAATTGGCATGAAATGATTTAAGATTTTCATGAATACATGGTCTTGGTCGGCCTGTCGTTTTGTTTTTTGAGAAAATGATCTAGTTGGATGGATTCATTCTTATAGGTTGATTTCCAATTCGCTTTTTCTGTATCACATCTACTTCTGACCCCCTCTTGATCTTTTTTGACCGCTTTGCAATCTCTACAAGTTGTTGTTGGTTCCTTTTTAAGACCCTTTCAATCTTTTTTTATCACTGGCCCCGACAAAGCACCGGCGATTCTTCGTTCTGGAATCACTTCTCTTTGCAGATTTATTCGGCCCAGTACCACACCAGTTGTCTCAAAACTCGATATCTCACAGTCAATGCTTGGTCCCTTGCAACGTCCTATGACGCTGATGTGAGGCTTTCTTCTGCTTGATGGCAGGCCAGCCACGACCTTTTGTTCGTTGCCTTACTTCCCTGCTGGCAACGGGTGCGTCGCAGTTGCAGCAGGATTTCGGACAAATGACCAAAAGCTACGCCTATTGCGAACGTTTATCACTTTCAATAAGCGATTGCGGAGTCATGATCGTGTTGTCGTCCTTGGACGGGATCGACGGGTCTAATGCACATCTGCTCCAGGTTTGTAGGTCTGGGGCAGATGGACCCTTCGATGTAGCTTTTGATCAGGCTTTGTCGTAATGGTTCGCAATTCTTCCGTAAAAGGTTTAGAAAGAGTTCATCCCGTCCAAGGACTGCTTAATGCCCCGGTTCATCCCGGGGCATTTTGCTGTTCGCTTCTGTTCGGTTCTTCTGCCATGTGCTCCACTCCACAGATGTCCAGTTCCCTTCTTTCTGCTGCATGCAAGCATGTTTGGGGTGTGCAGAGCCTTAAATCAGAATGATGAACATCAGTCACCATGCAGTAACGACGATGTACTTCCTTTTCCAGTACGGAAATCTTGAAATGAGCAACTTGAGCGCTTTTGCCATCTTGCTAACTGGTGTTGTGTCTGTTGTATTTTTTGTCATTGCTTCATTAAATACCGATACACAAGGTTTAATTGACTCTTCGGTTGAAAAATTTAAAGACGACTGAACTGTATTTTTACAGTTCAGAAGTTTTTGATCTTTAATTCTCTGCTGTATTTACAGCTGCTACAGCACTCTTCAAGTCCTGCGTGGCCATCCGCGCAAGGCTGAGAACAGTACAAATGTTCATCTTTGTCGATGGCTATTTGGATGGCAACGTTGCATTCGCATGACTTACATGCGCGGGATTAATCAAGTGTTTGTATGGATCAATTTTACAGTTCCGTTGTCATAGATCAGTTCTGACCGACCTGCTTTACTGCATTAGCTTTATGGGGGATTTCTAGAACTGGCAGATATGTGAGTAGGGGATGAACTTTCATCTTAAAGAGTTTAGAACAAAAACTAGAATGATACAAACTTGATTTTTACATGATACTTTTTCTGACATGCGCTCTTAGTGTTTAATTCTGTTATGGTTTAACCAATATACATTTTAAGGTATCCCTCTGTGGATTAAGGGGATGAAGAATTCTCATCTAGATCAAGGCCCTGTTCAATTTGTCGACCTAAAAGTCCAGCCCTCGCTCATTGACGAGCTTCATATGGTGTGTGGGAAATTCTTTTCCCAGACTTTCAAGCGTTTTGTTTGTTGAACCAAGCTGCTTCTGTACCTCATCATAAACAGATACATAACATGATTCGCACCTGATTTCAAGGATCAGATCTTCGAAGCTTGTTTCACCTTTGTCGTAGCTGGCAACGAGTTCCTTGAAGCTCATAGATTCTCCTTTCAGTAGTTCTAAAATCAATATTTAATTATTCTACCCTGCTGGGTCTCTTGTTGAATCCTATATCTTCATAAGACAAACATGTTTCTAGAGACTGACGATGTTCAATTGCTTCTTTTTTTGAATGATCTTAAGCTCAGTTGTGGAGAACTGTTAGATGGTTTGGTGTGTTTCGATCCAATTGATTGATTAAATTTTGTTGGTTGATTGATATCATGTTCAGCTATCGCTTCAGCCAAATAGCAATGCACAGTTCTTTTTTAGTTTTTATTGCGCTTAGGTAGTAGTGACATCAAAGCTCCTTTCATGTCATTATTTCGAGCTATAAATACAAAACTTCCTAAAAATAAAATCGTTGCAAAACCAAGAATAGAGGCTGTAATGGGATCCAATTCGAGATTGCCAAGTGTGATACCAAGGATGATGTTCATGATCGAGATGCTGACTTCCAGGCCAAACTATTATGGCGGTTTGATGGTCTAATTCCCAGCCTGTCAGATCATTCTATTCTTTTAAGTGTATTGCTTGAGAGTTTTTCATTATTTGACGGTTTTTGCGATAAAGAGCAATTGAATGGTAGTACTTTGCTGGTTACTGTTTTTGGTCATTTAAATTTTGTTGTGCCTTGATTGTATTGATTTGATGGATGCTCTTTGCCGTTATTTTTCAATAAGTCAATAAGTCAATAAGTCAATAAGTCAATGATTAACTTTTGAGTGCCATGTGCTGCCCACTTCTTCGTGTGTGATTTTTAATATTGTGGATTTTTCTTTAAGGGTCTTCTTGTGCGACATTTCGTTGACAATGCTTGGTTGTTTTCTGGGGCCATTTAATGTCCGTAGATCTATTGATTCTTTTTCATTTTGTTGAGCCATGCTCTTCGCTTGTAAGTCTTGGTTGGACAATAAAAGTTTAGAGTTGTGATAAACTCAAATATTTGCTCTCATGATTAGGGGGCGATATGCAATTGCCCGGCACATGTTATTTATGTTATTTGCTGTTGTTAATTCACATGGGATAGTAATTGAGACTGATTAATTGAAGCCAAACAATCCATTGGCTAATTGATTGAGAATACTGCGACCTGTAAGTGCTTCAGTTGCAATGCCGATCGCAATGCCCAACATTGCCGTTCGTCCGTTTAGGCGCTCAGCATGAACAAGGTTTTCTGCTTCTACCAGTTTTATGGCCATCTCATATCGCCTTTCTCTTTCGTCTGTTCGTGCCATGGCATGGCTTTGGATTTACTCTGAACACTTTAATCAATGATGTGAGGGAACTGTGACTTTTAACGTTGAGAATATAGGCTCTACCTTATTGAGTGAATTTGGTTCAATTATTCTAAATTATAATAAAGCAATTGTGATCTATTGCAGAAAGTTTTGTGTTGGCTGCTGCAACTTATGACGTAAAAAATGAGTGCTTAATCGCTTATATGTATCGCAAGGCTGAACTTTTGCTTTCAATGCTTCCTTTCCGGGTCGTGTATCAATCCTTTGGATCAAATGGATCCAAGATTTTTTGCATCCGTTTGATTAGTTCTCATTCGTTATCAGGCGTTCCCTGTTGAACATGAATAGCCCAAAACTAAATGCGAAAGAAAGCATAAATGTGGCTGGAATGTATAAATACCAGCGTTTCATTCCCAATCGTATTCCCTCGGCTGCGTAGAAAAAAAAGCTTGCTATGAGTACGAGTGTGAGATCTGCTGCAATAAATCCTGCCGACGCATTTGCCCAAACTCCAGCTGAAAATAGATTGATGATTTCGATTGGATCAGTGAGTCCAAGTTGTTCCGTTTCTCCAATGAATTGATAGATGAAGTACCAAGGCCATCCAACACCTGCCGCGGAGAGAAGTGCGTAAAGAGCTAGGCGTATGTTTTTCATTAGACCAAATTGATTCAATTGATTTTCCCATGTATTTCCAAAGGTTAGGTATTTTTTGATACTTTTTGGCTTTATATGGCCGCTGTTCATGGTTGCATCGATCTCTGCTTTGTTATTTTTGGTGGCCAAGAAATACAGTTGGTGCCAGGTTGAGTTTCGCGCTGAACCAGTCTCATCGCCGCCTTGATGTCTAGACGCAGTGGCGAACGCACGTTGATCATCAATTTTACAATTTTCATTTCTCGTTTATTTAGCATATGTTGCACTGATTAGTTGTGTCTTGGGGCAGCTAGCTAGCTGTAGCCGTGATCGCCAAAATTGCTATGAATTTTATTCCATCGAGTTGTACTCAAATTTCATTGCTCAACTTGCCTGGATGGTGAATACTCGGTTTTTTAAATTTTAACATCCGATTTTTCATTCCTATAAAGCAAAGTGAAATCTTCTGCTTTTAGCCTACGGCTTTGGTTAAGCCTGGTCCAGGCTTTTTGGGGTTTTAACCAAATGGTTCTGAGATGATTGGCGACCTATATGTTGGCGATTGATTCACTCTTTTCTTTTGTGAAAGTTTTCCTTTTTTGATTGTCTATGTGGATGCTGTGAGATTATGAATGGGGGTTTGGGTTTGTTGGTTGCTGACTACAGCTTTAAGAGGGACCTCTCTTCGTATTGAAGAGGTGAATATTGGACCATGAGGAAGTGCTGAATCATCAGCTCTGACGAAAAGTCTGCACTCTTCGAATGCTTAATGATGTTGACAATGAGAAGTTCTATTTTGGATGCCCTTGCCTCAGTCGCTGATTTGAATGTGGCGAATATTTCCTGTAGTTAACTGGACAATATTTGGCTTGGCATTTGTGTACATTCAAGGCATGATTGTAGTGTATCAAAGTATCGATTATGCAGTACTCGCGCTTTCTGTACATTCTTCGCGTTGGCTTCAGATTCCTGTGATTGAGATACACCCAAAAACCCCGTCATCGCTGAGGGGTGACGGCATCAATTGGTGTTGAACGATTCGTTGATCGAACTTATACAACATTTGCGGTCTCCATTTCTCCCATTGCAGGAGTGAAACAAAACTCATTATTCAGAGTTGTTTCATTGCCACATTGTCCAGGACCAATTGGTTAGTTCAGCACAGGACCAAATAAATCAGACATCAATGGCAAGATTCCAACGATCTCACCGTCTTCTCGCATAAAGAGAAATCCAGAGCAGGATTCTGTTCCTAATTCATCCTGTGCTTCGAAAAAACTTATTTCTTACCTCTGCTCATAGAAGGGTCTCCAATAATTAGATCATCACCTCGGAACATCAGATTGTCACGCTCCTAGGCTTCTTTGCGGTAGGTCTCTGTCATCGGATCATTAAAGACTTGTTTATATGCCTCCTCTTTTTCATTGCTGTTGATTTGCTTATAATGACCTTTCCTATTGCTTGGTAATTTAAGCCCCTGAGTAGTTTGATTTGACTGTTTAATTGCTTTAAATTCCTGTTGTGCTATCTGTTCTGAAAGCACCTTTTGAGGTTGGGTTGGGTGAGAATCCAAGGTGCAAGTTTGACGCTTTCCACAGGGGATTTGTTTTGGTGAAAAAGGCCATGATTGAAAATGGTGTGATTGTGTGTGGTGTGAGGTTGTTTTGTCCTCGACATCCACAAGATCTCAGCCCGTTTGGTGGCCTGTTCTATCCCTCTGTGGTGTGGAAGCAGCGGGTTGTTGGCGAGGATCTGGTGTGATGCAGCAGAGCGGCTGAGAACAGCGAATCCATGAGCCCCACGTCCCCAGAGTGGTGCGCTCGCGAGCACCTGTAACTGGCGCGTCTACCCGATGCTCAGCGGCGGAAAACTGAGCAGAGATGGCAGGGCTCGAATCCTTGACGGTTGGGTTGCGAGCCCGAGAGGGTTCAAACAAGCCAGCTTCGTCGAAGCGATAAAGCCAACAGGCAATAAAAAACCGCACCTTGCGGAGCGGTATAAATGTCAGTTGGGAACTGACGTCTTCAGGCATCGGGGAGACAGGATTTGAACCTGCGGCATCTTGCTCCCAAGCAAAATTGTTTTTAAGTCGTTGACTGGAAGAAATCAGTCCTAGCCTTTGATGTGCCTTTGTTCTGATGCCATGCTGTGTCGAGAGGTGACACCAGATACTTGACGTTTTTGGCACGGTTTTGGCTCACTTTGGGTAGCAACATGCCTCTGTCGATTTGCCTCGTCTTTCGGAGCAAGAGAGCTGGGTGAAGCCCTTTAGACGTCAGGTAAAAATCACTTGTGGCGATGGTTGGTATGTCCGCAACAACCGTGGACGGATGCGCCTCAACGTCCCAGGACACGGCCCCCTCTCGCTGAATTACGACTGGTCCGAACGGGGTGCAACTCAAGCCCTCCCGTCTATTCAGCAGCTATTCAAACGTTGGGACAGTGGTCGCATCACCCTCGCTTCTGCGGCGATATCCACCGACACCAGCAGCAGTCATCAGAAGCTGGATTCATATCGGTTGATTGATAAGTATCGGCCGTTTGTACCCAACGCTGGTGACACCACCTGGAAGTCCTTTTATCTGCCAGTACTCCGCAACTGCGCCAGGGCTTTTGATGGCAAACCACCAGTGGATGGTGAAGCGTTGGCGATGGTCTGCCTTGCGCAATGGGAACGAGGTTCACGGATGCGTCAGACCTCCCGTCAGAAGCTTTACGGCTTTCTGAATTGGGCTGTGAGAAGGGGCTACCTCAAGAGCATTTATCTCCCTCCTGCAACGCTTCCAGAAACGTTGAAACCAAAGCGGATTGGATACCCGCTTAGTGATGCCCAGATCCTCCAGCTTCTC
>QCSN01000003.1 GCA_003211515.1 Synechococcus sp. AG-670-F04
CTAATCACGTCATGATGCGAGTTTGGGATGCCTTCTTGTTTCTAATTATGGCCACCCTTTCGAACGGTGCAAAAGCAGGAACATGGTCGGATGTTGATGCACTTCGAGAACGGCTGGAACAAAACGGGGTTCGCGTTACGCAGCGTGATTGCCAACGGGGTTTGCAAGGGGCCTACGACGCACGACGGAACAACCTCATTGTTTGTCGATCCCATCGCACCCCCAGGCAAGTTTGGAATACGTTGGCCCATGAAGCAGCGCATCGGATGCAGGATTGCGCAGGTAGAATGATTTCCAGGCCCGAACACCTGCAATCCATGGTCAGGACCCTCGCTAAATATTCTCCTGAAGACATCGCTTCACTCAGAGCCTATCCACGCTCCCAGCACAACATTGAAATCGAAGCCCGATACACCGCCAAATTACCGCCCAATCAAGTCCTGCAGCTCTTTGATCGCTATTGCGAAGGAATGCAACGTGCCTGACAATTTCAAATCAACGTTTTTTAATTGTGATCAACATCACAGCTTTTGACGACCAGCATCTCAATCGTGAAGGTCAAGCAGTGACATCATTGAACGATCTGGGTTCATCCCCCTTCCCTTTACTTTTTTAAAGACATGGAATTCATGATTCAAGAGTGGTCTCTCCACGTCGTTTTGATCGGCAGTGTTGCCGTCCTGGAAGCTGTCCGTGGGCCTGAACGGATCAGCACCGATCTCAATCCCTTGGACTCTCCCCGTGAGATTGCCTACCAGTTGATTGATCAGCCCAGTTGTTCATTGAGATGTCATTAATCTGCATGCCTTGATATTGCCTAAGCTAGTTCATCTTGACCGATCGCCTTAAGTTTGTCGACTGTCACTCAGTTTGATTTGGTCATAGGTCTGTTGCAGCTGATTTGCATAAGACGCAATTCCTGATGTCAGACTTTTTCGGTAATTTAAACCACGAGAACACTTATTATGGAATCACTGTTACTCCAAATTGCGATGGTAGCGATGAGTCAATTTGGGGGAGTGATGCACGCGCCAATGGCGATGAATCCTGGTCTTCCAAGTCGTCCTGCCATACCTATTCGGTACCCACAAGTCCCTGTTATATCTGCTCCAAGGCCAAGGATCCCTGCATATCCGCAACAATCATCGACGATGCAAGCAGGCACTCTTGCTGCGACAACATGTTTGTTACGGTCTGGCCAGATTGATCGCGGACAGGCCATTTCAATTCTGAACCGTCAAGGTCAGCGTTTGGGTTGGTCTCCAAATTGGGGTCGCAACATTCCTCTCCAGGTGGTTGATCGGACGATTGCATCATCAGGGGGATGTGCAGCACTCTTAGATCGAGTTCAGGGGGAAGCGACAAGTGGAATAACTCAAATTTCCGGCACGTCTGTTAGTCGTAGTGAACAGGAAGGATTTGGGCTTTATCCCTACCGTTGAACGGTTGAGATCGTCGGCAGTTAATGCCTTTAGACCTTTGGCTTGAAAGCTTTCTGAACGCTTATTAAGTGAACGACTCCACTCGTATCAAGATCCATCAAGAGATATCAACTCATTGATGCAAAGTGGTAAAGAGTATAAACATCAACTGTTTCTGCCAGGTAATCACGACAAACTATGGCAGGGCTTGCAATGCCCTGCTTTGCCGGGTGATCGGGACCTCGGCTCTAACCCTCTCTTGCGGGAGAGGGCTTTATTGTTCTTTGGCATACAGGGGGTCTGGCCTGTTGCGAGACAAATTTGCAGTCAGCGTGGCATCTTAATTCCGACATTTTTGTTTCGTGTATTAGACTGTGTATTGGATCAGACCAATAGACTTCTGTTGATTGATTTAATGTTATCTAAAACGTTCATGCATTGGCTCTTCGATGACGACCGAGCTGTTTAATTCATTGGCCAATTGAATATCAAGATTGGTTCTTATTAATGAGAGCCGAATTTATGTTGCTTGACTTGGGGTTATAAGTTTGTGCTGAATTTGCCTTGCGCAAAACATTGATCAGTGTTACTTCAGCGACACGATATTGGCTGTCTTTACCAGTGCCAAGATCATCTGCTGTGATCGAGCGAATTTCCTCTTCACTCATCTCAGCTTGAACGTCTGGCTCAATGCCGTTCTTGTGGATGTCGCGACCACTGGGTGTGAGGTATTTTGCAATGGTGACCGTTAATCCAGAACCATCAGCCAGACCCCGCACGGATTGCACAAGACCCTTCCCAAAGGTTTTCTTGCCGACTAGCTGAGCTCGATCATTGTCCTGAAGTGCCCCAGAAAGAATCTCACTGGCACTTGCAGATCCTTCATTCACCAAAACAACCATTGGCTTATCCGTGATCGCGCTGCCGGTGGCACGTCGAACATCGCGAATCCCTTCACGCGTTCTGGTGCTAACAATGGTGCCCTCATTTAGCCATTGACGAGCAATATCGACGCTGGCTTCTAGCAAACCGCCAGGATTACTTCTTAAATCGAGCACATAACCCTGCGCTCCCTGCTCCTCCAACTCACGAATTGCATCACGCATTTCACGCGCAGCATTGGCATTGAATTGTTTGAGTCGGATATACCCAACCTTCCGCCCATTTGGAGCAGAATTAAGGGAGGTTTCAACAGCATTGATCTCAATGCGTGCCCGCACCAACGGGACGTCCAACAACACACCTTTCCGCCGGAGCCCAAGCACCACTTTTGTGCCCTCTGGACCACGAATGAGCTTGACCGCATCGGCCGTAGTCATTCCCTTTGTGCTTTCTCCGTCGATGCTGACGATCACATCCTGAGGTTGAACACCCGCCTTCGATGCTGGTGTCCCCTCAATCGGAGAAACAACGGTGAGTTCTTTGGTGTCTTTGTCCAGACTCAATTGAATGCCGACACCCCGCAGTTCTCCGGAGGTATCGATCTGCATCTCTTTGAATTCCTTTGGATCCAAAAAGCGTGTGTATGGATCTTTCAGGCTGGCGAGCATGCCACGTATTGCTTCGTAGGATTCACCCGTTCCCGCATAAGATTTTGATAACAAATCTCGCCGTAATTGTTTCCAATTGTCTGGGGTGTAACTTCCGTTTGAGTCAAGAAAGTCACGATAAACGATTTGCCAGACTTGATCAATGACTTCTTTTGGACTGTCAGTGATTGATCCACCCGATGCACTCGGAAGACTCAGGCTGGGCTGAACAATGTTGAAGGCTGTAGCAACACCTCCGATCCCTAGGAAGAGAAGCAGAGGACCCGACCGCAGAATGGAACGCAACTGGAACGGTCTGGGCATGAGCCCTCAGCAATGTCTTTACATTAACGACATCAAGCTGGATCGACCCAGCGACCGTCATCCTTGATCAACTGGATCAGGGCTTCGACTCCTTCCGACTCCGGCACACGCCGAATCTCCTCTCGCCCCCTGTACAGAGAAATCACTCCCGGTGCACCTCCCACATAGCCGTAATCCGCATCGGCCATCTCTCCTGGCCCATTGACGATGCAGCCCATCACGGCAATGTCGAGACCAGTGAGGTGATCCGTGGCGATGCGCACCTGCTTGAGCACCTCCTCGAGGTTGAACAGCGTTCGTCCACAGCTGGGGCATGCCACATACTCCACCATGGTTTTGCGGAGTCCCAATGCTTGGAGAATCGAGTAGCAAACCGGAATTTCTTGTTCAGGTGCTTCCGTCAATGAAACCCGAATCGTGTCCCCCAGGCCCTCGGACAGAAGCGTGGCGATTCCAGCTGTACTTTTGATCCGTCCGTAATCACCATCACCCGCTTCAGTGACCCCGAGATGGAGTGGGTAATTGAATCCTTCGCGATCAAGTGTGTCAGCCATCATGCGATAAGCGGCCATCATCACCGGGGCCCGCGATGCCTTCATTGAAATCACGATGTTGTGATAATCCAACTCATCACAGATCCGTACAAATTCCATGGCGGATTCGACCATCCCCCAAGGTGTATCTCCATAGGTGAACAACATGCGCTCAGCCAAGGAGCCATGATTCACTCCAATTCTCAAGGCCTTGTTCTGGTCGCGCAACAAAGTGACCAGCGGCGCAAATGTTTCACGAATTTTCAGACCGATCGAATCAAATTCTTCCTTTGAAAATTCCTGGCGATCCGGATCTGGCTTTCCAAAGACAAACAAGCCAGGATTAATTCTGACCTTGTCAACGTGTTTTGCCACTTCGATGGCGATCTTCACCCCGTTGTGATGCACATCTGCGACGAGTGGAACATCACAGCCTTCCGCCCGAAGCCGCTCACGGATCTGACCCATGGCCACGGCATGGGATCTGGATGGCGCCGTAACACGCACAATTTCACAGCCTGCATCGGCCAGGCGTCTGATCCCTGCAACAGCTCCGTCGATATCGAGCGTGTCTTCATTGATCATCGATTGCACGACCACTGGATGGTCACTGCCGATCGGCACCTTCCCTACCCAGACGGTCCGCGTCCGGCGTCGATGAATCTGCGTGTCGTAACGACGGTTGAGATCAGCCTGAGTGGTCTGAAGAGTGGCCGTCATGGCGTGTGGCGACGCAATCGAGTCAACGTTCGCACAGGCGCCGTCGAACGGTGGCCAGGTCATGTCGGGTCAGATCCCATGGACCGCCCTTCGCATCAGGGGAGTGGCGGAGCAGATAGGAGGGGTGAAAGATCGGCATCACCAGCCGGTTCTGCCACGTCGTCCACGTTCCACGCAACATCGTCATTCCACCTTTCAAGCCAAGGATGGCTTCCACCGCTGTCGCCCCGGCGAGCACGATCACCTGCGGGTCCACCTGAGCAAGTTGCAGATCCAACCAGCGTCGACAGGCTGAAAGCTCACCGCGTTTGGGGCGTCTGTTGCCAGGCGGCCTGCACTTGACGGCATTGCAGATATACAGATCACGATCGAGCTGAAAGCCAACGTCCTGCAACAGCCGATCGAGGGTCTTCCCTGAACGCCCCACGAAGGGTTGCCCCAGAGCATCCTCCTTCGCGCCTGGGGCTTCACCGATCAACATCAAACGGGCCTCTGGGTTCCCTCGTGAAATCACAACGTTCTGACGTGTATCCGCAAGGGGACAGGCGGTGCAGTCGCGGCACTGTTTCAGCTGTTCAGGATCCATGCCTATCCATTGCGATACCGGAGCTGGGCACAACGATCAGGAACGGGTTCTCTTCTGGATCAAGAAGCCAGGCCTCTGCACCGAAGGGTTCGGAGCGTGGTGCTTCCAGCACCGTTGCGCCTTTCGCTCGGAGATCAGTCACGACAGTCTGGAGTTGTTTGATCGGTTCTTCGTGTTCTTGAAGCCTCAGACAGGGTGCTAAGCAACGACCTTTCGAAGGGAACGGACGCGTCCTTGAGGGCCTGTAGAACTCGATCCGAAGGTCTTGCGAAATGGTGAGGATCCAATGGTGTTGCGCCAAACCCTGATGCGGCTGACCCGCCAACAGCTCCGCGTAAAAAAGGACCAACTGCGCTGGATTGTGTGATGCAAGGACCCAGCTGAACTGCGTTGTAGACATCCTGAAAGCATGAACACAGGTTGTGCGGGGCACCAGGTAAGGCAGGATGAGATTTTTAAGCGCACCTGGGGTGGTGCGTCGCCGATGCCCCGTCTGCCTGTTCTCTCAGATCGCGCCAACGCCCTCAAGCCATCCTTGACGCTCGAGATCTCGGCTCGGGCCAGAGTCCTTCAGAACCAGGGGCATGACATCTGCAGTCTCAGCGCTGGTGAACCGGATTTCAATACTCCAAATTTCATTATCGAGGCCGCTCAGAATGCACTGCGTGATGGAGTGACCCGCTACGGACCAGCAGCGGGAGCGCCAGAGCTTCGGGCGGCAGTGGCTGAAAAGTTGACTCGGGAAAACGGAATTCCGACCCAGCCCACTCAGGTGCTGATCACCAACGGTGGCAAACAGGCGATCTACAACCTCTTTCAGGTCCTGCTGAATCCTGGGGATGAGGTTCTGCTGCCAGCTCCTTACTGGTTGAGTTATCCCGAAATGGCTCGTCTCGCCGGAGCCAAGGTGAATGTGATTCCGACCTCATCAGCGGATGGGTTTCGCCTGGATCTTTCTCTGCTTGAAGAGCACATCACAGAGAAAAGCAAACTGCTGATCCTCAATTCCCCTGGCAATCCCACCGGCCATGTGATGTCACGTGCTGATCTGGAGGGTGTCGTTGCACTGATGCATCGCTATCCGCAGGTCGATGTCATGAGTGATGAGATCTATGAATATTTGCTGGCAGATGGTCAGGAACATTGCAGCTTTGCCTCCATTGATGACGATCTTCTCGAGCGCTGTTACACCGTTAACGGATTCGCCAAGGGATGGGCGATGACCGGTTGGCGGCTCGGATATCTCGCTGGTTCTGAGCCAGTGATCAAAGCAGCTGCTGCATTGCAGAGTCAAAGCACGAGCAATGTCTGCAGCTTTGCCCAGCGAGGGGCCCTGGCGGCCCTTCAGGGATCCAGGGATTGCGTCAGAGCGATGGCCGAGACCTACAACGTCCGTCGCAAATTGCTCAGTAAGGGTTTGCGTTCCATTGATGGGATCACGCTGTCTGAGCCACAAGGTGCCTTCTACGCGTTCCCTGAGCTCCCCGATATCAAAGGTGGATCAATGGAGTTCTGCCGACGGGCCCTCGATGAAAAAGGATTGGCTGTGATTCCTGGGATTGCTTTCGGCAATGACAGGTGCATCAGGCTCTCCTGCGCTGTCTCGCATGAGACGATCAGCGAAGGCCTTGAACGTCTGAGTGATTTCCTCAGAACGTATTGATTTGGCCCAAGTCATTACAAAACGCGATGCCCATTCGAGAAAACAAGGCCGCAGTTGTCGCTGGACTTCTCCTCAGCCTTGCAACCGCGGCCACACCAACCCCTGCAGCACCAGTCCTGCGGGTCGGTGCGATTCCTGACCAAAATCCAGAAAAGCTCAACAGGCTCTACGGGGCGCTCTCCAGCGAGTTAGGTGAACAACTCAAGGTCAAGGTGCGTTACGTACCGGTTAGTAATTACGCCGCTGCGGTCAGCGCTTTTCGAGCCGGGAGCCTCGACCTTGTCTGGTTCGGTGGCCTGACCGGAGTCCAGGCGCGCCTGCAAACACCTGGTGCCCGTGTTCTTGCCCAGCGCGATATCGATGCTCGGTTCACGAGTGTGTTCATCGCCAATGGCAGCAGTGGTTTACGCCCTTTGAGCAGCCAGGATCAGCTCATCCAGTTGAAAGGAAAACGATTCACGTTCGGCTCTGAGAGTTCGACCTCAGGTCGCCTGATGCCTCAATATTTCATGCAACAGGTTGGTGTTCTGCCAAGCCAATTCGCAGGCGGTCGCCCTGGATTCAGTGGAAGCCACGACGCCACCATTGCCCTGGTTCAGAGCGGTGCTTATCAGGTTGGTGCTCTCAACGAACAGGTCTGGAAGAGCAACGTCAAAAATGGCCGTATCGATCCAGCCAAAGTGCGTGTGATTTGGCGAACACCTTCCTACGTCGATTACCACTGGGTCGCACGACCTGGCCTTGATCAGCGGTTTGGGGCTGGGTTCACCCAACGGATTCAGACCACTCTGATCGGGTTAGAACCCGACACAAGCCGACGTGAGCTTGTGTTGTCACTGTTTGGTGCCAAGCGATTCATTCCAGCGAACGCCAACCACTACGCAGCAATCGAGAAGGTGGGCCGTCAGCTAGGAAAGATCCGTTGATCGGTGTTCTCGAGTTGGAGGAGGTGGCCTTCACAGGCCGTCTCCGTCCACTCAGTCTCCGAATCAATCCGGGAGAACACATCTGCCTGCTCGGCCGCAGCGGCGCTGGCAAGAGCACTCTGCTGCAGTTGGCCAATGGCAGTCTCAAGCCAGATCACGGCCAAGTCCGTTGGGACGGTACTGCGCTTCCACAGCTCTCGCGACGACGACGATGTGACATCGGCACCCTGTGGCAGGACCTGCTGCTTGTCGAAGAACTCAATGTCGTTCAGAACATCAACGCAGGGGCGCTGGGGCGGCATTCCCTGTTCTGGGCGCTTCGCAATCTTGTGGGCACTCTGAATGAGGGCGCCTGCCACGAGGTGATGCTCCAAGTTGGATTGGAGAGCGATCTGCTGTTCACGTCTGTGGCTGCGCTGTCGGGGGGGCAACGCCAGAGGGTTGCACTCGCGAGGTTGCTCCGCCAGGAACCATCGTTGGTTCTCGCTGATGAACCCTTATCAGCCTTGGATCCAGCGCTCAGTGAGCTGGTTCTCGACCGACTCCTGATCCAGAGCAGCTGCCTCGTGAGTCTGCATCGTCCCGACCTTGCTTGCCGCTTCGATCGGGTGATTGGCCTGGTCGATGGAGAGCTGGTGTTGGACGAACCGGCAACGGGACTCAACCCGGACGATCTGACATGGCTTTACACAACGATCTGAGGCCAGCACTGCCATTGCTGCCGCTTTTGCCAGGAGTGGTCATACCAGTGCTCGCAGGGAAGGTCGCCCTGGATCTGCATGGAGGTGGACTGGATCTGCTTGCTGGTTTTTTCGGCGCAGCGCTGCACCCTTCATGGGATCTGACTCTGATCGAAGCCCTGTGGCGCGGGCTTCAAATCACCGTCTTCACGGCGATGTTGTCCTGGAGCGGGAGCTGCTTGTTCGGCTGCGTTCTCGGCTTCCTCAGTTCCGAAAAAATCTGCACATTGTTGATCAGCTCAGCCGCGCCTTCCCGATGGCTTCGGCGGGTTCTCGCTCCACTGCGATCGCTTCATGAACTGATCTGGGGATTGCTGCTGCTGCAGCTGTGTGGATTGAACGCCTGGGTTGCAGTTGCCGCCATCGCCCTCCCCTACACATCGTTAATGGCAAGGGTTGTTGCTGATCAGATCGACAGCCACGACACCCCAACACTGATGGCGCTTCAGTGCATGGGAGCCGGCTCTCTTGCCAACCTGCTGACAGCGCTCTGGCCTGCCGTCAGCACGTCTCTCGGTCATCACATGGCCCATCGACTGGAGTGCGCGTTGCGCTCGGCACTGTTGTTGGGTGTTTTCGGCTTGGGGGGCCTGGGAACAGACCTGAAACTCAGCCTCCAGTCGCTGCAATTCCGTGAACTCTGGAGTGGACTCTGGTTGCTGGCGATTGTGATGGCGATGCTCGAACTGCTGGTGCACCGCAGCCGCTCGAAGCTTGTTCTACCGGCGATGGGCCTCGCACCCCTCATCGCCATCCCCTGGGGACGATCCCTGGATCTGGATCTTGCGATTCCAACGATCCTGCTGCCAGCGAATCCGCTGTTCACTGGCACGGTTCGAGAGTCCCTCGCTTCGGCACTGGCTTCCGCGCCCTGGGCTGATCTCATGCTGTCCACGCTCGGACTGACCCTGCTGGCCAGCGCCATCGCGATTGCTGGCCCCCCCCCTGGGCTTGTTGCTCCTCCCAGGACGCTTGAGCAACATCACACAACGATTCGTCTGGGGCGGCCTGCGTTTGCTCCCCCCCCCACTGACGGCTTTGCTTTTGCTTCTACTGGCCAAACCCAGTCTCAGCCTTGCTGCCCTCGCTCTTGGTCTGCACCATTTGGGAATGATGGGGCGGGTCCTCCAAGATGATCTGGACTGCTCAACCGATCAGAATCATCTCGCCGTTCAGGCGATGGGGGCGGGGCCTCGCATCGCATGGCTCTACGGAAAACTGGCGATGAGCTGTCGCAGCTATCTGGCTTATTCCGCATACCGGGCCGATGTCATCCTGCGCGACACGGCGGTTGTGGGAATGGTTGGAGGTGCAGGACTCGGTTGGCAACTTATCGAATCACTAACGTCTTTTCATTGGGCGATGGTGTTCTGGCTGGTAATCGCCTACGCCTGCCTGACCAGTCTTGGTGAAGGACTGAGTCATTGGATGCTGGAGCGATGGGCCTGCAAAGCTGGCCAGCTGCAACAGGGGTCGAGTCGATGGCGATAGCTCCCAAGCAACTGGTGGTCCTGGGAGACAGTGGTGTCCACGGATGGGGAGATCGCGAAAGAGGTGGTTGGTGCGAGCGTCTCAGGCTGGATTGGATGGGGACGCCAAAAGGACCGGTGGTTTACGGCTTAGGTGTCCGTGGTGATGGTCTTGAGCGTGTTGCTGCCCGTTGGGAGCAGGAATGGACCTGTCGTGGTGAACTACGGCGCAAAACACCCGATGGGGTGATCCTGAGCATCGGATTGAACGACAGTGCCCGTGTCGGTCGTCCTGACGGCCGACCCCAGCTGAACCTCGATGGCTACAGCTTCGGAATGGGGCAGCTCCTTGACGAAATCAAGAGCCAGACCTCCGTTTTGGTGCTTGGACTGACACCGGTTGATGAACATGTGATGCCCTTTGCGGACTGTCTCTGGTACAGCAATCAGGAGGTTGCCGCTTACGAAAGGGCTCTTGGAGAGGTCTGCCAGGAGGTCGACGTTCCGTTTCTGGCCCTCCACGAATCGATGCGTGCACAGTCGGAGTGGCTCAGCTGGATCGAACCGGATGGGATCCATCTCAATGCCAGTGGCCATCACTGGATTCATCAACAGTTGGTTCAATGGGATGCCCTGCTTGGCTGGGCAGGACTGGAGCCACTCGCTAATGTGTGTGTTTCCTGACAATGGCCGACGGTATGGGACCGGAGCAAACCCCACAACTAACGAATCGCCAGGTCCCCGCACAGCGCAAAACGACGCTCAAATGGGATGCGAACGGCGAGCTAACAGCGGTTGATACGGCGAGAATCATTGATCGGCTCACCCATCCCGACTTGAACCGCTGTGATCTCGAATCAGCCTGATTCCCCTTTGTGGAGCTTGCTTTGATTCATGACATCGGAGGTCTAACAATCTCCAGTGACACTTTTTCACTGATCTTGTCCGCAGCGCTGGTGTGAGTGGGTCACGACACGACACCTTGGTGTCGCTCAATGACACCTGAGTGTCCTGGCAAAACAACAGCAACAAAGCAACTTGTGGGGGTCATGCAGAACCCCCTTATGAGCGCAAAGAACGACCAAAAAACACATGAAAAGCACCGGAGATTGCCCGAATCAATTCGACGTCGCAACATCACATTTCTCGACCACCTTGGTTTGGTCCATCTGGTGGCACAACGTCAGCTTCAAAAGAGCACAGACTCCTATGACGATCTGGTGCAGGAATCGGCGTTGGGTGCACTGGCTGCTGTCGAACGATTTGATGAAGAACGAGGTTGTCGACCAAGCACCTACATCGTCAGTCGAGCCAATGGACAAATTCTTCACTATCGCCGCGATCGTTCCTCAATCATCAAGGTGCCATGGCGACATCGTGATCTCGCGATCAAAGCTGAAAGGCTTCAAAAACAGCAGACAGTCCGTGGCTTACCAGCCTTGAGTGAGGCGGAATTAGCCATGCATCTAGGTGTGGGTCTTGAGAAATTGCAAGCTTGTTGCCGAGGCGTTCAGAACTGCAAAACCTTGAGCCTTGACCAACCCCAACACCGGGGAAATCACGAGGTTGATGATCCACTCATGGGGTGCATCAAGACAGGCGATCAAAGCCATGATGATGAACACGCCTGGCTGATCTCAGCCCTAAAGAAACTTGACCCTTTCGCTCAACACTGGCTACTGGCTCACTATGTGGATGGATGTTCACTCCGTGATCTAGCGGGTCATTGCGGGATGAATACAGGACAGATGCGCATCCTGCTACGTGATGCCGTTCAACTTTTGAAAGCATGGGCTAAGCGAGATGGAGTCCTGAAGCCAATGCCATTGCCAGGAGTGCCGCGAAAAGGGTCTGAATCCCATTCACCGCTTCATTGCTGAGCCAATTGATCCGATGTTGCGCTAGTGCTCCCAGCAAGCTTTCGGCCAAGGTGGCAATCAAACCAACCACACTGATCAACAACAATTCAGATGTCGTTGTGATCAATCCGAAGAGCAACATCACCATTGACATCACCACACTTCCAACGGCACTCGCCAATGTTCCTTCCAGACTGATGGCTCCTTCGGTCCCTGCGGGTACGGGTTGAAGCGTTGTGATCAGCAATGTGGTCCGGCCCCAGCGTTGCCCGATTTCACTACCAAACGTATCTGCCAGTTTTGCCGCGAAACTGGCAGCAAATCCAATCATTAGCAACTTTGCGGGCTGGAGACCGCCTGCGACCATCAGAGCTAGCCCTGCGCCCACAGCTGCAGAACCCCAAACATTCTCTGGGCCGCGTCGTCCCCCACGACCTTCCTCCAAACCCCGCTGCTGCTTCACGGCCCAACCGAGTTTGGTCACAAGACTTCCCAGAACGAGATAAGCGACAACGGCACTCCAGCCCTGCCATCCCAGGGATCCCCAAAGAACAGTGCCCAAAATTCCAGCATTCACCCAACCTGCTGGAGTCAGCAGTGGAATCCGCTGTGCAAGCCCAATCAGCACTGCATTGACAAGAAATGCCGTTACCCAGATCACGGGAGTTGCGCTGCAACGGTGAGACTAAGAGAATGATCAATCATCCAAGAGGCCAGTGATCAAATTGAGGTCAACAATGAAGGAAGGGTCAAATCAAAGCTGTTATGTATCTGATTTTTCCCGTTTCAATTTAGAAAAGATGCTTGCTTCAAAAAAACTGAAACCCAGAAACAGAATTACAGGGTAAATCGGTGGAATCGAACACGAACCTCCCCAGACAAGGGGCAACCAGATCGCGGTCGACACCATAAAAAAACATGTCTTAACCAACAAGCTTCGTCGCAATTGACTGACATGAGAGGAGAGTGTCTGCGGTTGGCCGATACAAAAATGGATGTACATCAGAAAATACATGGCACTGATTAACAGAAAGGCCATGATCCAGTACAAATAATGCAAATTGGCCCACTCCATAATCACGGAATGAAATCCACTTATTCCCTTGCGACCATTCATGTCACCATTCATCATTTGAGCAAACGTTCCTGACTTCACCTTGATGATTAAGATGACATCTCCAGCCCCTAGGCATGTAAACGCCAAAAGCAATCCATTAATAAAATTCTGCAGCTGACGGTTCAATCCCCCGATTTTTATGATGCATTTTTGAGTCGACCAAAGCTCATAAAGAACCATAAAAGTAATGACATAGGCAGCAAATAAATATGCAATCACAATGACTTTCATCGAGACATCGATGGCTCCTGGGGGAACACTTACCAATTTGTTGACAAGTTCTGGCAGCTCAACCGCGATCAATGTCATCGCAACGGCATAAACGGCATCGATTAGTCCCATCCAGGCATCTGAATTTTCACTCTGGAGGTGATGAACCGAATGCCGTAATGCCATCTCAGAGGTGGAGAGAAGCCTGTCGTGGTTCTAGCTTGAATGCGATGCACAATCGAGCGCCTGACAGGGTTTGAGCGATCCAATCGCTGCTTGTAATGAAGACAGCAGAGCGTTCCCTATTCGTGTGGGCACCTCTTCGGCTGCGGGGTCACCCGCCGTTCGATCGATCGACACGCCTTCCTCATGTTGCACTCCCCTAAGGAAGGCTCAGCTGCGCGGCGTTGCACGAGAGAATTCAACCTATATGCGGTGCAGGCAACGTCATGGTGTTCAGCAGTAAGAGAAACAAATTCTTCCTGGTGCTTGAGAAAAGCGGCGCAACTACTCCCGTCGATCTCAAGCCCGAGGGAGATGCACCCTCCGTTGCTGAGCAGGCCAGTTCATCAGAACAAGCTGAATCGAAGCCGCCCGGTCTCCTGATTTCGGCACCAGCCTCAGGCCAAACCATTTCCTCAACCGAAACCAGCACCCCAGCCACCACATCGGTCGATCCTTCACCAGACGAGGTGAACACTGCAGCAACCACCGCCACCGGGGCAGAGTCAGTCCCAGCAGGGGCAGAGCCAGCAGAGCCAGCACCAAGTGTGGTGATAACCACCGCTGAATCGATCGCTGCCGAGCTCGCTGCTGCAGAGGCCGAACGCCCTGCGCTCACCTTCACTACATTCGCTCCTGAGAATCTGATGCCAGGGCAAGCCCTGGTTCAACGGCGCAGACGGCCTGGCGCCAGCATGAAATCGTTCAGCGGGATGGCCGAAGAACTCTTCAAGAGCTGAGTGAGCGCCAACTCACCAAACTCACGGCAGCCCGAACTGCTGCTGTTGAAGTCCTGAGGATGGTCTGCCCCATCGCCACAGGTTCCCAACCTTTGTTGAGGGCTCGGTCTACTTCTGTTTCGGTCCATCCACCTTCCGGTCCCACCACCAACCAGGTCTCAAGGGGATCCTGGGACTTCAACAACCATTCATCCAAACGCTGTCTTGCGGCTGCCCGCGACACCGCAAACCCGATGCGCACGGATGGTCCAGGATCCCAGTGCTCCAGCGGGCAAGCGACCCTCAGTTCGGGCTTCCACAATCGCTCACACTGTTCGGTGGCTTCCCGGACCACGGTCTGCCAACGCTTTGGACGTAGTTCGGCCTGGGACGTGCAGCGATCCGCATGAAGCGGTTGAAAAACATCAACGCCTAGCTCAGTGGCCATCCTGAGCCAATCGTCCGTGCCTCGCCGGACAAGAGCCACAGCAAGCCCCAGCTTAGGACTTGGCATCGGCTCCTGATCGCGTGGATTCTCAACACCATCGGAGAGTCGCAGCGCTTGGCCTCGCACAAGCTGGGCGTGCCAGAGGTGCCCCCGCCCATCGATCAAAGCAACTGAATCCCCCACTCGCTTGCGCAAGACCCTTCTTAGGTAGTGACCTTCCTCCTGATCAAGGGGCAACAGCTGCTCGTCGGATCTCAAATCCTCCAAACGGGCTGGGTCAACCAACAGACGACGCAGTTCAGCCACTTGGGGGAAACATGCTGTCTGGATGGTCTTCCACCGGCCAGTCGGTGTTAACACCTCCCACAACCAGTTCCTCGATCTGGACAACATCCGTATCGAGCTGCCGCAGGGCATTGATCAACACATCAATCGCCACTCCATCGCTGGTCCCAAGATCCAACCAGCAACGTGCCCAATCCCCCTGGTATTCGAGCTGCCCCATGTTGTGCATCAGGGCAGGTATCACAGACTCTGCCTCTTCGTTGTCGTATCCCATCCAGCTGAGATCAGCACCTTCATCGTGAACCTGAAGGTTTTCAGCATTGAAACCCCCAAGGCGACCAATCACGTACCAACTGTCGAAGACTCCATCGACGTAATTGCGTTCACCTTGACTCGGAACTTCGGAGAAACGAAGCCACAACCAGCAGTTGAACGGATCGACTTCGCGGAATCGGACGTCCATGGGACCAAGGGTCAGCCTTCATCATGAGTCAAGCTGAAACACATGCTTCAACTCCAGCAGATCCTCTACGCGCCGGCCACTGCCAGCGAGCCCATTCTCCGCGGGATCGAGTTGTATGCAGCGCCGGGACGGCCTGTCCTTGTGGCCGGTGAAAGTGGATCCGGTAAATCCAGTCTGCTGGAGGTGATCAGCGGGCTGGCATCCAACAAGTCGGGCTCAATCCGCTGGAACGGTTCCATCCTTAATCAACGCCAGAGACGGGCCTTGTGCGGAATGGTGTTCCAATTTCCCGAGCGATATTTTCTGGGATTAACCATTACTCAGGAACTGAAATTGGGGCATCGTCGACTTTCAACCGACAGGATCAATCAGATTTTGCGCCGCGTCGGTCTTGAACAGATTGATCGAACCATGGCTCCAGAACGCCTGAGCGGTGGACAACAACGACGCCTATCCCTTGCCGTTCAACTGTTACGTGGTGCCCAGGTTCTGTTGCTGGATGAACCCACTGCAGGCCTCGACTGGTCGGTTCGAGACGATGTGTTGTCTTTACTGGCGGATCTGGCCCGCGATCAGGTGCTGATTGTTGTTACCCATGAGCCCGAACTCTTCCAGCGCTGGGCCTGTGATCGTCATCGTCTTGAGGCCGGCCAACTGACCTCTCTGACTACATTGCCCTGAAGAAGCAAATCAACGATGGCCGATCGGCTGGTCAGGGCAACGGCAGCCGGAGGTGGGATCCGTCTTGTTGCAGTCTCCACGACAGCTTCAGTGCAGGAAGCCAGAGACCGTCATGGGCTCTCGTACATCACAACCGTGATGCTCGGACGTGCCATGAGTGCCGGACTGATGTTGGCCAGTTCGATGAAAGTTCACCATGGCCGGGTGAACCTGCGCGTGGGGTCCGATGGCCCCCTTGGTGGGCTCATGGTGGACGCAGGACGAGACGGCTCGGTACGCGGTTACGTGGGAAAACCCAATCTGGAATTGGATCCGGTCGCCGATGATCTCGGGAACTACTGCTTTGATTTTCAGGCCGCTGCGGGGACCGGATACCTTCACATCGTCCGGGATGATGGTCAGGGCGAGCCCTTTACCAGCACGGTTGAACTGGTGAGTGGGGGTATTGGTGAGGACGTGGCGTCCTATCTGCTCCATTCTGAGCAGACACCATCCGGTGTGTTCGTTGGCGAGCAGATCAGCAGCACGAACCTGAGCTGCTCGGGTGGACTTCTGGTTCAGATTCTTCCCAAGGCGGCCGAAGAACCGGCGCTCGTGGCATTGATCGAGGAACGCTGCAGGGAGATCCAGGATTTCAGCACTCGACTCAGAGATTGTCAGGGGAATCTGGAAACGCTTCTGATGGATCTTTTTCCTGATCTAGATCCACAACCCCTCGAAGATGCTGATGCAAGCCAGTCAGTCAAGTTTCATTGTCCCTGCACGCGTAAGCGCAGCATTAATGCTTTGAAGATGCTGGGACCGACCGAATTAACCGACATGCTGGAAGTGGATGGAGGTGCTGAATTGACCTGCCATTTCTGCAACACGCAATATCAAATATCAGCAGAAGAATTGCAAGATCTGATCGCCGAATTTCCAAGCGCAGTCTGACTTAGCAGTCTGACTTAGAAAAGTTTAAGCGAGAAAAAGGATCGATACCCAGAGCAGCAGCAATGCAGGCAGAGCCTGAATTTGATCAGAACCAAGGTAAATCGGTGGAAGGGAGACCGATGCGGTGATGGACGTACAAATCACCCCGATCAAGAGACCGGCAACCAAGAAGAACAGGCTCCAGCCCAGGGCAGGAAGGGCACGGCGTCCTCGGCGGACACTGCTGATGAAAGCTCCGATCACCGCCAATGACAGGATCAATTCCGTACTGCCTCTGGTGAAGACCAGAAAGAGCAGGCCGAGGGAGCCGCCAATCAGTCGAACGATCAGGCCCTGACCTTCGGCAAGACTCCATTGGGGGGTCAGCCCTGTGAACGACTGGGTCGGATCCGGCAGCTTGGCCCGAAGGCGCTGAACCACCCCAACTCCTGGAAGCCCCTGCGCAGGTCCTGGCTCAACCGGAGCCACCTCTTCTCTGGCCGATGCCCGTGCTGCCGCCTGGCTGAGCTGCCCGTCCTGCCGGTCCCGGAGCCGAGACATCAGAACAGCGTCATAGGCCGCCTCAATCTTCGCTTGAAGTTGCGGATCATCTCCCGCCTCAGTGATGCACCGCTCGCGGGCATCTTGAACAGCTTCAAAGCTCGCACCAGGCTTCAAACCAAGCCGCTGATAAGGGTCGTTGGCCCCAGACTCTGGACTCGGCTCGCTCACCGCAGCCATTGAGGTTCAAGAACAAACTTCAGTAGAGCGTATCGACGACAGTTCAAAAGAGGGGGGTGCCATGACAAAAACCCTCCGAACTTTCCAATCTGAGCCTGCAGCTGATTGCATCCTTCTCGTTCACCCAGCGACGTCTCTTCAGCAATGGCATCTGGGGCGGGAGGTGATAGGCCTCGATGATCTCGATCGGGTCACCTCCGCCACGAAAGCAGACGTAATCCGTGCCACCGTCTGATCGCGTTCGATGCAGCCAGAGAGTGTCCACAAAACGTCCTATTTCTTAATCCATCTTGGCGAGGCCCTGCTGCAGGCGCGAGGAACAGCGTGTGTTGATGCGAACAGACATCCGGACTTCACAGCCCGAAAGGTGAGGCTTGACAGGGTTTAAGAAGAGGTTAAAGGTGGGTTATCGGGAGCTGAATGATGAAAACGATTCATGCATTGGTGGATCTCCTGCGCACTGAGGAGCAGGCTCGGACCTGCCTCACACGCAAAGATGCTCAGGAATGCATCCGACATGCCGAGCAAATGCGTCGACAGATCTGGGGACCGAATCGGCCCATGAGTTTTGTGAGCAACTGACCCCCGATGCCAACGGGTCAGTTTTTGGCCTGTTCCGGAGCACAGCTCATCATCAGAGGCTGATGGGTTCCACTCCGCTCACCACCGGTGCAACGTTGCTGAGTTTCAGTTCGGGGTGGTCCTCCTTGAGTTGATTGAGATTCCATTCGTTCTTGAACAGCAACACCGGTCGGTTCCAGGCATCACGCACTGTTTTGCAGTTGAAAATTCGACCAACCTTGTCGAGGCAAGACCAGCCACCTGACACCCACCGTGCCACCTGAAAACCAAGGGGTTCGAGGCGTGTTTCGACGCCGTACTCGTTTTCAAGCCGGTGCTGGACCACTTCAAGTTGAAGCTGTCCGACCGCAGCGAGGATGGGATCCCGTTTGCTTTCGTCGGTGTCGTAAAGAATCTGCACGGCACCTTCTTCGCGCAATTCGTTGACACCCTTGCGGAAGTTCTTAAACGCCGAGGGATTGGGATTCCGAAGCCAACTGAAGATTTCAGGACTGAAGCAGGGGATGCCTTCGTATTCCACCTTTGGACCCACATAAAGGGTGTCGCCGATCGCAAACATCCCTGGATTGTTCAGTCCAATCACATCTCCGGGATAGGCATCTTCAACCACGGCTCGATCCTGTCCGAACAACTTCTGGGGACGGGAGAGACGAATCGCTTTGCCTGTGCGGGCGTGCTTGACCGTCATGTCCTTCTCGAAACGACCGCTGCAGACCCGAACAAAGGCAACGCGGTCCCGATGGCGAGGATCCATATTGGCCTGCAGTTTGAACACAAATCCGCTGAATCCCTCGCGCAGCGGATCAACGAGCCCCTCAATGCTGGAGCGAGCTATTGGGCGCTGTGCCATCTCTAGGAAAGCATCAAGGAAGGGACGCACACCGAAATTGGTCATCGCTGAACCAAAGAACACCGGCGTGAGTTCGCCGGCATGAACCATCTCGAGATCCAATTCAGCACCCGCGGCCTCCAGCAGGTCCATCTCCTCAACAGCCAGATCCAGCAGGTCCTCTTCAACAAGGTCCCGAAGAGCTGGATCATCGAGGCAAAGACGCTGTTCGCTGGCCTGCTTGCCACGCTCCGCTCTGCTGAACAACACCACCTCTCGTGTGCGTCGATCGATCACGCCACGGAACTGCTCACCGCTACCGATCGGCCAGTTCACGGCCCAAGGGGTTAGATCTAGCTCAGATTCGATTTCATCGAGCAAAGCAAGCGGTTCCCGCCCAGGCCGATCCATCTTGTTGATGAACGTGAAGATCGGAATCTTTCGCATCCTGCAGACCTCGAACAACTTGCGTGTCTGCGGTTCAAGGCCTTTGGCGGCATCCTCAAGCATCACCGCGTTATCGGCGGCGGCGAGGGTTCTGTAGGTGTCCTCAGAGAAATCCTGGTGACCTGGTGTATCCAGAAGGTTGATTGTCGTGGTGTCGTAGTCGAACTGGAGAACGGTTGAGGTGATGGAAATACCGCGCTGTTTCTCAAGTTCCATCCAATCGGATGTCACCTTGCGCTGTTCACCTCTTGCCTTGACCGCACCAGCCTGCTGAATGGCACCGCCGTAGAGCAACAATTTTTCGGTCAGTGTCGTTTTGCCCGCATCTGGGTGGGAAATGATCGCGAAGTTTCGGCGGCTATCGACCGCGGCAGCCACGACCTGGGCCAGGTCAGTTTCCTTTGCTGTTGAACTACCGCTCATCAATCGTCCTCAATCCACCAAGCCTGACACCACCAGATAACGATCTCCCTCCTCCTCGACGGAGAGGGAGGGGAGCCCGCACTGCTGAAGTTGTTGCTTCACTTCCTCCGCAGTGAATGCCGCCACGAGCGAGGCCAAGAAATCACGGATCAGAACATCCGGTGCGTCGGGGAGATGACGCTGCTGAAGTTGATGGGCATTCGCCATGCTGCAGGGACGTCTGAGGTCGCGATGCAGGGTCAGACATCCAGGTGCGGCGAGATGGCGTGTGACCCGCCAGAGCAATTCAGGTTCGTGCAGATGATGCAGCAGGCTGTTGCTGATCACCACATCGGCCCTGTGTTGAAGATCGGAGCACGGTCCGCGGTCCAGACAATCCTGCAGCCTTAGAACGCGGAAATCAAAACGGCTGTCGCCCTGGCCAGCCTTCTCACGAGCACGCTGGATCATTGGAGCCGAGCCGTCGATCCCCACAATGCGGGCCTGGTCGAATTGACTGGCTAAACGCAGGGCAATGTTTCCAGGACCACAACCGAGATCAACGATGCAGTGATCGGATCGTTGTTGAAATTCGGAACTCAACATGGACATCACCAGGTCCACCAGATGGGCATCTCCCTCGTTGAAATCCGCTTCGGCATAGGCCTGCACCTGGATCTGATCATTCATCAGCTCGGGTTCTGGCTGCCGCTGCATCGAAAGCTGCTGTCTGGACCATCAGTCTGAACAAAGCGCTGCCGATAGTGGGAATGAAACCTTGCTGACCCCATCTATGGCGTTAGGGTTCAGTTAATCCCTGTGCCCAGCCGCACGTGACCCTGACACCGAGTCGCACTGAGGTCGCCGCCAACGACCGCGCCCGTTTCGGCGATTTTCCGATTACTGCACCAGCAGCCAACCCGGTGTTCTACCGGACCTACAGCCGCCGCACTCCCGAGGGCAGAGAAAGCTGGTCACAGGTCGGTGAGCGCAATCTGAATGGCTTGCGCCGACTGGGCCATCTCAACGACGAGGAAGTCGCTTTTCTGGCTCGGATGCAGGCGAAGAAAACCGCCTTGCCCTCCGGCCGCTGGCTCTGGATCGGGGGCACGGATTGGATTGAACAACCCATCAATTTTTCAGGCGCTTACAACTGCACCTCAACCAACCTTGTCGATTGGGATGCTTTTGGTCTGATGATGGACCTGGCGATGATGGGGTGTGGCACCGGCGCCATCATCGAACCGCATCTGATTGAACGGCTGCCGCAGATCAGGAATCCGATCACGGTGTTGAACGTGTCGGACATCGGCGTTACCCCAGCCGGCTCCCGTCAGGATGCCTGCACGCACTCAATCGAAGGCAACCAGGTCAAGATCAAGGTCGGCGATACCCGGCGCGGTTGGGTGGACAGCTATCAGCTAATGCTGGAGCTGAGCAGCGATGCGCGATTCAAGGGACAAACCGTCGAAGTTGAGGTGGATCTCTCCGACGTGCGGCCCGTGGGAGAGACCCTCAAGGGTTTTGGCGGGATGGCCAATCCCGTGAAACTGAAGGATCTCTATCACCGGGTCTCAAAGCTGCTGAACAAAGCGGTTGGGCGACAGCTGAGCTCAGTGGAGTGCTGCCTTCTGATCGATGAGGCAGCGGTCACAATCGTTGCAGGCAACATCCGCCGAAGCGCGGGAATGCGTCAGTTCGCTGCCGATGACCAGGCAGCGTCCTCGGCGAAGGACAATCTGTGGCAGCAGGATGATCAGGGCAACTGGCGGATCGATCCCGACCGCGATGCCCTGCGAATGGCCAACCACACCCGTGTGTATCACACGCGACCCAGTAAAGAGGTTGTGCTCGCGGCGGTCACCAAACAGTTCCATTCCGGCGAGGGGGCCATCCAATTCGCCCCCGAAGCGATTGCCAGATCGAATGCAGACCTGCTGTCGACAGCGGAATTACGTCGGGAATTCATCGAGATCTACTGCGATCAAGGGCGAGAAGAAGCTGGTCGCTGGTTGCAGCTGAATCACGGCCCCATGGATGAGGCCGAGCTGGCGCACCGGCTCGGGCGCTACGGGCTCAATCCCTGTGGGGAGATTCTCGGTGCGGACTTCCACTGCAACCTTGCGGAAATTCACCTCAACCAAATCGACCCGAGTGATCATCAAGCACAGGACGATGCCTTCCGAGCCGGTGCATTGTCCGTGGCGTGCTTACTGAACCACCGCTTCGAGGTCGAACGCTATCGCCAGAGCCGTGCCTGGGATCCAATCGTTGGAGTGAGCTTCACAGGCCTCTTTGACTTCTTCGTCCATGCCTTTGGCAGCGATTGGTTGCGTTGGTGGGAAGCGGGTCGGCCTGACACCGCGCAAGGCCAGAAGTTCAAGAAACAAGAGGCCTCCTATCTGAGCCGCTGGAAGACGGTGGTCAACGAAACAGTGTGGGATTACTGCGACCGGCATGGCCTGCGTCGACCCAACCGGTGCACCACAGTTCAGCCGGCGGGGACGAAAAGCTTGCTAACCGGAGCCGCTCCTGGCTGGCACCCACCAAAGGCCCAGCGCTTCATTCGTCGGATCACCTTTCGTAAAAATGACCCTGTAGCGATGGCCTGTATGGACTACGGCTACACAATTGTGCCGTCTCAATCCGATAAGGATGACGAAGGTCGTCTGCTGAACGATCCGTTCGACCCACGCTGCACCGAATGGCTGGTGGAAATTCCCACAGAAGTGAGCTGGGCCAATCTTCCAGGAGCAGACGCAGTCGATATCAATGGCTTTTCAGCCATGGCGCAATTCGACTTCTACATGCAGGTGCAAAGCCACTACACAGCCCACAACACCTCGGCCACCATCGAATTTCGTGAGCATGAGATCGAGCCACTCGCCGATGCCCTTCACAAGGCCATGGACGATGGTGAGGGCTATATCTCGGCTGCACTGCTGGCGCGTTTCGACGCCAATGCGACGTTCCCACGCCTGCCATTCGAGCCCATTGATGCAGAAACCTATGAACAGCTTCAGGCGGACGTTGTCAAACGGCGTGTCAGCAACGAATTCTTCGACGCCTTGAAGCGTTACGACCAAGGAGAACTCACAGAAGCTGGTCCGGCCGGCTGCGACTCAGACAAGTGTCTGCTGCCACTGGCAAAACCGGAAAGCTGATCGAAGCAGGGGCCCTGGATTAGATTGGCCCAGGTTCAACAAGGTTGGGCCTGGACCCCCTGGAGAGGTGGTCGAGTGGTTTATGGCTCTGGTCTTGAAAACCAGCGTGGGTGCAAGCCCACCGTCGGTTCGAATCCGACCCTCTCCGTTCATTCAATGGGCCACTTCCCGACACCCCGTCTACGGCGGGGTTTTTTGTTGGAACAGCATCAAGACAAGTAAGGGCGATGCCCGTCCCCGATGAAGAGCATCCAGCACAGTGAGCGATAGAACTTCAATCTTTCACAGGAATTCCGATCGTGCCTGCTTGACGAATTCGAGGACAGCTTGAGGAGCAGCTGCATCCCGGCTTCCAGAGGCAACGTCTCGATAGAGATCAGCAACCTTCCATGCGGTTGTTGCTGCATCACTGCCAAAACGCGGGATGAGATGAACATGGAGGTGAGGCGCACCCTCGCCAAATGCAATCGTGTAAACACGATCACAACCTGTTCTGCGCCGAACAAGATCGCAGGCGTCCTTCAGCGCTCGACCCCAGTCCGCCATCTCACGATCAGTGAACTCCCATGGGCCGGCACAATGACGGACGGAATCAAGAAGAAGCCAACCGAGTAGTGGCGCAGGATTGCTGTGATGCCGAAGCATCCAACAATCTGAGTGCAAGATCACATGGTCCTGACACTGAATTGGGTCTTGATGCAGTGCACAGATCGCACATTCGCTGGAGGAATCGAAAGCCACAGAAAGCCGATCAAGTTCTAGAGAGTGAATCGAAAACAATAAAAAGGCCTAAACTCATGCCATTTCCCCGCATCCTGAAGAGCAGTGATACGTGAATCGCATCCAATGCCATCAGTCGAAGCACAATGATCTGGCGCTTTGCGATAACAATAGCAATCAGTTGGTTCGGCACCATTTTACCGATATTAATGCTCGGATTGATCAAAAACTTAAGTTGGGCAATCCGTTTAGTTCTACCAAACTGGATTGTAAATGGATCATTAGTTGTTATTTTAATCCTATGGATCGCTGTTGTGTTAACTGCGATTCAGAGAGTCTGGTCCTTCGAAAAGAGAAATATAACCAGGAGTCTCGAAGATCAGCGCTTGGCCAAACCCCGTCCGTTCCCAATTAAGCCCAGGTCAATAATGACACCAATGGCAAGAATCAACATTCCACTAAAGTTTGATAAACCACCAAAAGATGCCGACGCCCAACAATAAGCAAGTGTTGTTGTTGGCAAAAAAATCAAACCAAGAATTGGTGCGACAGGGCTGGGTAGATCCAATCCATTGAATGGCAAGAGTACAAAACCGCTGTTAAAAATCCAAGCCAAGATCAATACAAGTCGGGGCGCAAGCAAACCAACCGCAGCAAAAAGACACACAAGACGATGGCAGCAGCGTATTTTTAGCAATCTAAACAGCGCTAGCCAATATTCATGAAGTTGCTTGAACAAGCTGGAGAAAATCTATTGCCAAGTGGTCTTCTTGGACAAGCAGGTCTAATAAATAGAAAATTGGATTGATGGAATGCTGTCAACACAGACGCGCCTTCGTCTGCAAAACATCCTCCAGCGCTTGGCAGCTGGGAAAACTGTCAGTTTAAAAGAAAGAATCGAACTTCAAAAATATTCAGACCATGATCCGACGGTTGCTGCATGGTTGCGACGGGCAAGGCGACAACAGCGCAAAGAACGGGAAAAGCACGTCGGAGATCCCTTGCTGAGCGCTCTTGACCTGGATGCCAGTGAACCCCATTCCGAATATTGTCCGGATCAGGATGATCTCGGGGACTGGTTCCAAGGTGCCCCTTACTGGTTAAGACGGAGTTGATTGACTGCGACTACACTGTCTCGAGCCCGCAATTGAGCTTGATCTCAAAGGGCACTGAGGAATTCGGAAGACCCAGAAGGTTACTGGCAAGAGTTGCGATCTCCTCTGGCTGACTCATCGCAACGGGATTGACGGAGCTGATCGATCGTGCCATCTCCGTATTGACCCAACTGGGACAAATCGCTGTCACGCGAAGACCTGAAGACCAACCTTCATTTCGCATGGACTGACACAACCCCATCAGGGCAAATTTGCTGGCGGAATAACCAGCAAGCCGTCCCTTCACCCGTTGACCGCTCATCGAGACCAAGACCTGTATGCGGCCGTGGCCGCTCTGGCAGAGCTGAGGCCATGCTGCACGTGTTAACCACCAAGGTCCCATTACATTGATTCTCCAAAGATCATCAAGTTCGGAGACCTGTTCATCACGAAATAGAAGAGGTGTTGTTCGAAGAATGCCCGCACAGTGAATCAGTGTGTCCACTGTTTCAGCCCAGTCAAGTGTTGAAGCAACCCACCTCTCCCCAGACTGAGGATCCGCAGCTTCGTAAGAATGCAGGAGTGCCAGATCCGAAGCCTGAAACGCAGAACTGGCCACAGAGGAGCGAAATTTATGAGGATCACGCATTCCAAGACTGACGCGGTGGCCATCGTTCAACAGCTGACGCGCAATTGCGTAGCCAATACCGCGGTTCGCACCACTAATCATCACGACGCGCTTTGACACTGGATGGGTAGTGGAAAGTGAAGCTGAATCTATCGAATCTGTTGATCGAAGTGGACGCACAACCAAAAAAATTGAAAGTAGAGGGAAATTTCAAAGTTGACAACGATAATAAAGACAAAACATTTGACTCTGCATTGGAATCCTCTCCAGTGTTATTGAATTAAATTTATCCTTATGAGAATGAGTGGGAATGATTCTCTATCCTGGGTTCAAGAGGGGCGGCAAAAGCGTCGATCCAATCAATCAGTTGGAACGCAATTAAGTTGGTGCATGGCGCTCTGCTAATCAACGATCCAGATTTTGGACATTATTGCTCTAAGATCAATGGGTGAGCCAAGTCTTCCCTCATACCAATTCACTCGCGTCGATTCTGAAAGCATGGTGGCCGCACACAACAATCTCACACTCGAATTGGTGGATATCAATTCCATTGGTGATCAAGCAGCTGGCCTGAATGAACCTTCAGGCCTAACATTGGATGCTGAGGGCAGGTCGCTGTTTACGGTTAGCGATGATACAAAAGCTATTTTCCGCATCGATCTCAAGGGGAAGTTATTGATCACTGACTGCTTCTTTGTTGAAGTGAGTGATCTTGAAGGCATTGCATGTTCCCCCGACGGAAGCGAATTATTAGTTGTTGAAGAAGGAACGAACGCAATCATCTGTATTGATCCAAAGCGTCGTCTATCACTCCGACACTGCCCACTCTCCGGCATGAAAAATTATAAAGAGATAAAAAAATACTTTTCAGATGGCATCACGAATAAAGGCCTCGAAGGGATAACCATTGATCCGCTGAGCCTCAAAGTCTACGTCGTAAAGGAGGGACAGCCAGGTTTGATCATCGAAGTATCGGCAGATCTAAAGACCATTCTCGACGCAAGAGTCTTGGATCAATCTAACGGATTTGAGCATCCTAAACTAACGGAAAAGAAATTAGATTACTCTGGCTTAAGCTTTGATTGCTCTCGGAATTTGATCTGGATTGCCAGTGATAAGGGTGAATGCATTTATCTCTATGACTGGATACAAAATCGCGTTGTACAACGTATTGACCTGCAGAGGAGCTTGCAAAGCAAAAAGAAACTAATACGAAAAATAGAAGGTGTTGCCGTGGATTGGAAGGGTGAATATCTCTATGCAGTAAGTGAACGCGATTGCACGCTCTACTCCTACAAAATAACCTAAAGTAATTACCAAAATGAAGACTATTCTGATCACAGGTGCGAGTTCCGGAATTGGACTTCAATCGGCATGCAGCTTGGGTCGATTGGGCCACCATCTGATCCTTACGTGTCGTTCAGAACAACGAGCCCATCAAACAAATTTGGCCTTAACACAAGCTGGAATTGATGGTCGAAGGCTCAGAATCCTAGTGATGGACCAAGCAGATTTGACGAGTGTCGATCGTTGCTGCATGACAATCATGAACTCAGATGATGTGATTAGCCATATCATTTTAAATACTGGAATGCAGTATGCAGGCTTAAAAAAACCACTTTTTTCTAATCAGGGATATGAATTAACTTTCGCTGTAAATCATCTTTCCCATCAATTGATCCTTATGAGATTAATGTCGCTATGGACCAAAGACCATGACTTAAGGGTGATCATCACAGCTTCCGATGTCCATAATCCCAGCAGTGGAGGGGGAAGAGTCGGCCGAGCCGCTGGATTGGGAACCATGCAGGGATTACGAACAACCGATTCTGAACCCATGGTTGATGGCACAACACCGTTTGATCCTGATAAAGCCTACAAAGACAGCAAGCTCTGCAATGTGCTCTTGGCCAAGCAGTTATCAACGCGTTTGAAAACCATTAATCCTCGAATTCCCGTGATCGCTTGGAGCCCTGGTCTTGTGATACCTCGCTCTGGCGAAGGTTTTTTTCGGACCAGTCGACAACAAAATCCCCTTGGCATGATGCTTTTTGCATTCTTTGCCCGTGACCTGCTGCGAGTGACAGAATCTCTGAAGACTGCTGGACAATTGCTGGTCGATCTAACTCTTGACGACAAATATAATTGTGCTGGATTTAGATATTATAGCAACCAGTTGGTACGCCCTGGCTTGCATCAATTTGAGGAAATATCGCCAAGTGATGAAGCTTTAGACGACTCTAAAGCCAGGGATTTATGGGATTTATGTGAAAACCTAATTGAGCATTCACTGAATCAACGCCTGGAGACACCCTTCTTGGAGAATCCCTCCCAGGAGGTTTCCGAGAAAGCTGCTGATTGAAAGCAAAAACGTCGATTTGGAATAACACTTATAGTTAAGATCACATCGTGCCGGACAGACTGTTTTGACCTGTTTGGCCTGTGACAACAGAACGGCGCATTAACCTGCCATCTGATACGACAAGCCAATAAAAGAGATTGAGAACTGGATCTATCAAAGGTACAACAACCATCGCTCTAATGGCCACTGCTGGGCTATTTGAACTCAGCTTGAAGGTGGCAATGATTGACAAACTGATCAACAGATCAAAACATTCAAAAGATGGGCATGACAATGCGATGCGCTTTTTGCAGAGCAGAATTTTTGAAAGTTTTTTCAAAATTCAGCTTCCATTGCCTCAAAATCCTCTCAAAGAGGTCCAGAACAAAGTTGTTCGTGCGCGATAACACCCAACGCAATTCGTTGAGTGCTCTTCGACAGAATTGCAGAATTCAAACGCTCATAACATGACAGGTGTTTTAGCGGCCCTGGGGGCAGCGATTGCTTGGACTGCCGCCAGTGGGTTGTGGCGGTCTCTATCGACTGTGGGACCTGCATGGTTGCTGAATATCCTGAAAAACAGCCTGGCAACCCTGTGTTTCCTGCCCGTGTTGCTCTCAATTCCCTGGGGAGGATCCGGCTCTGAGTTGATCTGGCTTCTCTTGAGTGGCGCTGTTGGGATAGCCGTCGGAGACACGTTTTATCTTTTGGCACTGCGCAGGCTTGGCACCCGCCGCACCCTTACCGTCGAAGCGATCGGTCCCGTCCTCGCGAGCATCGGTTCGGTCAGCTTGATGGGAGAGGTCCTCGAACCCTCAGCCTGGGTTGGAGCTTGTTGCGTCACAGCCGCTGTGTTGTTGGTCGCCAAGCAAGGAGCATCGATGGGTCCAGCCGACCCGACTGGATTGATCTGCAGTTGTTTGGCTGTGTTGTGTGGCCTGGCTGGTGCCTTCTTGGCGCGTCACGTCTTGACCAGCAGCTCGCTCTTACCGGTGCAATCAGCGGCAGTGCGTCTGCTCGGCGGTTGGTTATGCCTTTTGCCCTTCTGCGGCCGAGCGCTTAATCAGCTCCGGCTGACAAACCGGATGCAAGGCGGTGCTGTAGTCGCTGCAGTTTTGCTTGGCACCAATCTCGGCATTGTGCTCCAACAGATTGTCTTCAAGTCCTTGCCGGTTGGCCTGGGGGTCAGTTTGATGAGCACGGCGCCAGTGTTTGCTCTGCTCATTTCACCGATTGAGCGGGAAAAGATTCAGATTCTCGACGCATGTGCTGCGGCTCTCGCTGTCACTGGTGTGGCGTTGACCGTGATGGCTGGTTCCACCGGCGCCTAAACAAGCTCCAACAACAAGAAACCTGGGTCATTTCAACTCCAGCTGATCTCGGTCAGAGGTCAACAGCGCACAGCTTGCATCAGAGGACTGAGGCTTTGTTCAAGTTGCTCGGCTGCATCGGGTTGAAAAGAAAGAACAACCAAATCCAAGCCCTGAGCTTGGCTTGGCCTCCAGGCGGAATTGGGAGCTGATTCAAACCAACTGTTCAAACGAGGACCGACCATCTGGATTTGCAGAGGAAGACTCTTGTCTGGCAACCAGACCCGACCTTTCAGACGCACCACCTGAAGCCGTTGGATCAGTTGCGGGAGCTGCAACTCGAGTTCAGTGCGATCAAACAGACCCTCCAGCTGCACCACGCCACTGGCGATGTCCACATGCGTGTGGTCGTGATGGTGGTCATGGTCCTGACTGTGGTCATGGCCGTGGTGTTGGACATGATCGTGGTCTTGCTCTGAGCCCTCAGGTGACGGATGGTCCAGCCCGAGCACCACATCCGCATCCACAGAACCTGCGGCGATCGGAAGCAGTGCAGTCCCTTCGCGAATTTGCGCTTTCAAGGACGTGGCCACAGCATCGATCGCGCTCTCCGACAACAGATCAGCCCGACTGATCAAGACAAGATCGGCTGCCTGCAGTTGGTCCCGGAAGAGATCTTCGACGGCCGTGAGGTGGTCGAGGCTCGGATCATTCCGGCGTTGTTCTTCAAGAGCTTGCGGATCGCTCACAGGACTCCCTTGGGACAGGGCCTCCCCATCAACGAGGGTGACCACACCATTGACGTGAACACGTCGGCGGATTTCAGGCCAGCTCAGGGCGTCAAGCAACGGCTCCGGCAGTGCAAGACCACTCGTCTCCACCACAATTCCATCGAGACGATCACTACGTTCGAGCAATTGCTCCATCGTCGGCAGGAAATCGTCCTGAACGGTGCAACACAGACAGCCGTTGTTCAGCTCAACCAGGCGACCATCAAGCTCGTCGTCGGGACAAAACCCGCAACTGCGGATCAGATCTCCATCGAGGCCGACACTGCCGAACTCATTGACCATCACCGCCAGCCTTTGCCCACTGCTTTTCAGCAGGTGTCGCAGAACGGTTGTCTTGCCGGAACCCAGAAATCCGGTGATCACTGTCACTGGCAGGCGTTTCTGCATTGACATCAGGGGCGACAGCCCAGGCTCTCTCGGGTGATAGCACCACTGTGAGGATTGACACCGTCGGCAGTGGCGCAAAGAGCCCGCTGCTGGGGAAGATCGAGAACGGCATCGGTGAAATCAGCGCCTTCGATGCGCGCATCCGTGAACCGGCTCTGCATCAACATCGCATTGGTGAAGACGGCCCCTCTCAGGTCAGCCCCGTCAAAGCGACTGGCGAATCCAACAACATCGGACAGATCGGCATCACGCAGATCAGCACCTTGCAACGAAGAGGTGTTGATCACTGCTCCCCTCAAATCGGTGCCGCTGAGGTTGACATCGCGAAGATCGGCTTTGAGGAACTCTTTCTCTTTGAGATCCAAACCGTGCATGTCGGCCGTGATCTCCTGAACAGCCCGCTGTCCTCGCAATTCGGGCGCAGTGATGGCACTGACCGATTCGGAGAGACCGCAGACCGCCAGAAACAAAAACGTCAAACACACCAGAAAAGAAGCAAGACCTGCTCTAGATCGCATCAGGGAACTGAACACCGACGGTTAATTTGTCCGCTAACGATATGGCAGCTGCCAGCGGAGCGAGTTCCATGGCCATGAGCCTGAGGGTGGTCGTCCCCCCCCACCCCTTGATTGGACATTGGCTCACAGTCCTGCGGCAGCGGCAGACCCCATCAGCCATCTACGCCACTGCTTTTCAGGAACTGGGGAAGTGGCTGACCTATGAGGCCCTGAGGGACTGGCTCCCACACCAACAACAAACCGTTGATTCCGAACAGGGACCGACGCAAGGGACGGTGATCGCACAGGGCATCCCATTGATCAACATTCCTCTGCTCCCCACCGCCCTCGACCTCTGGCAGGGGGCGAGAGGACTTGTGCCGAACGCCATCCTTTGCCTCGAGGGTGTCCCCGATCAGATCGAAGCCAATGCAGGTGTTCTGGTGTACATCGACCAGATCACCGATGGAAAACGGCTCCAATCGGTTCTCATTCAACTGCAGGAGAAGGAACTGGATGGTCGACGCCTGAGGGTGATCTGCGCTGTTGCATCGAATCCAGGACTCAAAGTTCTGGGTGAATCCTTTCCGGATCTGACGGTCTACACCGCATGCATCGACGCAGATTTGACGGCATCTGGACTGATCAGTCCTGGGATTGGTGACCCGATGCAACGTCTTGATTTCAGATCTACAGCTCGTAACTAGCATCAAGACAGGGATTTCGTCACAGATGGGCCAGCATCACGACACCGCTCCCGCCACCCTGGTCACCTTGATCACCGGTGCAGTGATTGGTGCAACAGGACTTGCATGGTGGCTGCTGAATGAGACGGAACGGCGCAGACGTCTGGGGAAGCAGCGGGCCATGCTCTACGCACCCCGGATGCAGGACGGCTCTGAGGTTCTCGAACCACACCCCAACGGAGATCACCGCGACAAACAACTTGAAGAGCGGGTCGAAAAACTCAACGCAGCGATTGCTGATGTCAGGCGTCAACTGGAGAGCATGGGGGGAGGCAGCTGAGCGAGGGGGGATCGGTAGGTTGGCAGCTACGCACCAGAGGCTGATCGAACCATGCTTCGTTCCGATGCTGTGACGAAAGGGATCCAGCGTTCACCCAACCGAGCGATGTTGAGAGCCGTCGGTTTTGGTGATGCGGATTTCGGCAAGCCCATCGTCGGTATCGCCAACGGTTACAGCACAATCACACCCTGCAATGTTGGTCTGAACGATCTCGCTCGTCGCGCCGAGGACGCTGCACGACAAGCAGGTGGCATGCCGCAGATGTTTGGAACCATCACCGTGAGCGATGGAATTTCGATGGGCACGGAAGGGATGAAGTACTCGCTGGTGAGTCGCGAGGTGATCGCCGATGCAATTGAGACGGCGTGCAACGGCCAGAGCATGGATGGTGTGCTGGCGGTGGGTGGCTGTGACAAGAACATGCCGGGGGCCATGTTGGCCATGGCGCGTATGAACATCCCATCCGTCTTCGTCTATGGCGGGACGATCAAACCTGGAAAGCTCGGAGGTTGTGATCTCACTGTCGTTAGTGCCTTCGAAGCTGTCGGTCAGCTCACAAGTGGAAAAATCGATGTGGAGCAGCTGACGGCCGTTGAAAAAAATGCCTGTCCAGGAGCAGGAAGTTGCGGAGGGATGTTTACAGCCAACACGATGAGCGCGGCCATTGAAACCATGGGCCTAAGCCTGCCCTACAGCTCAACAATGGCAGCGGAGGATGAAGAGAAAGCCGACAGTGCTGCTCGGTCTGCTGAAGTCTTGGTGAATGCTGTTCAAGCCAATATCCGGCCCTTGGACCTGCTCACAAAAGAAGCCTTTGAAAATGCTGTAAGCGTGATCATGGCGGTGGGAGGTTCAACGAATGCAGTCCTGCATTTGTTGGCCATCGCCCGTACAGCGGGAGTGGAACTCAGCATTGATGACTTTGAACGAATCAGGCAGCGTGTTCCCGTGATTTGTGACCTCAAACCAAGTGGGCGTTACGTCACGGTTGACCTGCACAATGCCGGCGGCATACCCCAAGTCATGAAGTTGTTGCTGAAGGCTGGCTTGCTGCATGGGGAATGCCGAACTGTTGAGGGTAAAACTCTGCGAGAGGTTCTGGCCGATGTGCCCTCAGCACCTCCGGCAGATCAGGATGTAATTCGAACAATGGACAAACCGCTCTATTCAAAAGGGCACCTGGCCATTTTGAAAGGAAATTTGGCAATCGAGGGTGGGGTGGCGAAGATCAGTGGAGTCAAAAAGCCTGTTCTCACCGGACCAGCCAGGGTTTTTGAGAGTGAGGAGGATTGTCTCGCTGCAATTTTGGACAAACAGATCAACGCAGGAGACGTGGTGGTGGTCCGCTACGAAGGACCTGTTGGGGGACCAGGAATGCGTGAAATGCTGGCACCGACCTCAGCGATCGTTGGTCAGGGACTTGGAGACAAAGTGGCATTGATCACTGATGGACGTTTCAGTGGTGGTACCTATGGATTAGTAGTAGGCCACGTGGCTCCCGAAGCAGCGGTCGGAGGCAACATCGGACTTGTCGAAGAAGGTGACAGCATTACTGTCGATGCCAATCAGTTGTTGTTGCAATTGAATGTGAATGAAGTGGAGTTAGACCGCAGGCGTGCAAAGTGGGTCAAGCCAAAACCACGTTATCGGACGGGGATCCTTGGCAAATATTCACGTTTGGTTGCCAGCGCAAGTCGTGGTGCCGTCACTGATCAACCTGATTGAAACCATGAAAAACTGGATTAACTTCAAACAAAAACAATATTCTTCAGCAATAGCTCTAATGCCTGCAAATAACAAAAATCACTGTGTCAAATCTGGCTAAAATTACTAAAAAATATCCAAAGAATTTGCATTATCGGATCAATGGCCAACAACCAAAGGAAAATTACGAAACAAGCCCAGCAATCTATACTTCAATCTAAAATTGCATGGTGCAAATTATGTCAATGAATAATAATCAGAAACGAGTAGGCTCGCTGCTGGCGCGAGAGAGAAGAAATGGAGAACAACAAACGTCAAATTAATCGAATATTTTCTGCTTAAACAACTGCATGGTTCAATAACTTACGGGATTTTTTTGAAACAAAAAACAGACAAAGCAGTCACAGAGCATCTCTACCTGCAATCACCAAGGTGAATTCGAAGAACAAATAATATATGTTTGCAATGCAACAGCAACCTTGACGACACTGCTGGCAGGGTTAGAATAATAAGATCAAGAGAAATGCATGGACTTGGCTCCGGAAAAAATTCAACTTATCCCAATCTTTATATTGATGGTTATTGGCTGCTTTGGGCTTTTAACTTCAAAGTCCATTTTGCGTTCATTGTTCGCCCTTGATGTTATTGATACTGCGACAATCAGCATCTTTGTGTTAATTGCAGCCAGCAATGGCACGCAAACTCCAATTATTTCTGAGAATTTGTATAGCAACTATGCAGACCCATACCCACAGGCGATAATACTAACTGCCATCGTTATCGGTTTCGCGACTCAGGCATTACTATGTGCCATTGCATTAAGGCTTGGCAGAGTCTCACCAATGCTTCGATACCGCGATTTAGAGAAATAAGATGAATGAAGCGATTATTCTTGGGTTTCTGATTTTTCTACCCGCAACACTTGGATTCATTGGCTGTGTTTTCCCAAAAATAACGTTCCCTCTGAGCATTACGATGCTCGCAGGATATGCATTGTCTTCTTTGTATGCATTGAACCACGATATAAATTATGCGTTCACACTGATTGGCGAAGGTGGCATACAATTTTCAATTGACCGCTACAGTTTTCCACTTATCTTTGGAAGCTCACTAACACTTTTAATCGTATTTGGTTTGTTCTCCAAGAGGTTTTCTCACTATTACTATCAAGTATGCCTGGTGCTGCTTACAGCATTATTGGTATCTTTTAGCACTGTTGATTTAATTAGTTTGTTCATTGCCCTTGAACTGCTGGGCTTTACGGCATTTTTACTTATTGCAGATAAAAACGACAAGAGAGCTTTGTTCCTATCTTTCCAGTATTTAATCGGTGGCGGCCTAGCCATGCTGATTTACTTGATAGGTGTTATTCAAGCATTCACATTTACAGGTACTTTTTTAATTGCTGATCTTGGTAATGCACCTGAGACAGCCTTGTGTTTGATCATCGCTGGACTACTTACGAAGGCAGGCGTCTTTATTTGCGGTCTATGGGTCCCCAACGTCTATTCCCATGCCAACTGTCAATCAGCAGCTGTTTTATCAGGGTGCGTGACATGCGCAGCAATCGCTCCGATTGAAAGAATGAGTGTCACACTGGCGCCGATTGGTGAAACATTAAGTGTTCTGGGTGTCTTGAGCGCGGTAATTGCAGCAATTTATGCCGTGTTTGAACGTGATAGTGGTCGTGCACTTGGATGGAGTTCAGTATCACAACTTGGCATCGCAATACTTAGCCCAACTTACGGATGTCTTTATGCCATGCAACATGGAATCTGTAAAACGCTTCTTTTTTCAACCTTGCATAACGATATTGATGAGGCCCAAATAACGAAAAGTGATGGGGCAAGCAATAAGATTAGAAACCATGAGGAAACAACAAGAGAAATTGTGAGGGTCTTGACATTTATCATGGCAAGCTTATCAATCATGGGATTCCCACTCTTAGCAGGATTTGCTACAAAAGCATGGATTAAAAATGATTTGGCAGATGAAGCAAAAATCATCTTTACAACAAGCGCACTATTGACATCGACCGTATACGCAAGATTGATATTTGACAGAGTCAATACACTTAGAACAAACTATGATCTACCAAATTACTTCGCCAGCCTCAAATTATCGAATGAGCTAAAAATGAGCATCTCTGCATCGAGATCGTTGATACTAATATTTTCGATAATCATGCTTGTGATTACTTCTTTATCACAAATTGATTTATTCACAAGTTACAGTATTCGCTCAGCCATTTTGTCAGCGTTTTTGGGCGGGATCCTCTTCACATCAGTTGTTGGGATCCAAGCCGACCAATGGGTGAAACCAGTCACTCGAACACTTGATTTAGTTGGAGCACCGTTTCTCGTTGCAGCTCTACTGCTCGCAAACCTCCTCTATTTTAAAATCTGATGAAAAATCTTATCCGGCTTTTTATTATTATCTCATTCAGGCTCCTATTATGGTGCCTAATGACATCATCATTTGATGCAAAAAATATTGGTTTTGGGTTAATTATCAGCTGCCTTATTCCATTTGGCCAATATAAAAACTTGCAGCTGCGATCTGTTTTGCCAGAACTATTGTTGACACTAAAGCTACCGATAGATATGCTGATAGAAAGTATAAAAGTGATGGCTATCAAGAATCCTCATGATAAATTTACAACCATAGAAATCAGTCCGATGGCAAAGAAAAATTCACAGTTATCCATTTTCATGGATATATTTCGAATAACGTTTACGCCGATGAGTATGGTCGTAGGACGTGCTGATGATGATCATTGGAAAATTCATACTATTGTCTCATCTAAATCTGATCAATATGGAGAACATAAATGATTGAATTCCACACACCAGAATGGTACACCTATGTATTCATCTATGTGATGTTACTGATTAGCCTTGTGCCTATTATTGCAATTTCAAGATCGAATGATCCTGCTGCAAGAATTGCTTTCGCAGCCAGTTTCAGTACAAAACTTGCATGTTTAATTATTGCAGCAGGCATTTTCAGGCAGGACTGGATGATCGGCTGTATTGGAGCCTTTATTTTAATTGTTGGTGATGCAGGCATGCTTTTACTATCACTCTTGGAAATGAAGTTAAGATCATGATTATATTATCTAATTTTCTCATTATTCTTGGTCTTTTATTCTGGCTGTGGGGTACTTTGCCAATCGTAAACAAACAACATTCACTCTTGTACAAATTGCATACTTTAACAGTGTCTGATAGTGTTGGATCATTGATTCTTCTCTTCGGATTATTATTTCGTGTTCCAGACTACTGGCCACTTCTTGTTGTAACTGCGATTTCACTATCAATTTGGAACACAATTTTTAGTTACATAATCGCAAATGTTGCGGAGAAAAAGCTTTGAATCAATCACTTTTATCTACTGGTTTTTTGCTTCCATTTGAAGTTCTACTTCCCGTTTTGGGAGTTTTATTAATTCGATCAGTTTCACCGATTAATACATTAATTTATAGATCTTTTCTTGGAAGTATTGCAGCATTGCTCTATGCATTGGTTGGTGCCCCCGACGTAGCTTTAACAGAAGTCATGGTGGGAACATTACTTTCTTCGCTGCTTTATATCGTAACGATTCGATCATGCTATACAGTTGTGGTTATACGCGACAAAAGAAGTCAGCCTGAAGATAAAACTGATGAAGCACTGAAAAATATTTTTGAAGAACTAAATTTAAGTATTGATTTTCAGCTAGAACAACTCTCATCAAATATTTTACAGGATATTAAATTCTTACATTCATCATCAATGTCTGGATCACCACACGCGATTCTGTTGGATAAAAATTTGTATGTTGAAGTTGAAAGTTTAAAGCAAGACATCATTAATACAAAAACCTATATCTCTTCAGATCAATCAATTACTGTCAGTCTTATTCCCGATCATCAACAATCGTCACAACCGATTTCATCATGAAGCCATCTTTAAAGCTCACAATTAATTCAGATGTTGCCAAATCTGCGGTCTATCTAGTGGCAATTAGCGTTGTTATGTTAATGGTTTTATTTACAAGATCAGATTCATTCGCGCGTGATACAAATCTGATTGTTAGTCAACTCAGCGAATACACTAAGATACCAAATGTAGTAACTTCTGTAATACTTGGTACGCGACTTTTTGACACCATTGGCGAGGTAACGGTCTTTACAGTAGCTGGCTTAGGAGTAAAAATATTACTTGGCCACGAACAAACGGAAGCTGAACAATTCGGAATTAAAGACCAATCGATTCGTATTCTATTAAACTTTGCAGCTCTTTTAAGCTTTATTCTTGCAATAGATCTAGCACTCAAAGGGCACCTCACTCCAGGCGGGGGTTTTGCTTCAGGTGTTGCCGGAGCCACTGCTGTGACGATCTTGATGCTTACGGGAGAGCTGCAACGTATTGAGCGGCTTTACTTCCAGGCAAACGCTGCAGCAATGGAAAAATTTGCTGTTGTTTGTTTTGTTATCGTTGCATTTACAACCTTCGCATCATTTTTAATCCCTGACTCGATTGCTGCATCAATATCACCACGTGTTTATATCCCCTTACTTAATGTTGTTGCGGCATTTAAGGTGACAATTGGATCGTGGTCTATCCTGCGATTGTATATCCTTAAGAGAGGGGTGATTTAGTCGAGTATCACGAGAAAAAAATTACACATGCAATAGAAAAAATTATCTGTAAATTCATACAATCAAATATAATTTATTGGAAATTGCTTTTGTTACCAATTCAATTCAACCCTATAAGGAAGCAAAAAATAATAACTTTGCAAACTTGCCATTAGGGATAGGAAATGAGAAGTAAGTAATGAGAAAATCTCAATAGGATGATAAAGATGGATAAGTTCAGAATTCTCCTTTACGATAATGGCACTTGTCATCATGCTGAATGAACGGGGACTGCCTCCATGCAGTGAGTCGTATGGCAATCTTCAGGTGGTTGCTTGGTTGCCTAATTATCTGCACCTTCCTATTGATATATCCGAGCATGAGCATGGCCGTTGAAAATAATTTTATAAATGGAATTCAGGAACGAGGATACATTAAAATAGGATTGCCACCCTATAACACTCCGCCAGCTTATTATATTGATCCGAAAACAAAGGAACTGAGTGGTTATGACGTCGATTTCGCACGAAAACTAGCCAGCGAACTAGAAGTTGATGTTAAGTTTTATCGAAACTCTAAAGATTTTAATGATCTTGTCAGACGTGTAGGAGCTAAAGAATTTGACCTCGCGATGGGCAAGTTAGGTACAACTTATGAACGCTTGTTCAATGCGTTTCCAGTACAGTATATGAAACTTCGACATGCGATTCTGGCGAACCGTCAGTCGCTTGAAAAGAATGATTTGAGGAGTGGGCTTCCAGATTTTGGAGACAGGCTCAAAAACTCGTCAATTCGAATCGGTAGAATGGGTGGTTCAATTTGGGATACGGAAGTAAGGCGTGTATTTCCAAATGCTAAAATTATCAAATTTAATGATTGGGGGGAAGTTAAGGAAGCATTATTTGAGGGTCGTGTTGATGCAATTTATAGAGATGCAACTGAAATCAAGGCCATTGTTTACCAAGACCCCAACCTTGCGATTCAATATGTACCTATACTTTTTGAGGATGAATTAACAATGACATCGATATTTATGTCTGAATCTGGGAAATTTGGCTTTAGCGATTTTCTAAAATTTTTTATTGATAGAGAATGGGGTGAAATTAAAAATGACAGCGCAATCTTTGAAGAGTTTCAAGATTACTACAACTCGCTTTCTAAATTTCAACCATGAATTACATTTCAATTGTCTTCAATTGGCTAATCGCAACCCTACCTAAGCTTCGTAGACCCAAAAATTTCTTTTTAATTATTCTGCCATTTTCCCTGCTTTTGGGAAGACTTGCATCTGACTATTCGGTTCTACTTAATGAAATTAGTGAAGGATTAATCAATTTAATTGCATTCCCCGCTATACCTCTTGTACTTTCAGCAGTGATGGTATCAATAGCAAATATTTTTAGTGTTGAAGAACGTTCGAAACCAGATCGATTCAAATTTGCCAGCAGATTTGGAGTGGCATTGGCTTGCGTTGTTCTTTTTATATCAATCCTTGCTCTTCTTCTCTCGATATATCAATCACCTGGAATATTATCTCCTGAAGGCAGACTAAATATTGGCCGTTTTATGCTTGATGAATTAGATATTCGTATTGGTGGTTCAATTGTTGAAAGCGAGCCAACATATTGGTTTGACAGCATCATTCCTACCAACATTCTATTTGATGCGTCAAATAATAACACACTGAAAGTAATTAGTGGTTCAATAATTGCAGGTTTGGCGATGTCACGTCTCAGCTCTGAGAAAGTTAAACCTCTAATCAATCTGCTTCGGAGTATTAATTCGATTTCGGTTCAAGTTTTAAACATTGTCTTGAATCTTGCGCCATTGGTGCTGATTTTCGTGATTGCATCGGCCGTAACAAAAATAAATTCGCAAATAATAGTCACTTTATTAAATTTCTCAATCTGTGTTTTCTTTACAGCTGTTATATCCCTTGGTATTTCGAGACTGATATTCAAACGTTTTACGACTAGAGATGAGCGTCTTTTGTTTGCTACGAATCCCATCGACAAAATCTTCTTGCTGGCTTTGTCTACAGGAAGCAGTATGTCAGCCTACTCATTGATATTCGATACATTAATGAAATTAAAAAGAGATCAAGCTGAGGTTGAAGCATCAGTCTCTTTAAGTTTGCTAGTCGCGAGACTTGGCAATGTCACCTACAATGTTATTGCAATCATGTTCGCACTTAATTTATACGAAGTCCAGTTGAATCCCTTGATCATGATTGAGGTTCTATTTTTCGGAATTGCAACAGGTTTCTCAACCGCAGGCTTAACAGGAGTAACAACAATACGGACAATCAGTCTGGCATTGTCGAGTTTCCAAGTACCAACGCAACCTGTAATACCACTTCTCATGGTGATCGATCCCATACTTTCACTTCCGAGGGCTGCGACAACAGCTGTACTTGCCACAGCAATCGGATTGATCGCATCTGTAGGCTCGACACGGGCTGGGGAAACCGTCGACGCAGGAGAACAGATTCATCCCATCGGGCTGGATCCAGGCATCATTGGGGCGGACTGAAATTAATTAAGGCATATCGACTTTGAAGGCGATTAGAGCAATGATTCTTGCTGAGTGGCACTGATGACTCCCTTCCATAGAGCCCCATCAAGATCGACCATCCGTCGTTGTTGAGTTGCTAGTGCAATTGGAACATGTGTGAAGAAGTTGTTCCAATGTCCAATCACAACATCGGTCTTTCCTGCCATTCCAGCATGAACAGCATGTTCAGCAAGTAAATAGCAAAATACAGCATCAGCCGCATTAGCCTTCACACTACGAATATGATAACTTGGGTCAATGTATTTCATCGTAACGCTCTGATTCATCCGACTAAATCTGGAACTAATTTCGTCTTTTAGAAAAACTCCGATATCGTCTTTTAAAATATTGCCAGACGGGTCTGTCTTCTGAACACTTTCGTTAAACAACCTCTGTCCTGCTCCTTCTGCTACAACGATGACAGCATGCTGGTTGTGTTCAAGCTTTTGTGTTAAAGCTGATATCAACCCTTTCTCTCCATCCAATTGAAAATCTATTTCTGGTATCAAGCAAAAATCAACAACGGAGTTGGCCAAGGAAGCAGTTGCAGCAATGAAGCCAGAATCACGACCCATCACTTTGACAATACCAATCCCACGATCCGCACCCTCTGCTTCACAATGTGCTGATGTAATGATTTCAGAAGCAACCTGAACTGAAGTTTCGAATCCAAACGTCTTCTCAATAAAACCTAAATCATTATCAATCGTTTTCGGGATTCCAATCACGCTGATCGGCAACTGGCGCTGCTCGATTTCTGAAGCGATAGCACTCGCTCCACGTAGGGTTCCATCACCGCCAATACAGAACAAGAGATTGATCTTATTCTTCACCAATTGATCAACCATTTCTTTTGGGTCTTGATTACCACGGGAAGAACCAAGAATTGTTCCACCCCGAGTATGGAGCTGATCAACAGCCTGAGAGTTTAAGCTAAAGGGCCGATGAGCAGCCTCCGCTGTTAAACCTTTATATCCATAGCGAATTCCATCGATGTGCTTTACCCCGTAGTCGCCTTCTAACGTTCGTACAACTCCCTTAATCACATTGTTCAATCCTGGACATAGTCCACCACAGGTAATAATGGCAGCTCTAGATTCAGCTGGATTGTGAAAGATTGACTGCCTGGGGCCGGCCTTTTCGAAGCTTGGAAAAGTATTACAGCTTTCGATTTGCTGAAAAATATTGTGAACCTGACTGGAAAATGCGATCCGATCTGAATCAGAAACAAACTGATGATTTATTCCAGGTGCTTTCAGCATGGAGGGTCCAAGATTTTTGATGTTGAAGTCAAAATCATCTGGACTACTGAGAACATTTTCATAAATCATTGAGATTGAGCAATAAAGCAGAGTTCATTTTAGTAGTGTGATGGATTAAGGCAATCAGATTAGATTCTATTCATTGAACGAAATAAATCGTTTTAAGTCAATAAAGACTCCTTGGTCAAGTGAACTTAAAACAGCGGTTTGATACTCGGATTAAAAAAAGAAAAGTACATTTTATATCAATTACAATGCCTTCAAAGAAAAAACATCAGGCGCATTATCAACCACATCGCTGCTTAGAGATTGTTTGTTGCTTCCGCATCTGCGAGAACCACGATCTCTTTGTTTGAATTAACAAGTTTTGCTGGGGTGCGATCCGGTGATTCATCGGGATCTAACAGCCTTTTCAGGGCAACCTGTTTCGCTGCGCCACTAACCAAAAACACAACCTGTCTAGCAGCACTCAGCACAGGAGCTGTCAGCGTGATCCGATCCAACCCTTTGCCCCGTCCAACGGTGACCCAGCGGTCCGTGGTTTTAGCTGCCTGCGTTCCAGGAAACAACGAAGCAGTATGTCCATCGTCTCCCAAACCCAGCAGCATCAGATCAAAGATCGGTGGTTCTCCTTCGCAAAGCCCCGCAACGGATCGACCAAAGGCATCAGCACTCGCCTCAGCATTGGCCAACTCCACGGTGGGAACCGGATGAAATGCTGCCCTTGAACCAGGTTCAGCCGCAAGAAGCGTTGTTCGAAGCATTCTGGCGTTGCTGGATGCATCATCAGGATCCACCCAGCGCTCATCACCCAGCATCACGTCAACTCTGTCCCAGGGAAGACGTTCCTTCCCCAGGAGCGCGTAAGCCCGGGCTGGAGTGCTGCCTCCCGAGAGTGCGATTTGGCAACGCTCACGTTGATCGAGCGTCAAGCTAATCTGAGATGCAATGAAATCAGATGTCTTTCGAGCGAGATCATCTGGATCAATTGCTCGATTAATGCGATAAGTTGTCATTTCTTATTGTGAATTAAGCAAGCCATTCAGTGTGGAACGATCCTTCTTTATCAACACGTTTGTAGGTATGTGATCCGAAGCAATCACGCATGGCCTGGACCAGGTTCTGAGGTAACCGACCGGTGCGATAGCTGTTGATGTAATCCAGTGTGCTGCTGAAGCATGGCACTGGAATACCTGACTGGGCTGCCCCTGCAACGACCTGAGCCAACCCTGGCAGCCTTCGATTGATTTGATCCGCAAACCAAGGATCAACCATTAGGTTCTCGAGCTGTGGATTCAGGTTGTAGGCATCTTGAATCCTCTTCAATAGTTTTGCGCGAATAATGCAACCTCCTTTCCAAATCTGGGCGATCGACGGCATGTGCAGCTCATAATCAAGATCTTGGGAAGCAATACGCAGTAATTCCATCCCTTGGGCATAGCTGGCGACACAGCTCAAGACCACTGCATCCATGAGCGGTGACATGGCGTCAGAAGGGGTTCCCAGGTCGAAATCTTTGATGGCAGGTCCTTTCAGAATCGATTCAGCTGCTACACGTTGCTCTTTCATGGAACTCATCACCCGTCCATTCAAGGAGGCATAAATCGTCGGAACAGACGCACCCATCTGGAGTGCGGTGACAACCGTCCAAAGACCTGTGCCTTTCTGCCCTGCCTGATCCATGATCTTTTCAACCAGATCAGCACCATCGTCCGGATCTTTTGTCCTCAGACAGACTTCCGTGATTTCGACGAGGTAAGAAGACAGCTCCTCTGTGGCATTCCATTGAGCAAGGACATCGGCCATCTGTTCTCCGGACATCCCCTTGACGCGCTTCATCAGGTCATAGGACTCGGCCAGGATCTGTTCGATGCCATATTCGATGCCGTTATGAACCGTCTTGACGAGGTGGCCTGATCCACCAGGACCGATGTAGGTGACACAGGGGCCGTCCTCAACCTGGGCCGCCATTTTGTTGACCAGGCTCTCGATCGCCTCGTAAGAGGTTTTGGTACCACCCGGCATCATGCTGGGTCCCTCCAAAGCGCCCTTGGCTCCGCCTGATACGCCCATGCCGATGAAACCAAAACTCTTGCTTTCCAGTTGCTTCACCCGGCGCTCGGTGTCGTGATAGTCGGAGTTGCCCCCATCAATGAGAAGATCCCCCTCATCGAGGTAAGGAGAAATCTGGTCGACGACAGCGTCAACAGCCGGCCCAGCCTTCACCATCATCAGAATGCGTCGCGGACGCTCAAGTTTTCCAACGAAATCTTTGAGATCGGTTGCGCCTTGAATGTTTTTTCCCTGGCCACGACCATTCAAAAAGTCTTCGGTTTTGGCGTAGGTGCGGTTGTAGACAACACTTGAAAAGCCATTGCGTTCTGCGTTCAGGACAAGGTTTTCGCCCATTACACCGAGACCGATCAGACCGAAGTGAGACTTAGACATGGTCGACAGGACCACCAACAACTCACGTCAGTGTGCGCACAACAACGGCATCCGTCCGCAAACAACACGAATCTGTCAGGAATGAAGGATGCCGTGAGCGTGAAGCATCAGTGCGCGTGAGATTGAATCAGATCACCATTCCATCAGGGATCGTTGCATTCTTCACAACAACAACGATGCCATTTCGGATGTAGAAGCCTTGATCTGCACGATCAGCTTCTTCAACGTTGTCTTTATTGACGATCGTCACATTCGAACCAATCCGAGCATTCTTATCGAGGATGGCGCGCTTGACCGTTGTTCCCTGGCCAACACCAACAGGTGTCCCTCCACGCTCGCGCAAAAGTGCGCGCTCGTCACTTGATTCAAAGAAATCAGCACCCATTAATAAGGTGTCCTGCAGGACAACATCCATTTCGACTCTGCTACGCACTCCGAGAACGCAGTGGTGAATACTGCAAGATTTGAGGATTGATCCTTCACCGATGACAGAATTCGTGATCTGAGCATCGACGAGTTTGCTGGGTGGAAGATAACGAGGCCGAGTATAGATTGGAAACTTCTCGTCGTAAAAACTAAATGCTGGCTTTGGTTGCTGGGTTAAGGCGAGATTGGCCTCATAGAAGGCACCAATCGTTCCAATATCCTCCCAATAATCGTCGAATACATAACTTTGAAGTTTGTCGCCGCGTGCAAGAGCATCCGGAATAACTTCTTTCCCAAAATCCTTGAAGCCTGGGTTTTTATCAAGAAGATCGAATAATGTGTCTCGACTGAAAACATAGATACCCATTGAAGCAAGATAGGGCCTTTCCTTTGCCGATTCAGCACTGAGTCCAAATCTTGAAGTATCAACGGCCATTTCCAACAAGGAGTCACCCTTGGGCTTCTCGCGAAATTCGAGAATATTGGCGTCGCCATCGGTTCGCATCAGGCCGAAGGCTTCCGCCTGGGCAGGATCAACTGGCAGAGCAGCCACAGACAAATCGGCACCCGAGCGACGGTGATGTTCGATAAATAAACTATAATCCATTCGATAAAGTTGATCACCTGACAAAATCAGATATTCATCAACATCCCATTCCTGAAAGAGCCATTGGTATTTACGAACAGCATCAGCAGTTCCCTCAAACCATGACGGACTGTCGGGAGTTTGCTGGGCGGCGAGGACTTCTACGAAGCCCTGCCCAAAGGAGGCGCTGAGATTGTATGTCTGACTTAGATGACGGTTCAAGGACGCGCTATTGAACTGCGTCATCACGTACATCTTGTTAATGTTCGAGTTAATGCAATTGCTGATCGGAATATCGATCAGACGATATTTACCTGCAAGAGGGACAGCCGGTTTGGCCCTCATTTTTGTGAGTGGATAGAGCCTTGTACCAGCTCCGCCACCAAGAATGATGGCTAAAACACGCTTCATGCCGCTGACCGATTTCGGCGTTGCCGAAAGAACTTACTGGACTTTGCGTCCCCGCCAGCGAATTCCGATCAGATCCGACGAGATTGCTGCGAATCAGAACGCGACAGATCTTCAACCATCCGCTTGAGGATCAAGGCTGAACAGCCGTTCTACTGTCCTGAGGGACTGTTGACGTTCCTGTCGTCCCTGCGGCGCCCTGAGTTGCGTCACGGGGGTGTGGAGGATCTTGTTGATGATTCCTTTGCTGAGGGCCTCCACAACCTTGCGTTCCCTGGCGGAAAAATCGGGTCCCATCCGACTCAGAGCCTTCTGTAGCTCCTCATGGCGAATCGCTTCCATGGAGGAGCGAAGCCGGTTGATCGTTGGAACCGCTTCAAGGCTGTCCCACCAATCAAGGAACTGCTGCGCCTCGTTCCTGAGAAGCTCTTCAGCTTCCCGTGCAATCGTCTGTCGAGCTTCCTGATTCCGGGCGACAACCTCCTGCAGATCATCGACGTCGTAGGACTCGACACCGTCGACGTCGCCCACATCTGCGGCAATATTTCGAGGAACTCCGATATCGATCAGTCGCAGACAGCTGCGACGATTCAGTGGAGAGAGCCTTTCAGCCGTGATGATGGGGTCATCAGTGGCCGTGCTCGTAAAGACCAGAGAGCACGTACTCAGAAACTGATCGAGATCGCCCAGTGGACGACACTGCACTGGAAGATCGGGGAAGTCGGCTGCCAATTGTTCAGCGCGAGCCACTGTGCGGTTCAACAGAACAACCCCGGCAGCACCCTTAGCTTGTAAGTGCTGAAGCAGCAATCTGCTCATCCGCCCGGCGCCGACAACCGCTATTTGCTCACTGTCCAGGCTGACAAGCTGATCCAAACCTCTGGACTGACCTAACTTGAGTTGAGCCAGTTCAACGGCAGCTGAACTGATCGAGACGGCACCAGTACCGAGGTTCGTTTCACTCCTAACCCGCTTACCGGTGCTGACAGCCTGGGTCAACAATCTGTTCAAGATGGGGCCGAGTGACTTGTGCTCTTGGCCCAGGCGCATCATTTTCTTCACTTGAGAAAGGATCTGTCCTTCCCCAAGAACGAGGCTGTCGAGCCCCGCTGAGACGCGCATCAGATGGTCGACCGCGTCTTCGTGGTGGTAACTAAAGAGATGGGGAGAAAGTTCACGCGTCTCCAAACCGGAGTGGCCGCTTAGGAAATCACTGACAGCGGAGACACCAAGATCGGGATTTCTGACCAAGGTATAGATCTCAAGACGATTACAGGTGCTGAGGATGGAGGCCTCAAGCACCTGTTCATTGCCCTTCAAGGACTGAAGGGACGTCTCCATCGTCTGCTCAGGGATACTGAGTCGCTCCCGGATTTCGACCGGTGCCGTGCGATGACTGAGGCCGACGACGGCAATGTGCATGGAGACGTTCCTCTAGACCTGTGAATAACGATCAGCTCAAAGCAATGCTCTGAGCACCGTCCTTGATGTGCACGGTGTTGGTGAAGCGGCAGGTGTTGTCCAGGTTGCTGATCACCAAGCTGCTTGTGCGGGTGCAGTCCTGCTCGAACTTAACTCCATCGAAGAGAAGGCCATCGGTGATGCCGCTTCCTGCAAAGACAACATGTTGCCCACAAGCAAGCTCAGCAGCTTCATAGACCTTGTCCGGATCAGAGATACCCATTTCAGCAAGCCGAGCAAGGTTGCCTTCCTTGGTCAGATCAGCCCACTCCTTGGTTTGGGCAACAGCAGGGTCATAGACCAGCTGACCTTGGAAGTGACCGCCCAAAGCCCGCATAGCGGCAGCGGAAATGACTCCTTCAGGAGCTGCACCAATGCCCATGAGGCAGTGGGTTCCTGAGCCGGCAAATCCACAGGCGATGGCTGCTTGGACATCACCATCGGAGATCGGCTGAATACGTGCACCCGTAGCCCGAATTTCAGCAATCAAGTCCTTGTGGCGAGCACGATCCATGACAACGATCGTGAGTTCATCGGCCGAAAGGCCCAGACAATCGCTGAGAATCTTGATGTTTTCGGTAGCACTTTTGCGGATATCTACCTTGCCCTTGGCTGCTGGTGGTGCAGCCAGCTTTTTCATATAGAAGTCAGGTGCGTTGAACAATCCACCACGGTCGGATGCTGCAAGGACGGCCATGGAACCGCGCTGGCTGAAGGCACAAAGATTGGTGCCTTCGCAGGGGTCAACGGCGAAGTCAACTCCGGGACCAGTTCCACTTCCCACCTCTTCACCGATGTAGAGCATCGGTGCCTCATCGCGCTCGCCTTCGCCAATCACGATGCGACCTTGCATCTGGATCTGACCCATACGCTTACGCATGGCTTCCACAGCAGCGGCGTCTGCCTCGTTCTTCAGGCCTTTGCCGGAGAGCTTGGCGGAAGCGATAGCAGCTTGTTCGACAACCTCGAGAATTTCTTGAATGAGGGTCTGATCCACGGGACTCCGGTTGTGGGGTGAAGGGGTATGCAAGTCCATCAGGGAGGGCAGTCTGCCCTTGCCGCAGTGGATCTCGACGACTGAGCGCGGCTAAGTGTATCAGTGTCATCTGGTCATCCCAAGCCAACAGGGCTTCACTAAAGTTCTGCGGTTTATTTGGACTCGTATGGCAGGGCCTCATCGTCCGATTCAGATCATTCCATCAGTCCTTCCAGCGGACTGGGCGGCCATGGGGCAATGCGTCAAAGATCTCGAAAATGCAGGGGTTGACCGTATTCAATTCGATGTCATGGATGGGAATTTTGTTCCCAACCTCACCTTTGGCCCCGAACTCATCAAAGCGTGCAGGCGCTATTGCAGCGTTCCGTTCGAAACGCAGCTCATGGTGAGTCAGTACAACTGCGAAACCATGCTCGAGGATTACGTCGAGGCCACCAAAGGGGCGAACGGTGAACCAGGTGTCGTGATCGCACACGTTGAAGCCAACACCCATCTGCATCGGGTGCTCGGACGAATCCGGCAACTAGGGGGCAGTCCATCGGTGGCCATGAACCCACACACACCAATGGAAATGGTGAAAAATGTCCTCGACATGGTGGACCATGTTTTGGTGATGACCGTCAATCCAGGATTTGGAGGTCAGGCTTACATTCCGACCATGCTGGACAAGATTTCAGAGCTGAGAACAGCAATCATTGAACGGAATCTCGATGTTGATATCGAAGTTGATGGGGGGATTAAGGCTAACTGGACCATTTCCCAGTGTTGTGCTGCAGGGGCCAATTGCTTCATCGCCGGCAGTGGCATGTTCGCGTACCCAACCTTGAAAGAGGGATGTGACGACTTACGCCGAGTCGCAACGGAAGCGCAAGCAGGAACAGTTCTGCCAACACCGAACTGATCGGTGTAACGGATGTAACATCACGGAGTCATCAACCAATGGTCCGTGATGTCAGATCGCTCACTAGTCGTATCACCATCCATCCTGTCAGCGGATTTCTCGCGCTTGGGGGAAGAGGTTAAAGCTGTTGATGAGGCAGGGGCAGACTGGATACACGTCGACGTCATGGATGGACGGTTTGTACCCAATATCACGATTGGCCCCCTGATTGTTGAAGCACTACGCCCCGTGACTAAAAAACCACTGGACGTACATCTGATGATCGTTGAGCCAGAAAAATATGTAGAAAACTTCGCAAATGCAGGCGCTGATATTATTTCAGTACAAGTAGAGGCTTGTCCTCACCTGCACCGCAACCTTGCACAAATCAAAGATCTTGGCAAAAAAGCCGGAGCAGTGTTGAACCCTGGAACACCTCTAGACACACTTGAATATTGCCTCGAATTGTGTGATTTAGTCTTAATTATGAGTGTCAATCCTGGCTTCGGCGGACAGAGCTTTATTGAAAATCAAATTAAGAAAATCAGAGATCTACGCAAGATTTGTAACGAAAGGGGACTCGATCCTTGGATAGAGGTTGATGGAGGGATTAAAGCCAATAATGCATGGAAAGTGATTGAAGCAGGTGCAAATGCAATTGTAAGCGGCTCAGGCGTCTTTAATCAGCCGAATTATGCGGAGGCGATCAGAGGAATAAGGAACAGTAGCGCTAACAAAGCAATACTTGTTTAAGCGGAAAACAAGTCAAACCAGACAACAGAGACAAGTCTGCAAAACTAAATCGAGGAAAACATAAGGTATCAGATAGACAAACAAGAGTGATACGATTGTTCGCCATGACGGCAACAAATAGAAGCTGTTACCGCAAAACGATAAAATAAAACCCAAAAGAATTAATCATCTCTGAAAGTTGGCCTGACAAACAGAAAAACACGTAATTATTGAGAAAAGAAACAAAGCCAAAGCGGGTCAACACACGCTTAGAGAGCAATTCAGCACTCTAAAAGGATGAGTGCCAAAATAGCTTGTGCCGAGAATCATAGAATAGACATCAAAAAACATCACAGCGAACGAATTAAAGAAGAAAGATAGGGCATTGTGCTCACAATCAATGCAAGAGCAAACATGCTGATTCTGCATTTTTTTGGATTTGGCGATTCTCTGAGACAATTTGAACTAGAACAATTCACAGGCCTGAGTATTTCAGGATTTAGACCACTCGTCCTAGACGACATGCTTGGATGGTCTCATCAAATAGCCGAAAAAAAACAGTGGAATAAACTAGATGTGAATAGGATCATCATTCGAAGCTGGGTTAAACAAGCAGAGGAGATTCATCGCTGGCAAAACACATTAAGAACAATGCCAGAAGAAATGGGCTTGGTCGCAGGGATAGGTGATCGATTGCAATGGCAGAATCACTTGGAATCGATGTTACGTCAACAGGGAAGGGACAGAGACGAAGAGGAATAAAATAGAATTACAATATGAGCCAAATAATTAAAAAATAGATAGGAAAATCGAAGTGACAATTTCAACCAATTGCGACAAAAACCAATAAGTTATATATCTTCTTGCAATATGAGAAAGAAAATAACAGAAGTCCCAAAAACAATACTGCAGCTTCAGGGATGTACAAATTGATCGTGATCAGCAAGAATAGAGATCAAACCGATCAGGCAAGGCAATTGACGAAGTGGGAGTACACACAGCTGAGGTTTGTTCCACGTGGCAAGTCCTGGACAGGGGAAATCGAAGAGCTATGGCTCGATGATCAGCAGATTATCTCAAGACGACACCCGCAACGCAACGTCACTCTCGTGGGGCTGATGAATGAGCTTGGCTCATAAGGGTGGGAACTAGCAACTTATGCTCAGCCATTTACCGGATACCACGGTGGCTGCTACACATTCAAACGGCTGAAGTCGGAGTAATAAAAATAACATTATTGCAACAATTGCGACCCAAAATACAATCTAAAACTCTGAAAAAGCATTTAAAATTCAATTGAGACAATAGACGACCCTGCCTTAAGAACCACCAGCGCATAAATCCAAAAAAGAAATAAAAAGTGAAAAGAAATAGTATCAAAAAATTGATATAAACAATATGGGACTATGAACGCTTCAATTCATTTGAGTAAACACCCGTGAGACCCATGACTCCCATAGCAGATGGATGATATTCATTCAAAGTCGTTAAAACTGAAGCGATGAACATCGTAATCGCAAGTGAATTTTCATTATTAGAATTTACCGTGAATTCAGGAACAACAATTTGATCAAGAATTGACTGACTTTTCAGTAAAGCATATTCTTTTTCCTGCTTGTCATCAGGAATATTGGTTGTAAATTTTGATGCAAGGTCAAAGATAAAGGCCGACCTTTCAGGATCGAGAGTTTGAAGATGACACAACAATGCGTTTATAACAAGGTATAGCTGGGGTCGTTGAAGAGTTCGGGTTGAATCGCCTGCTAATTGATTGATCAGCATGACATTTAGCATAGAAACCAAAACATTGGCCATCAAAAAGAAATCTAGTGAAATTCAGTGAAACGTCAAGCAGAGATAGGCAAAAGCGTGAATTGCTCAGGATTGAAGTGATCTGATTCGTAGATGAAAGAAAATCATTCATAAGCGATAAGTAAAACATTAAAAGCAACGTGAAAATAAAACAGAACCTAATACAATCGGCATCAAAACCACAGGCTCAGATAAAAAAAGAAAGAGTGAAGGATTTGAATATATTGCCGAATCGGAAAAGTAAAGTTGTAATGCCTAACAATTTTCGGAATGGGAACAAAGAAACCCATGTAGAAGTATGTATAAAAAATTACTTTGCTTAAGCTGCTCGTATAGGGTAGTGGAGTCGAGCTGTGTCATCCCATCTACTGAGAGGAGGTACCCCATGGAGCTCAACGATGATTTGAGGCAACGTGTTCGAGAATTAATGCGACAAAAATGGGACCAACATCCGCAGATGAAAAGACTTCAGTTTCAGGGAAGACATCCACATTTGTATCCATCTCTTACACAACATCCTCATCCTCTGGTTTAGATAAAGTAGAGAGAATAAATTACCAATGGAAAAAATAATGTTAAAATCAGATGTTTATTGCGCAAAAATATTTTACTAAATCTACAGGAAAGAGTAAAGCCGAGCAAAAACAATAAATCCAAAGCCATTGATACAACGAAATAATAGAGAGATTTTGAATTGTTATGCAGATGATATATCGCTACAGACTAGATGATCTATATAAGTAAATAAATAACAGCAAGAAAGAATTCAATGACTCATAAATATTGAGACTTAAAATCGTTATGATCACAAAAAATTTGAAGTTACTCCTTGAAGCGATCTATCAAGCAAGAAACAAGAATCAAAAAAGGAGGGAGGGACGAAGGGTCGCCCTGCAGACGCCGCCCAAATATCACAGTGGGATGGTGCATTAGGACGCCAAGCAAACGTAATAATCTGTTACAACATACAGGTTCCGAAATTTACTCATGGACAACGCAAAATTCGGTTTTTCCTCCTTTGCTGAACAATGGAATGGCCGCTTGGCCATGATGGGCTTTGTGATCGGTTTAGGAACTGAACTCTTAACGGGCCAAGGCATCTTGTCTCAGGTTGGTCTGGGGTGACATCGAAGTCAGAACAAGACCTCTGGGTCCCTGAAGACAAGAGTGGGTATGCTTCGCTCTTTTATCTTGGATTAATGATGGCTGCCCTAGGGATTGGTGGAAACATTGCTATTCAATCCCTGTGGGCAACCCTCCAAGATTTGACCGAATTAATCTGACTTTGACACTACGGATTGGTCAATTAGATGCATCTTATTTAATGACGAAACCATCAATGGCACAACACCATGTAACATTCTTCATTCAAATATGATTAGCATCATCTTAAATACCCACGATTTGTTCGGGTAATCCCCACAAATCCAAGAAGACAGGGCAACAGGAGGGAGACCTCCTGTTTTTTTGGGTAAATTCAAATTTAAGAAGAACCATAGCAAAACAGATTAAAAACATTGAATAAGCACATCATTCAATATCCTATGCTTATTGAAAGGGAAGAGGAACAATTTAATCCTGACCTCTAGCAAGAATCTTCAATACACAGATTCGTAAAATAAAATCAAAGAGAAGGTGGGGGCCAGAAGATGATGGGTTAGATCGACTAATAATCAAATGAATTATTATGAGCTAACAACCTTTGACAAAAAATTCCTAAACTTATGCTGTTGTGTCATACACTTTGCAGATAATTTGTCGCATTTAAAAGAATTGCAAGGAGTAATTAGATTTCTAAATAAAAGACCTCTATCGGAAGTTTACTCATTTGCAAGAAGAGTTGAAAATCTACTAATTCCATCCCTATTGATAGAAGACGAAACCTGGAAGGTTGACAGCTTGGCCTGGAAAAAATTGCTTGTAATAATGGAGACATACACCTCATTTCATTAAAAATAGAGAAAGGAGTTATAGGCAAATGATACATAGGGCCTAAATATGAGAGAATAAAATGGCATTAACAACACAAATTAGACAAGTGGACAAAAGAGAATAAGGTCATACATAAAAAACCAGTTGTAGCGGATACTTGGACACTGATGTAGGCGAAAATCCCTAAATAATGATCAACAAAAAAACATAAAAATTAGTTTTATAACTAAATACAATTAGACAGCCCTAATCAATTGAGAAAAAAAGTTGAAAGGGTATGGATTAGAAGAAAACAAAAGAATACAGGAGATTGAAGTTTTTCAGCCACACAACTTCAACTGATCTGTTATAACCTATGAGGCTGCAATCCAATTGTAGTCAAAAATTCGTAACAAGTAAAAACGATGATTCAAGTACGTGCTCCAAAAAGATCCATAATTGGAATCGTAATGGCAATTTTTGGCACGCTAGGGCTCGCCGGATCTGGTATTTTATGGAACTTCCAGGGAAGGGAATATGGCCTAACCGGCACAATAACTTCCATTTTGGCTTTGGTTTTTGGTTTCTTGTTTCTTTGGCCACTTCAGCAAGATGTAGTCAAAACTCAGACTTTATCAAATAATACTGACAAGGATACAGATAACGTTGAAGAAGATAATGAAGTTAAAGATGAACTATCGATGAATGATGAGGACATGGCGAAAAATAACATAGAGGAAACGACTGCGGAGTCGATAACAAGAGAGCTACAGGAAAGTCTTAAATCAATGCCGCCTGTTGAATTAACCAATTTTTCATGCATACATCTTTTGCCTGGGCAAACGATTAACACGAAACTGAGGAAACCAGGTCCGTCAATTCAGAAGTATCGTACTATGGTTAAAGATATTTTTTAACATCTACATGACATAATCCATTCTCTTGTTGTAGAGAATCGACTCTAGAAATTCTTTGCGTAAGAACGACAAGTTGTAACACAGCATTACTCTTATGATGGGAAATACCCTGTCCAGTCTTTATCCGAAAGCAATGTTTTAATACGATTTAATATATCCGATTTTGGTTGATTTAAACGATCGTTACCGATACTTAGCAGATACTCATGTTGACGACCATCTCCCCTTGGCCGCGAGCAGATAATTGTTATATCATCGTATGTTATTGGGAAACAATCAATCAATGATTGTTCCAGGAGATGTTCAGATATGAACAAAAGAAAATCTAAAATAACAGGATTGAAATACTCCTCAGAAATACTTAGAGCACCAGATCTTATCATTTTCTCACGCGTCTGGGGAGTGTAGGTAACAAACGAATAACAACTACGACAAGCAGTAAGGTGTAAATACAGTCCTTTAAATACTTTTCTCGTCATCTAGGAAAGAATGAATAACATTTGAGCTAAGAACAGGTATTTGCTAAGAGATTAATATAACTTACTATCCACTAAGCCAGAAAAGACGTAAAATGATAAATATAGTTATGACTGACCACTACAGGATCAAGCGCAGTTATGGAGCTAGAAACGAGTAATGGCATTCTCGGCTTACTTATCACATCAGGGCTTTTCATGGCATTGCAAATCTGGTGGATCACGTCCCTCTTACATAGAAATAGGCGACGGACATTCGGGCAACCACTGAACTCCAAAGAGTTTCGTAAAGAGCTGGAGCGAATCTTTAATCGATAAAAACTTTACAATCTAACAATTTAAAATTAAAATCAAAAACTACTAGAATAATTCCAGCCTTGACCTGTAAATACTGCATAAGAATAGAAAAGATAGGCCACCGCCCCAATGATGCATATAGACTAAATTGATAGGAAAAAATTGCTAGTAGCACTTGATTGCTGGAAAGGGTCAAGAACTAGGCATAAATAAACCAAGCTTGATGATAGAGACAGCAATAGTCTCGGGAGAATAAACGGAAGTATTCTAGAATAGCCGTTTAAAGCAGTCGAAACGAAAAGTATTGGATAAAAGAAATATGTATAACAAAATAGAAATCGCGAGTTTAAACCGAATCAAAAGTGAAAAATAGTCTTTTAAAAACGAAAAAGTGTTATTGTATAAAGGAGTAAAATTGTGTTGTTCTATCAATGTCATTCATTCTCTCAAAAGGAAAATCATTACATGGAAATCTCCAGCCTGGAGACAACCAGCAAATATTTCAAATCGACAAAAAACCTGGGCATTTTTTTTCGATTAAATTGAGGTCAAGGAGCATCTCGCCAAGAATCACAGTAGAGAACGGTACAGAAATTGTTGAACAATCGACATGCTATAGCAATCAATGCAAAACAGGAACAATTGATGGTGAGCGCTATAGAGAAGATTCCCTGGTCGCAAAAGTATTAGCAATGAGTGGCGGAGGTGATTACAAGATCAAAATGATTGATCATGGCGATCTTGATGACATCACCTCGAATGTTATACGCTTCACGAATCGGATGAGACGACGAAATGGTGTCAAACCTCTGAAGAGAAGTCAATTGTTGACCGAAGCGGCGCAGGCGCATGTCGATGATATGGATATGGTGGGCCGCTATCTCGGACATGACAGCAGTGACGGTCGAGAACTACGGGACCGAATTAATCAAGTGGGGTACAAATGGACTTACATTGCTGAGAATGCTGCCTCAGGCCAGGGTTCAGCAAAAGATGTTGTTAAGTCCTGGATGAACAGCACAGGACACCGTGCCAATCTGCTGAATAAAGAGATAAGTGAAATTGGAGTAGGTTATGCAATCGATGATTTATCTGGAGCCACATATTGGATTCAGAAATTTGCTGCTCCTGCTTGAAACTTACGAAAAGAGCTAGTAATGATTTTAATTAATTCAAATAGGTATTGAAATTTAAGCATCTCGATCAATCAAAAACACAGCGAAGAAAAACAAAGGGTTGATCTATGTTCCCCTTACATTCATTGCATAACATGTTAGAATGATGTACTTATAATTTCACACATGAAATTTGAATTAGATAGTCGTTTAATTGAACCAAATAGAAGAAAAATGAAAGAGGCCTTAGTGGGCAAACGTGTTTACGTCTGCATGGGGAACTACTTACTCCTTAACGCATTCTGTCTAACTCGAGCTATAAATGATCGATTAGTCGGCCATTCGACGACTGAACAGGAATGTATATCCGACTTAGTAAATTTAAAACCAGATTTATTATTTATAACGGAATATTTAGAGTCAGGGTGTGCGGCTTCATTGGTAGAAAAAGCAAAATCTATTCTGCCTGGCTTGAAAACACTCGTATTCATTGATAGTAAAAATGTTGGATTGGTCGATAAGTGTGTTGACGCAGGCTCAGAGGGTATAATATTTACAACATCTATTGGCACAATTAATGGTAATTATGTAGAAGCAATAGTGAATATATCTGAAGGCAATACCTATTTTCCTATAGATGTGCGGCAGGAAATTACACCTGATAACGCGGAACGATTGAATATAAGTGAATTATCGCAGCTAGAGTTAGATGTTTTGAAATTAGTGACAGAGGGGAATTCAGATATACAAATAGCAAAAGTACTCTCATTGAGAGAGGCCTCTATCAAAAAGCATATAATAAATATACTTCAAAAGCTTGGTATAAAACACAAAACTCAATTGATGGTTGCACGTTTAAAAAATAAGATTCATTTTGAAACCGCAAGCTAATAAAACACAGTGACAATTGAAAAATAAATCAGCTTAATGAATAAGATCATCCACCATTTTCTCAGAGTATAGGAGAGTACTTATATATTATTATCGGTACTAACAATACTGAAAATGCACACTCTATTAAGAATCAACCAACACCTTTCGTCGCTAGCTACGAAAATAGATATCATGACGACGCTCAAGGGAGACATTTCTATCGTTTATCTTTCACTCAGATCATTTGGCCATTAGCTATGCTCACAATATAAAACAATGGACATGGATGAGTTGATATTAACGATGAACTCTTCTGAAATATTTGGTTTCGCAGCGGCGACTCTTTCAACAATTGCATTTGTACCGCAAGTCATCAAAACATGGAGGTCGCAATCAGCAGATGATGTTTCTTATGCTCTTCTCTTAACTTTCAGCACAGGATGCCTTTGTTGGGTGGTCTATGGATATCAGGTGGATGCAAGACCGGTAATGATCGCAAACACATTCACCTTGGCACTAAATCTAGCGATACTGGCTATGAAAAAGGTTTTTGAAAAAGAGGTATGAATCATTCATTATTTAGTCAACAATTGTTTTTTATGATTAGAGGTAAATCCTCAAAATTGTCAATCTGGAAAGGTCCGCTTTGATCATTGATGAAGATAACTTCAAAGCCGTCCCAATTTTTAATTAGATCAATTTCTATAAATTCATCATCCATTGTCATCCTAATATTCACACCCCAATCAGCAGAATCAACCAGTAGACCCTGTACGAAGCCAAGCTCCGCATTTTCGATCAGTTGACGAATTTTAGCTTCCATTAACACGTTGATTCCAGTAATATTCTAATTTAAATAAACTGCTAGTCAAATGATATTTAATCACATAAAAAGAGGGAATTTGATTCACTCTTTACTAGCTTTTGATTCACCATATGCCAATCTCTCTGCAGGGCGTAGAATATAGTTAAAAAAGACATCTTAGTAAGTATACTCTAAAGAACGATAAAAGCAAGATTGATAGAATATTTATTTTGTTCAATATGATAAATAGTTCAATGGAGTAACGGTGATGTTTAAGATAAATTGAAACTTTCAAATTAAAATCGTTGAGAATTTTACCAAGAAGAAAGTTGTTATTATTACTCAGTGTGGGAGTGATCTCATCAACCAACTCTCATACACGAAAAATAAAAGAAAGAAGGCAATGATTCCAACAACAAGGAGTTTGCCACTCATTCCGTACCTTGATGCTAGAACGTCTCCTAAATACTTTAGCTCGATCAAGAGAAAATTCCATGTCTTATCAACAGATCACAACCAATAAAAAGATATTGTTATATAGGGGAACGTCATTCCGTTGTTATTGAAAAAACAACCTGATGATGAAAGATGATTAGATACCTAAAGAATAGCTATTATGTTTAATCAAAAATCTACGGTCTCTTGAGTGAATCTATCAGTTGCTTGCGCTCTAACAGTAGTGCTCCTCATTCTTTCTTCTATTGAAAACACATATTAGACGGTGAAGGTTGTAGAAAGGAGACACTCCTCGGTGGCAGCTGGGATGATGGAGTGTCCAACGGAAAAGCATCTATTGACTTGGACTTAGAGAGGATGATGTGAAACAAATTGAGCTCATTCCATGGTTTAGATCTTCGAACTTCTATCGGTCATCAACCGGATAAACTCAGGAAAAACACGAACCATGAACAAAATCATTTAATATAACTCAACAATTTTCTAAACTACCATGCTTTCAAGTCTATTCCCTTTGATCTATACCGCTGGCATTGTCTTGACGGTGATCAAGGTCATCCAATGGATGGCTTCTCATGGCCATGGTACCTCCACAGCCAAGAACAGAGACGTTGACAGAACAGGGCTGAAAACAATTCACCCTGAGCTCCTTGATGAGAACGGAGTTGTAACCGAGGAGGAGCTATGGGCAGTACGTTTTGAGGACTTAGATGGCTTCTCCATCAAAACCAAGGTCTAACCAACCCGCATAAGCCAGCATTAAAAGCCTCCATTGATTCCAGTGCGAGTGGATTGGCCAGTATGTAGATCAGGAACTACCTGCAATCAAATCGAACATTCGTTTCCCCCAGTGCATACCGAACGTTTCTCCCGATCGAACACGAGAAACGTGCCCATAACATCATGAACATCACCAGTGGTAGCTGAGAGACCATCGTTCATAAGACAGTTAACGACGAGTGGGATTATTAATAGGAACTTCATCCCTGAATCATCATTGTTTAGAGACAGCGTGATTCCATGCTGCAATTACGTCTAAGGGCCCTCTCAACGCTAGCTGAAAACTCTATGAGAGCAGCATCTGGATCCTTTAAGCAGCGAAGGCATTGTCCCCCTCAACCGACCTGATATGTGTTCCTTAGAGATTGGGATTACTCCCATACCGAGATCAATGAACAGACAGAAGCGTTCTCAGATAATTCCAAGTCTTTTTCATGCTAACGCTTTAATACCCGCTTGACAAAACAATTAAACCAGATCAAGACAGATCTTTTTCGTATGACACGCTTTATTTTTCGCCAACCCAAGCGGCACATGAAGATCAGTCACTGGTTTGCTGTTGTCACAGGAATGTTGACAGCATCGCTCTGTTTGGAATTACAATCTGGAATGAAGCCTGAACCGCAGAAAAGTCATGCACATTACTCCTATATCAAAAGCTGATTTGAAAAGCAAAAATTTGACTCGACAGCACTGAAGAAGCTGAGCATTTGAATAAATAAAAAAATCGCATCGTCTTCATAATTATTTGATAGGATTGAATTTAGTTACATATCATTTATGAAAAACCAATCACTATTTATTCTGCTGATTGGAGCCGTGGCAATAGGCAATCTTCCCGTACATGCCCTATCTGATCAACAACGCTTTGATCTTTGTCGATCGGTAATGGAAAATAGACCGCACAATCCAAGCCAAGACGGTCCTTATGCTAAATCCACGAATTCGATCGGCTATGGAGCGTATCCACCAACTGATCAGAAGGGAATTTGGATTGAAATGAAGTGCTGGGAAATACCGGGCATCTACGACCCTTTCTGATAAAGCAATACTGAACACAAAAAAATCAACCTAGTATCAGCTCAAATATGTGAATCATTTGAATGGCGACTTGAGTAATACATCTTTAATATGCACTAAAGATGGCGGAGAAGATGATTGCTTGTGTTCACACTACTGAACATGGTTGGTTTTCATGAGCATGGGACAAAACGCACTGAATATTTTGAAAACCCAATGCACATCAAGCTTGAGGATCAGGAAAATACTAGGATGAATATGAGGTTGACCCTGAGTTCTGCTAGTAACTAAAATAGCTTAATGAAGTCTTTGGTCTGTCTGCAGATCATTTTCGTATTTGAGTGGACTGACATCCTGACAGGGCCTTCCTGATAGACATAGGTTCTCTTAGGTTGGTGTGGTGCGATGAGTCAACCAAACCACATCCAGCTCTAAAGGTATTCTTGGCACAATTGATTTACATTATTTGCAGCTGTTTCAGCAGCGTTGTGAGTCATCCCAAGCTTTGAGCGAAGGTCCCGAGGCATCGAGGAGTAAAACTTCTCCCATAGTGTTGTTGGAGTCCAGAGCTGGGCTGCCATTTTCCAATCAGTACAGGCTCTCATTGGATTATTATCCATCGCTTTTTTGGAAATCCCTCGCCAGTAATAGGCTTCGAATAGTCGAGGGTTGATTTCAATTGCCATTGAATAGTCATCAATAGCAGCTTGAAATTTGTCTGATTGATGATTGACTTGTCCACGGCCCAAAAAGGCATCGGCCTTATAAGGTTCAAGCTTAAGTGCCTTATCAAAGTCAGAAATTGAAGAATTTAAAATTGCTTGATTCAAGACTGCAATTGCAGGATTATTTTCATCATTATATTGAGTTGAATTGGCCTTTGCGTGGCCACGTTGCACATAAGCTGTAACATTACCAGGATCATTCTCAATTATTTTCGTGTAATCAACAATTGCACCTTCATGATCATAATCATTGACTTTATATCTTGCCAAGATAAAATAATAAGAATTTGATATCGGCGTGCAGCCCAATGTAGCCAAACAAACCAATGCTATAACCAATCCCGACATTGCCCTGTTGATCGACATTCGCATTCGAATTTGGGAATCAATGGAACTGTTAGATGTGTAGCATAGAAAGATTTCTGACAAAAATCAAAGGGTTAGGCGTACAGGTCAAGAGGGCATAAGTGTCAGTTGTAGGCGGTTCATCTTATTTATCAAGTGGATTGGTATAAGTTCGGAAGTGTGAGGAGTTTCTTTTACTGATAAGAAGTGAATGGTTTGAATTCTCCTAAGGCAAATCAAAAATTTTCTGCATCCACAAGGTTGACAACTGCCCCAAGAAACGAAAATGTGATCTGAACTCTCCTATTTTATCGCGAATCTTGCAGTTAAACAGGTTGGTTGTAAATATTTAAAAGAGCAGATCCATGGAATCACTGGTTTTCAAAGAAACCAACCGTAACTATGTAAACCGATACCGAGTAAATTAACGCCGATGTAGCAGATAGCAATTACAGCAAGGCCAATCACAGCGACAAACGCAGGTCGTCGACCCTGCCAACCGCGACTGAGACGACTATGAAGGTACGCCGCATAGACGAGCCAACAAATCAAAGCCCACGTTTCTTTTGGATCCCAACTCCAGTAACTTCCCCATGCTTCATTCGCCCAAACCGCACCGCTGATAATGCCAACAGTCAACAGCAGAAATCCCACAGTGATGGTGCGATAACTAAGGCTGTCGAGCTGCTCTACCGGACTTAGTTGGATCGATTTGAGATTGAGAATCCCCACATCACCCATGGCCGTTGCTTGTCGGTAACCGCCGGTTCCGATCGAACTACTCCGCAATTGCAGTGCTTCGCCTCGATCCGTGAGCAGAACAGCCAACGACAATAAAGATCCAACAAGCAGAGCGGCATAACTCACCATGATCACGCTCACATGCATCACCAACCAACTTGAACGCAGGGCCGGAACGAGGGGCGCTGCGCTCTGAAGCGTGTCGGGTAAAGCAAAGCTTGCGAAAGCGATGCAACCAAGACCCATAGGAGTAGCTGCCGCCGCAACATGGGGAGATGGCCAGCTCCGTTCCACAAGAAGCTGGGTGAGAGTGCAGGCCCAGGCGAGAAAACAAAGCGACTCATACAAGTTGCTGATTGGGAAATGGCCGGATTGCCACCAGCGCAAGACCAGTTGAGCTGTAAGGAGAAGGTTGGCCATAGCGACCAGGCTCCTCACCGCCGTTGACGTTTCACGACTGGACACCGACCAGAACGCCACGGGCATCGCCAGAAGCAACAGGACGAAGGCCGTGAAACCAAGGGTGGTCACCACGTTGGCGGCGTCAATCAACACGGCATCCGTCCAGTCCATACAACCCAATTCTGCCTGGCTGAATCACCGACTGGCTTGACACAGCAGAGCACTACCACCGCCAATGCCAATCAAAACCGGGAGCCAAGCCGCGACAACTGGAGGGAGGGTGCCCTTGACGCCCAATGAACTGAAACTGAAACTGATGACGTAATAAACAACAATGATTCCAAGAGTTAACACAAATGCAAAACTACGACTGGTTCGATAGCTGGGTTGAGCACCGAGTGTTGCACCGAACAACCCGAACACAACACAGGCCAAGGGAAACGTAAATTTCTCTTGTATTCGAACACGAATTTTGCGTGCGTCTTTGTTATTTCCTGCTTCTACATAAAGCCGTTCGGCTTGCCTTGCCTCCGCAACCGTCATGTTGACCGCATCTTTCTGTATTCGCGTTAACCGCAGTGGGCCCGAACCAAGAGGATAAACATAACGGTCAAATTCAACTTTTGTTGAACTGCCATTAGGACTCAAAGTTAAATTCTGGCCATCAAAAAAATCCCATTGAGCCTGCGCTTCATTCCAGATTGCTTTTTCTGCAACAAGCATCTGAGTAAAACCAACGCGAGAGAAATCCAAGACTGTGACATTCAGCATCTCTCCATTGGCAAAACTGCGCGCATAAAACAGCTGTGTTAAACCGCGTCTAGACTCCTCATCAGCATCAGAACTTAAACGTCCAAATTGTGGATAAATGATATCTTCTCCCTTCTCTGTTGCCAGAGAACGCCCCAAAGCGCGTTGCAACGTCACCTCAGCAAAGCGGTTGCTTCTTGGAACAACAACATCGTTCAAAAAGAAGGTAAAACCTGTCATCACGATCGAGAGGACCATGGCAGCCGTGATCATTCGGATTGTCGTAACCCCAAGACTGCGCAGAGCTGTCAGTTCACTATTGGTAGATAAACGGGTAAAAACAAACAGGCAGGCCATCAATGTTCCCATCGGAACAGAAAACGCCAACCATCGCGGCATGCTGAATAGAAGAACCTGTACTGCAATTGCAAGTGGAAGATTCTTATCCACCATCTGGCGTACCAGCTCAAACATCACGCCGCCAGTGAGCAGGAGAAGCGTGAACAGCGCGATAAAAAACAGCAAAGGACCAATCACTTCGACCACCATCCACCTGTCCAACAGGGGCAACCGCATCCACGTCAATCGCTTCAGTTGTTTCATCACAGCTGGAATGCCTCTCCGAGGTAATGGCGTCGAACCAGGGGATCGGCAGCCACCTCATCGGACCGACCGGAGGCCAAAATTGCACCATCGTTAAGGATGTAAGCCCGATCAGTGATCGCGAGTGTTTCGCGAACATTGTGGTCCGTGATCAGAATTCCCATGCCACGGGACCGTAAATCCTGTACAAGTCCCTGGAGGTCTGCAACGGCAAGCGGATCGACGCCGGCGAAAGGCTCATCAAGCAGGAGATAACGCGGGCCATTGGCACCAACTGCAAGGGCCCGCGCCACTTCGCAGCGCCGCCTCTCTCCTCCGGAGAGTTGAAAGCCAAGCCGGTCCATGAATGCCGTCAAATGGAAATCGTCGATGAGCTGATCCCGCCGGTCACGCCGTTCAACCGAACTCAGTGTTGTTTGATCCAGGGCGAGTTCAAGATTTTCTCGAACGGTGAGATGGCGAAACACACTGGGCTCTTGAGGTAAGTAGCCCATACCAAGACGGGCCCGTTGCGGCATGGACAAGCCTGCGACATCGAGATCGTCGAGCAGGACCTGGCCGGAATCCGGACGGAGCAAACCGATCACCAGATTGAACGTGGTGGTTTTACCAGCGCCGTTCGGCCCGAGTAGACCAACGATTTCTCCAGGAGGCAACTGAAGCGAGACACCCTTGACAAGCAACCGGCCACCAAGGCCGATCGAGACCTCATCCAGCGAAAGACTCATGGAAGAGTTTGCTCTGAGCCGGTGGTTTCAAGCTCCAACTGCCATCGACTGAACACCTGAGCACCCTCCTCGGGTGTTGCAACCGCACGCTCATCATCAAGATTGTATGTCACACGATCTGCGCGCAACAAATTTCCATTCTCCTGCACAACATCAACATCGCCGCTGAGAACAATCCTGGCTTCTTTCGTAAAATATTGGGCCTGGCGACTGGTTGCCACCACGCCACGATCAGCGTGAACGAGTCGAACATTCCCGCTGGCTGTCACCACCCCTGTGACATTGTCCGCGGATTGAACATCAGACTCAATGGTAATTAATCCATCCGAGGATGGATCGGCAGCTTGGGCTTCAGCTGAACCCAGCACAACAGTGGCCAACACTGTTAGTAACAATCCAAAACGGCGGATTACCGGCAGCACATTCGCGGCCACAGACAGCCTTGCATCATTTGAAGCGGACCCTACTGCCATCTCAATCAACGACACGAAGGACTGGGACAGTGCAGGACTCGGGATCTTGTTCTGATTGAAGGCAACGAAGTCGATCGCCGACGCTCTGACAAAGGAAATCAAGATCCAGCCCTAGATCTGGCGTGCCTGGTCTTTTCAGCCGACCAAGAGCCTCACCGAAAAGGATCGTTGCGCCACGCCTGTTGCCCCTCTGCAAATGCAATTGAGCCACAGCAACCTGAAGAATTCCCTGCAGACTGCGACGCTCTGGGTCGGCCGTTTCATGCCATAGCTCTTCAAAAACATCATGGGCGGCGTACCACTCAGCTGAATTGAAAAGATCTACAGCCTGCTGGAAGCGGGGATCCCCCTCAACCATCAGCGTTTTGCCATTTTCTTGGCAGGAAGTTTGCGCAGGCGAATCGATTCGGGAGTGACCTCCAACATCTCATCCGGTCCGATGTACTCCAGAGCCCTCTCAAGGGTCATCTGAATAGGAGATTGAAGCGTGTCTAATTCATCGGCACCAGCAGAACGCATATTGGTGAGCTGCTTCGACTTACAAACGTTGATTTCAAGATCCTGGGGGCGATTGTTTTCGCCAATGATCATCCCCTTGTAAACCTTCGTTCCAGGTGTGATGAAGAACTGACCACGATCCTCAGCATTCTTAAGCGCATAGAACGTTGCTGTGCCTTCTTCAAAGGCAATCAGAACACCATTGCGCCTTGTATCGAAATCACCTGTCATTGGGCGGTATTCGAAAAAGGAATGGCTCATGATGCCCTCACCGCGGGTTGCGCGGATGAATTCACCTCGAAAGCCAATCAACCCACGGGCAGGAACAATAAATTCCAACTGGGTGCGTCCATCCTGACCGGTTTCCATGTTCTGCATCTCACCCTTCCGAGACCCCAGTTTTTCGATGCAGGCACCGACAGCCTCCTCAGGAACATCCATCACGAGAGTTTCAACGGGCTCACAGGGCGTTCCATCAATGGTGCGGAAAATCACCTGAGGCTGGGAGACCTGAAATTCGTAACCCTCGCGGCGCATCGTTTCGATCAGGATGCCCAGATGCAGCTCACCACGGCCACTCACGGCAAAACGATCAGGCGAATCGGTTTCCTCAACGCGTAGTGCCACGTTGGTCAGCAATTCACGTTCAAGACGATCACGCACCTGGCGACTGGTGACAAATTTGCCCTCCTTTCCAGCGAATGGAGAGTCGTTCACCACGAAAGTCATCTGCAACGTGGGTTCATCCACCTTGATCAGAGGCAACGCCGTGGGCTCGTCAGGGCAAGCGATCGTCTCACCGATGTTGACGTCATCAAATCCCGCGACAGCAACAAGATCACCAGCACTGGCGTCTGCGATTTCCACACGCTGGAGTCCTTCAAAACCAAGAAGTTTGCTGATTCGTCCGCGTTTTATCGTTCCGTCATCTTTAATCAGGGAAGCATTTTGACCCTGACGGATCATACCGTTATGCACACGACCAATAATGATGCGTCCGAGGAAATCTGAATAATCAAGCGTTGTGATCTGTAGGTGAAGCGGCTTCTCCGCATCACCAACCGGGGGCGGCACATGACGGAGAATGGCATCAAATAGCGGACGCATATTGTCGCTATCTGTCTTCATATCAGGTTTGGCAAACCCGCCAAGACCACTGCCGAAGAGATAAGGGAAGTCGCATTGGTCGTCATCGGCCCCGAGCTCGATGAATAGATCCAAAACCTTGTCCACGGCTGTTTCAGGATCAACACGAGCACGGTCAATCTTGTTGACGAACACAATCGGACGAAGGCCCTGTTCCAATGCCTTCTTGAGAACAAAACGCGTCTGAGGCATGGGGCCCTCGTTGGCATCAACGATCAAAAGGCAACCATCAACCATGCCTAGAACCCGCTCGACCTCCCCCCCAAAATCCGCGTGTCCAGGAGTGTCAACAATGTTGATCCGGGTGTCGTTGTAGGTGACAGCGGTATTTTTCGAAAGAATTGTGATTCCACGCTCGCGCTCCAGGTCGTTGGAGTCCAAAACGCAGGTTGGAACGGCCTCGTTGTCCCGAAAGATGCCGGATTGCACCAACAGAGCGTCGACCAGGGTGGTTTTGCCATGGTCAACGTGAGCGATGATCGCGATGTTGCGAATCGCCTTTTGCTGGGCGCTCATGCGGGCTGACCGTTTGAAATTGTGAAGAACGCCATAGGCGCAGTGCGAAAGGATATCTCAACGTGAGAATTGGCTGGTTCGTTCCGGACCCTTCACGCGCAAGCTACCTCGCGTCACACCAAGTTGATGGTTGATGCTCTCCTGCCGCCAAACGTCGTCCGATGGTCGCCGACCCTGCAGGGCATCCACATACAGACGCACACGGCGAATGGAATCCTCTGGGCCTTCATCAAGCAATTCGAGCCTGAATGATCGGATTCCGGAACGGAGGAGAGAAGGCAAGCCCTCAATACCCGTCTGAGCCGTTCCGTTGAACAGCGTGTTGCGGCAAACCAGATCAGCCCGGAGTGGATGCTCCACTCCACTCCGATCCTTCAGGGTGACTGTGTGACGCTCACAGGGCCGACCGCAATCGGTATGGTCATGGCCGTCTGAAAGGAAGGCGCAGAACAGGCAATGTTCCATATGGAACAAAGGCATGTGCTGATGGAGGGTCACCTCAAGAAGGGATGGATCGACTGCGCAGGCCAGATCCAGCAATTGTTGAAGGTTGAGGTCATAACTCGCGGACAGTCGCTCAAGACCCCAACGCCGGCAATACCGATGAACACTGAGCGGATTGGCGGTGTTCAAGGAAAAGTCTCCGATGCAGGGCGCCAGTCCTGACAGGATTTCAAGTTGGTCGGCATTACGGACCAGATAGCCGTCAGGCCGGGCCCGGATCAAAGGTTCGAGGGTCCAGCGTTCGTCTGGACGGGTGATGCGCGGACCGGTGAGCCAGATCCCCTCCGGCCAGTGGCCCTGTCCAAGCGCCACGGCCTCCCGCAACTGACGTGGCTGGTCGAGATCCGCAACAACGGAGCGGATCGGCAGACCGTCAAGCCCTGGGGTAGTGAGCGCCCGCAGCTGCTCAAGGCTGCGCACAAGCACCACAAGCCCAGGTTCCGGCGTCACCTGGGCAGGTTGAACATCACCGAGAATCCCTTGCAAAACTTCAGTGATCTTCGGAGGAATTTCAACGACAGATGAAGGTTGATTCAGGCCTGCATGAGCGGCCTGCAAACGCTCGAGCAGTTCACGGCGCTACCGATTCAGCTCCGCTACAGGCAGAAAAAGATCACCGATCAGATCAAGCTCAAGCTGTTCAAGGGTCCAGCCGGTTCCGCCCAGGCGACCAAGCTGGTCTTCAAGTTTCTGACGATCCAGAGGCCTCCGTGAAGCAGGCTCCAGCGGCATGGTGCTGCGCAGATGCACTCCAGCTGCCTTTGGCAACACCGGTTCCAGCTCCAGGGACGCACCCAACCGCCCCCGGACCCGAAGCCTGAGCGGCCGGGGCGAGGCGACAGTCGTGCGCCGAGACGCCTTCTGCCATTGGCTCTCCCAATCGGGATCACTGGTCAGCCAAACGGAGGCACCGGTGGCAAGCGCTCGGGTGTCGATCCGGCCAGGCCCCAGCCGTAGTTTCAGCTGGTCACGTCAATGCGCTCCAGATCCATCACCCGGCCGCCAATCTCCAGCGGAGGGGTCAAGGGATCGTCACCATGGACTTCGAGAACGAGGCCCTGACCACGAAGCAATGGTTCCCTACTGCGGAGTAGCAACCAACCACCGCGGTTGACCCGCTGCAGCGATCCCACCAGGGGGCCGCGCTTTTTGCTCCACCGTCCATGAACGAGTCTCCTGTGATTAACACCCTTCAGCCAACCGCTGGATAAGCCACGGGAGAAAGCAAGTTCCAGCTGACGCTGCACCGTTGGTTTTCGATCCGCAGGTTTTGAACCTGGTGTTTATAAACCCAGTTTATTTGAACCCAATGTTTTTGAAGACGGTGTTTTTGAACCCGTCATGGGTGAGCCGTCCCCGTCCCCCTGCCCATTCGCCGTCAGCCTCTGCCGATAGGCACTCGTGACAGCTGCCACATAGGTCGCATCCTTGAGACGACCCTCGATCTTGAGACTGGCAACCCCAAGCTGCTGGAGCTGAGGCAGGAGCTCCCACGCAGCGAGATCCTGCGGAGACAGCAGATATCGCTGATCCCCCAGGTCGATGGGATCCCCGTCAACGACCATCTGATAGGGAAGGCGGCAAGCCTGGGCACATTCACCCCGGTTGGCGCTGCGCTGACCCAGGGACTCACTTGGAAGGCACTGGCCGGAATAAGCCACGCAGAGAGCACCGTGAACGAACACTTCCAGCGGCATGAAGAGATGCCGCTCAGTCAGTTGACGCTGCAAGCGTTCGAGGTCCTTCAAAGCGAGTTCCCGAGCAAGCACCACCCGCTGACAACCGAGGGCAGCGGCCTGGGCAACACCAGCCGCTGCAGTGATCGACATCTGCGTGGAGGCATGAAGAACAAGGTTCGGAACGAGCTGCCGCGCCAACGTGCAGAGTCCAACGTCTTGAACAATCACCGCATCAACACCGGCCCGATCCGCGGCTAGGAGCAGCTCAGCGGCCCGTTCCAGCTCATCGCTGAACACGAGCACGTTGAAGGTGAGAAATGTGAGAAATCCCCGTACCTCACGGTGATGCAGCCAACGCATCACATCCGCGAGTTCCTCGAGTTCAAAATTGTCGGCACGCTGACGAGCATTGAACGCCTTGACACCGAAGTAAACAGCGTCAGCACCATTGGCCACGGCGGCCTGCACGCCTCCCAATCTCCCGCGGGTGCGAGCAGTTCAGGCCGTTTCAAGGGCGACGCTGCACTAGACGTCGTGCAGGTTCAAACAGACGAAGAGCGCTGGCAGAGCCCTCGTATCGCCAATGCCACGGCTCATAGCTCACCCCTTGCGGATTGCCCTCAGGAAAGGAAAGGATGAAGTGATATCGAGCGGCGTGATCTTGCAGCCAACGGAACGCGGGAGTTTGTTCAAAGTCCGGTGAGAGATGGGTTTCCGGCGCCTCACCGTCGCCGATGTCAAGGGCGTATCCGGTGCTGTGTTCGGAATAACCAGGTGGCGCTGACACCATCGCCCTTTCTTCAGCTGTCTGATTCCGTTCAGAGGCCACATCAAAAAAAATTGATTCCTGAAGATCGTGGGATCGGTATCCACTCAGGAGCCGGAGATCCAGCCCATCAGCGGCTGCAGCTTGACGCATGGCATCAAAAGCGTTCGCCGCATCTTCATGAAGCTCGATTCCCGGCTCGACAACAATCAGCCGCGAATCCATTACCTCGTCATAGGGAAAGTGTCCTAGAAGACGGCCGTCTAAAGCTGGACGCTGATCGAACCCTGATAGCTGATCGAACCCTGAAACAAGTTCTGCTTCAACGTCATTTGTATTCAGACGAGCCAGCAACTCAGGTCCGAACAGCACACCTGCAACACTTCCTCCACAGACAACCACGCAAGAAAGAAACAGCCCAAAACCGCCACGGGATCGTCGCGGTGCCGGTCTTGATCGACGAGCAACAGGGATGTCATCTCTCTGAGCACGTCGAGCGGGAGCAGCCCGGGCCACATCGGTGATGCGTGTTGTATCAATCGTAAGGGCGGGTGCCAGTGGTCTCCTCAATCAGCATCTGCTCAGTGGTAGTTTCAAAAAACAATCCATCGGAGATTGGTTTAGATGTTGCGTGTCGCGGTTGTTGGCGGCGGTCCAAGTGGATCCTGTGCCGCTGAAGTGCTTGCCAAGGCAGGAATAGAGACTTGGCTCTTTGAACGCAAACTGGACAATGCAAAACCCTGCGGCGGAGCCATCCCCCTCTGCATGGTTGAGGAATTCGACCTTCCGGACAGCATCATCGACCGCAAGGTGCGGAACATGAAAATGATCTCCCCTTCCAATCGGGAAGTGGATATTCGACTGGATCCGTTGGGATATGACGACAACGCCTTCATCGGCATGTGTCGTCGTGAAGTGTTTGATGCCTTTCTCCGCAACCGAGCAGCCGATCTCGGCACAACCCTTGTGAACGGGCTTGTGCAGAAAATCGACACGGGCAAGAACCGCCAGGGGCCTTACACCCTCCATTACGCGGACTACAGCGGTGGAGGCCCCACCGGCGAGCAGAAAACCCTTGAGGTTGATCTGATCATCGGCGCCGATGGGGCCAATTCCCGAGTTGCCAAAGCGATGGATGCCGGCGACTACAACGTCGCCATTGCCTTCCAGGAACGGATCAAACTCCCTGCCGAGGAGATGACCTATTACGAGGATCTCGCGGAGATGTATGTCGGAACTGACGTTTCCCCCGATTTCTACGCCTGGGTGTTCCCTAAATACGACCACGTTGCGGTGGGAACCGGAACAATGCAGCAAAACCAAAGCCTGATCAAAGGCCTGCAGAAGGGAATACGCGAGCGGGCCAACAAACGACTCTTCAAGGGAGAGGTCATCAAGGTGGAAGCGCATCCGATTCCAGAGCATCCCCGGCCTAGACGCGTGGTCGGACGGATGGCTCTCGTTGGCGATGCAGCTGGTTACGTCACAAAGAGTTCGGGAGAAGGCATTTACTTCGCTGCCAAGAGTGGACGGATGTGCGCTGAGGCGATTGTTGAAATCAGCAAAAGTGGGACGAAAATTCCCAACGAAAAAGAGATTAAATCCACCTATCTCAAACGCTGGGATCGCAAATACGGCGCAACTTATGCCGTTCTCGACATTCTCCAGAGAATCTTCTACCGCAATGACGCGGCCAGAGAAGCCTTTGTGGAGATGTGTGATGACAAGGACGTTCAGAAGCTGACCTTTGACAGCTACCTCTACAAACGGGTCGTGATGATGAACCCCTGGCAGCAGATCAAACTGACACTGCGCACCCTGGGAAGTCTGATTCGCGGCGAAGCACTCGCACCCACCCAATACGACCCTGTGCCGTCGGCGGTGGGGCGGTCCGATGGTGATTTTTTAGCGGAAGAAGCTTCTCAGGCGGTCAAGGCACAGGCCAAAGGAAAGGACAAGGAGACCGCGTCGATCAGCTGAGCGATTCGGCATAGAGGGGTCACTACTGACGCGACTCAATCGCTGTACCGACCCCTTCCTTAACCCGTTCTATTCCCTGCTGATGATTTTTTCCAGGAGCTGGTTCCTTCTTGGTCGTCGACCAGACATTCACGGGATAAATCACAGCACCTGCAACAGTCAAGGCGGCCAGAACCAATCCCAGACCATTTCCACCTTGTTTGATCACCACGGGTGCCGTGCATTGGTGGATTGCTCAATTGACGGACTCATCAGCTGACTTCCACAGACTCGACCCCCCTGGCTAGCCAAGGGGGTCGAGTCTTTCCAACGCTTCAAGACTGAATCAGATCGAACCGAGCCAGGACTGAGGCCTGGTTGCGAAGCACACCAAGCAAATTGAGACGATTCCGCCGCAGGGCTGGATCGTCGGCCATCACCATCACACTGGTGTCTCCATCAAAGAAGGCTTCCAACACCGGTGTGGCCTCAACAAGGGCGGCAGCAAGATCCGGATAAGCTCTTGAAGTGGCTAATGGCTCGAGCATTACTACCACTGCGTGCATCCCGTTCTCACTCGGAGAGGCGAACAACGAGGGATCCACAACATCGGAGGGAGAAAGATTGTCCACAGAAAGATCACCTTTCTCAGCCAATCGTGCCGCACGTTGAACAACCGCCTGCAAGGCGGCAAGCCCGCCCTGGTCGCGCAGCTTGGTCAACAATTTGATTCGATCCTGAACATCCACAGGATCACGCAGCAAACGCTGATCCGAAATGGCTGCACCGGCAACAGCCTGAACAAGATCCGGTGCATTGCCGTCCTCCTCCAACTGAGACACGATTCGCTGCCGCAGCAGAAGCATCAAATCCCCACAAAGGGTCTGCTGATCAACGTTGAAAGCGGGAAAGAGCTCAGACCAGACCGTCACAGCATCACTGAGCAGAGCGACAAAATCGATGCGCCAACTCTTGTCCCAAAGAAGACGAAGCACCCCGTTCCCGGCCCGGCGCAATGCATAGGGATCGGATGATCCACTGGGCCGTTCTCCCTTCGCATAGATGCTCAACAGCAATTCCAGACGTTCAGCCAGAGCCACCACCGCTCCGGCTTCGGTGGAAGGGAGCTCATCACCCGCACCTTTGGGAAGGTAATGCTCCACAACAGCGAGGGCCACACCCCTCGGTTCACCCTCCTCAAGCAGATATTTCCCGCCGATCAAGCCTTGCAGTTCAGGAAACTCGCCGACCATCTGGCTGACCAGATCGTGTTTGCAAAACCGAGCGGCTTTGCAGGCGGTCGAGGCGACCTCTGGTGAAACAGGTAAGGACTGGATCAACTGATCGGTGAGACGTTCGATGCGATCGGATCGATCCCGAAGGCTGCCAAGGCCATCCGCAAACGTGACCCGCTGAAGGGCATCGCGCCTTGAAGCGCTCGACTGACGCCGATCAACACCAAGAAAGAATTCAGCATCGGCAAGACGCGCGCTCAGCACCCGTTCGTTGCCGCGAATGATCAGCTCAGAGGCCTGCTTCAAGCCATTGCCGACGAGAAGGAATTCAGGGCGCAGAACCGCAACGGCCTCCAAACGCAATGGATCGGACTGCACTCCAGGAACGTCCAGAGGGATGTAGCGCTGGTGAGCCTGCATCACAGTGCTGATTACCTCGGGGGGCAGCTTGAGAAAGCGATCGGCAATCCGTCCCCTTAGGACCTGTGGGTCTTCCACCAGATCAACCAATTCCTCGAACAGAGCGGAAGGACAGTTGGGAATCCCCTCAAGCGCTTGAGATTCCGTCTCAATGGCAGAGCGAATGCTGCGTGAGCGCTCCTCGCGGTTCACCACCACCCCAGCGGCAACGAGGGTGGCTTCATAGCTGTCGCTGTCTTGAATCGCTAGGGGCTGATCACCGTGAAGACGGTGGCCGCGGCTGAACTGAGCACTGCTGACCTGAGGATCTCCATCCTGAAGATCCACCTGGATCAGATCAGAACCCTGAAGAGCAAGCAGCCAGCGAATCGGTCGGCTGAACCGCTGCGTGCCTTGACCCCAACGCATGAAACGACGGCCCTGCAAACCATCAATCCAGCGAGGAATCATCTCCTGAAGCAGGGTCTGACTGCTTTGGCCTGGGGTACAAACCGTGGCAAAGACACATGGTCCCTTCGGCGTCTCCCGCACGTTGAGGTCCGCCGGGTCAACGCCGCATCGTTTCGCAAATCCGATCGCGGCTTGGCCGGGGACACCATCCTTGAATGCCTGCGCAGTCGGGGGACCCTTGCGCTCTTCGGTGAGATCCTCCTGCCGCTCCTGAAGCGCATCGACACGCACCACAAGACGGCGAGGGGTGCTCGTAGAGGTGACGGCCGCATGATCAAGACGATTCTCACGCAGATCCCGGCGCACCATCCGATCAAGCTGGCCCAGGGCAAGACGTGCGAAATCGGCAGGCAGCTCTTCTGTGCCGATCTCGAGAAGAAAGGTTGAATTCACGCCGCCGTCAGTGCCGTAGGAGACTTTATGGGAAGCCCCTTAGCTAGTTTCAAATGAAACATCAATCGGACTCGTGAGCGACGGCCAGGTTGCAGTGATTGCCATGGACAAGGCCTCAAGCGAGGTCTTGGTCTTGGATGGACCTTCACCGCCGACCGAATCGATCGATACGTCGCTCTCTAAAGCAGAGAAACGCAAGCTGTACAGCGGTCATCTAAGGGAACCGCTTGCCACAGAGCTCAAGAATGAAGAGATCAAATTCAGCGAGGATTCAGTTCAGCTGTTGAAGTTTCATGGCAGCTATCAACAGAATCACCGGGAGCTGAGAAAGACGGACAAGGTCCGCTGCTGGCAGATGATGCTCCGCCTGCGCAGTCCGGGTGGACGGATCCCTGCGCAACTGTTCATGGCTCTCGACGAGCTTTCGAATCGCCTCGGGGATGGAACCTTACGGGCCACCACCCGCCAGGCATTTCAGATGCACGGCATCGCCAAGGCCGATCTGAAAGAGGTGATCGGCACAATTGTGCGCAACCTTGGCTCCACGCTGGCGGCCTGTGGTGATATCAACCGCAATGTCATGGCTCCTCCAGCGCCATTTGAGAAGGGTGGTTACCCCGTGGCACGGCAGCTGGCCGACGAGATTGCCGATCTGCTCAGCCCTGAAGCCGCAGAGTGCTCCTATCTCGATCTGTGGGTTGACGGTGATCTGAGTTATCGATTCAAACCGAGTCGTCCAGTTCGCAAGGCCCGACAACGACAGATTGATACGGGGGTGTTTTCCAACAGTGCAGACGAACCGCTTTACGGAGACACCTATCTGCCGAGAAAGTTCAAGGTCGCCGTCACGGTTCCAGGAGACAACTCCGTCGATCTGCTCACCCAGGACATTGGACTGGTGGTGTTCACCGATCCCTCTGGAGTGCTTCGGGGTTGCAACGTCTACGTCGGCGGTGGCATGGGAAGAACCCACAACAAGGAGGAAACCTTCGCCCGTGTCGCTGATCCCCTCGGCTACGTCGATGCCGATGGCATTTTTGATCTCGTTCAATCGATCATGGCCTTGCAAAGGGACTTCGGTGATCGGGAGGTCCGCAAGCACGCCCGTTTGAAATACCTCCTGCACGACAAGGGAATTCAGTGGTTCCGGAGCATGCTCAAAGAGCGCTATTTCAAAGGCCAACTGAAAGGCTTGCGCAATGAACCGAAGGCCAAGTTGATGGACTACCTCGGCTGGCACCGCCAACGCGCCGGCTGTTGGTTCGTGGGCCTTCCCCTGATGTGCGGTCGCCTCAGCGGTGAGATGAAAGCCGGGCTCCGTCGCCTTGTTGAGACCTATCAGCTTGAGATTCGCCTCACCGCCAACCAGGATCTGCTCCTCTGCAACATCGGCACGCCTCAACGGGCAACAATCCGAGACAAACTCTCCGCACTTGGGTTCGACGTTCCCGAGGCTCCAGCGCCTCTTGCCCGTCATGCGATCGCCTGCCCTGCCCTGCCCACCTGCGGACTGGCGATCACAGAAGCAGAACGGATCCTCCCCAGCGTGCTTGAACGGCTGGATGAACTGCTGCGACGCCTCGACATTGAAAAATCGATCCTGGTGCGAATGACCGGCTGTCCGAATGGTTGTGCACGCCCCTACATGGCTGAACTGGGGTTGGTCGGCAGTGGAGTCAACCAATATCAGCTGTGGCTTGGGGGCACCCCCAACCTGCAGCGCCTGGCACAGCCGTTCATCGAGAGGATGCCCCTCGATCAGCTCGAAGCGACACTTGAGCCCCTCCTCCGCAGTTGGAGGGATGCTGGCGGTCGCCGCAGCCTGGGTGACCACGTCAACAAGCTTGGGGCTCAGGCGGTGACGGAGCTGCTGGGAGTCGCTGCGTAAATCGCTCGAGCGGCTCCACTGCGCCAGGCCCAGAGCTGGTCTCCATGGCTGAAATGCCACCACTCGTTCGGATGTTGTTCGAACCCGAATGCGGTCATCACCTGGCGCAACAGAATTCGTCGTCCATGCCAGACCGCCGCGGAAGACAGCGGTTGGTGATCCGCCTGATCCCTGTAGTGATCCGGTTCGGAGATTGAACCGATCGCATCGATGGCTCCTCCCATGTCAAGAGGAGACCCATCGGATGCTGATGCAAGGGTCAGGTCGACTGCAGCCCCGGTGCTGTGGGGAGGTGGTGTCGCAGGATCATCACTCGGTGGTGCCCAGAAACGGCCAACATCGGCCACTACACTCTTCAGATCCTGGGCTTGGGCTGGATCCAGGCGATCCACACCACGGCGATTGCACTCCTCGCTGATGGCATGGGCCACCATGTAGGACTGAACGGGAATAGGCCGCCAGGCATCGAAAACAGCAAGGCGGAGCTCCGGATGACGGGCTTGTAGCTGGTCCTCAGCGCCGAGCAACCGTGCAATCACCCCGGAACGGAGACGGAAGGGGTCTGCCCCTGCTCCATAGGGCGCACCGACGCTGACATAGGGGTGAGGCTCCAGTCGCAGCAAGGCATCCGGCAGAGGTTCCAGGGGTTCCTGACAATCGACGATCGGCCGATCACTCCAAGGCCGCACATCCAGTGGCGCAGAGTCAACCCTTCATAACAAGGGACGATCTTCAATTCAGCGGCGTGCCACCTGCCAGTCGTCGCTGTTGGTCCGCGAGCAATTGAAGCAGGGTGGGGTGTTGCCCTAGGTCAGGGTCGTCCGTAAGAATGCTCTCCCCAGCGGCCCGAGCGTCGTCCAAGACAGCCGCATCGTCGGCCAGGCTGGCCAGGGCAAGATCGGGCAAACCAGACTGGCGTGTTCCAAGAACCTGTCCTGGACCACGCAATCTCAGATCCATTTCAGCGATTTCGAAGCCATCGGTCGAGCGCACCAACACATCCAGACGCTGCCTGGCCTGGGGGTTCGAGCTGCCATTGATCAGGATGCAGTGGGAGGCAGCGGCACCGCGCCCAACGCGACCCCGCAGCTGATGCAACTGGGCGAGTCCGAAGCGATCCGCATGATCAATCACCATCACGCTGGCTTCGGGAACATCCACCCCCACTTCAACGACGGTTGTGGACACAAGAACCTGAAGTTCACCCGAAGCAAAGGCTCGCAGCACCTGCTGTTTCTCCGCACTGCTGAGCCGACCATGCAGCAGGCCGACCCCGAGATCGGAGAAGACCCCTGACATCAATTCATCGTGCACATCCACAGCGGATCGCAGATCGAGTTTTTCAGACTCGTCCACAAGCGGCAGCACCACATAGGCCCGCTGACCCTGATCAACCTGAGAGCGAATCAACTCCCAGGCCTGATCGCGCTGTGAAGCGGAGAGCATCGCGGTACGAATTGGCGTCCGACCTGGGGGCAACTCATCGATCTGACTGACATCCAAATCCCCGTGCAACGACAGCGCCAGGGTGCGGGGGATCGGAGTTGCCGTCATGGTCAATAGGTGCGGTTGCAATCCCTTGTTGAGCAGGCGATCCCGCTGGTGCACACCGAAACGATGCTGTTCATCAACCACCACCAGACCAAGACGGGAGAACAGAACTGGATCCTCCAGCAGAGCATGGGTACCCACCAGGACCTGCAGCGATCCGTTGATGAGATCCTCCAACAGCCGTCGTCGTCGGGGCTTGGGAGTGGACCCCGTGAGCAGCTCGACGCTCACATGCAGCTGGGGCAGCCAGCCACAGAGATTCCGGTAGTGCTGCTCGGCCAAAACCTCGGTAGGAGCCATGAATGCCCCCTGCCAGCCAGCTTGAACGGTGCTGAGCAGAGCAGCGATGGCCACCACTGTTTTCCCGGAGCCAACATCACCCTGCACCAAACGTGCCATGGGCTCTGGGCGCTGAAGGTCGGCCTCAATTTCAGCCTGGACACGACGCTGAGCCCCCGTGAAAGCAAAGGGAAGCAGCTCCATAAAATGGCCCACCAAGCCATCGCGCGCTCCGGAGAGCGCCAAGGCCGGGGCGGGCTTGGCGCGAAGAATGCGACGACGGGTCAGCAGACTCAGCTGCAGCAACAGGAATTCATCGAAGACAAGTCTGCGACGTGCGAGATCAAGTCCAAGACGATCGACGGGTCGATGCAAACCCTGCAGGGCTTCTGCCAGGGGAATCAGATCGAAGCGACTGCGCTCCTCCGCGCTGAGCGGATCCGGCCATTGGCCCGCCAGGGGAAGCACTTGCTCGACCAAACCACGGAACCGATCCGCAGCGATCCCTTCCGTGAGTGGATACACCGCAAGCAGGCGCCCGATCCGATCCGACTTCACCGGAGCGTTGGCACTTTCCAGCACCTCGATC